>NZ_JBSFNM010000061.1:0-55502 GCF_053587085.1 Kitasatospora sp. NPDC003701
CGTGTACGAGGGCCCCTGGCTGGTGGTCGGGCTGGGCAATCCGGGGGAGCAGTACGCCCGGAACCGGCACAACATCGGTTTCACCGCCGGACCGGCGGCCACGACGGCGAGAGGCCGGGCTCCCCGAAGGGAACCCGGCCTCTCGGCGTTCAAGGGGTTGCTCAGGCGCCCTTGGCGGCTTCCTTGAGCTTGGAGCCCGCGCTCACCTTGGCGCTGTAGCCGGCCGCGATCTGGATCGGCTCACCGGTCTGCGGGTTGCGGGCGGTGCGGGCAGCGCGGTGGGTGCGCTCGAAGGTCAGGAAACCGGGGATGGTGACCTTCTCGTCGCCCTTGGCGACGACCTCGCCGACGATCTCGGCGAAGGCGGCCAGAACGGCGTCGGCGTCCTTGCGGGTCACCTCGGCGCGCTCGGACAGCGCGGCCACCAGCTCACTGCGGTTCATGTGTACTCCTGTGGTCTGTTCGCTTGCGGTGTACGGGGGCCCATCGGTGCTCCCTCCGGGGGCACCCGGATAGGCCGCAGGTCCGCACACAGTGCTCATTCAGGCAATGCGTGGTCGCGGGCCGGGTCCGCACCCTGTGCCGCGGTCGGTGCCCTCGAAGGCCCGCCTGCCTGCCTGGATACGAATCCTGCCCCGACCGGCCCCGAGAAAGCCAATCGGGTCCCGGCCGTGCCACCCGAACAACGCCCGCCCGCCGGAGGTGTGACGCTCCGTCGGCTCCGGCGGACCGGGCGCGGGCGGCGGTCGGGACGACGCGCCGGAAGACCAGGGGGACGTTCCGTACTTGTCGGACACGCCTGCCCCGTGCAGGGCTACCGTACGCCCTAGGCACGACAAGCCCAAACACGCCCCTCGCCCTTGTGTCGCAAGGGTTCGGGGCGGACTTGGGTGGGTAGGGACGCTAATCGGTCATTTGACCGATCCGCGACACCTGTCGCACACCTCCGTCAGAGCTTGACGACGGGGAAGGACGAGGTGTCGAGCGTGCCCACGATGCCGGGGGTCGGCCGCGACGGCACCGGGTCCTCCTGGGCGCCGGCCAGCGCGGCGTCCCGGACGGCGGCGGCCACCGTCTTGGCGACGTCCTTGTGGAAGACGCTCGGGATGATGTAGTTCGCGTTCAGCTCGTCGTCCGCGACGGTGGTGGCCAGCGCCCGGGCCGCGGCGATCATCATCTCGGTGTTGACCGTCCGGCTCTGGGCGTCCAGCAGGCCGCGGAAGACACCCGGGAAGACCAGCACGTTGTTGATCTGGTTCGGGAAGTCGCTGCGGCCGGTGGCGACCACCGCGGCGGTCTGGCGGGCGATCGCCGGGTCGACCTCCGGGTCCGGGTTGGCCAGCGCGAAGACGATCGCGTCCTCGGCCATGGTGGCCAGGTCGTCGCCGTCCAGCACGTTCGGGGCCGAGACGCCGATGAAGACGTCGGCGCCCGCCACGGCCTCCTTGAGGCTGCCGGTGCGGCCCGAGCGGTTGGTGTGCTCGGCGATCCAGCGCAGCGAGTCGTTGAGGTCCTCACGGCCCTGGTGGACCACGCCGCGGACGTCGGCGACGGTGGCGTGCTCGACGCCGGCCGCCAGCAGCAGCTTGAGGATCGCGGTACCGGCGGCGCCGGCGCCCGACATCACCACCCGGATGTCGGCGATGTCCTTGCCGACCACCTTGAGCGCGTTGGTGAGCGCCGCCAGCACCACGATCGCGGTACCGTGCTGGTCGTCGTGGAAGACCGGGATGTCCAGGGCCTCGCGCAGCCGGGCCTCGATCTCGAAGCAGCGCGGCGCGGAGATGTCCTCCAGGTTGATGCCGGCGAAGCCGGGGGCGATCGCCTTGACGATGGCCACGATCTCGTCGGTGTCCTGGGTGTCCAGGCAGATCGGCCAGGCGTCGATGCCGGCGAAGCGCTTGAACAGGGCCGCCTTGCCCTCCATCACCGGCAGCGCGGCCGCCGGGCCGATGTTGCCCAGGCCCAGCACCGCCGAGCCGTCGGTGACCACGGCGACGCTGTTGCGCTTGATGGTGAGGCGGCGGGCGTCCTCGGGGTTCTCGGCGATCGCCAGGCAGACCCGGGCGACACCGGGGGTGTAGATCATGCTCAGGTCGTCACGGTTGCGGATCGGGAGCTTCGAGGACATCTCGATCTTGCCGCCGAGGTGCATCAGGAAGGTGCGGTCCGAGACCTTGCCGATCGACACGCCGTCGATGGCGCGGAGCTTCTCGACGATCTCCTCGCCGTGCGCGACCGAGGACGCGGCCACCGTCACGTCGATCCGCAGTGCCTCCAGGCCGGAGGCGGTGACGTCGAGGCCGGTGACCGAGCCGCCGGAGGACTCGACCGCCGTGGTGATCGCACTGACGGCGTTGCCCCTGGCCGGGACCTCCAGCCGCACCGTGATCGAGTTGGAGACACTGGGCACCGTCGCCATCGACGTTTCCTTCTTCCGTCCGGTCAGCTGCTTCAACAGAATGTTGAAGCCCTTCGCCTGCGCATGCTAGACCTCGATCGTCGCACCTACCAGGGCGAAGCCAGAAATAACGTTCATTGAGTGTGTGGACTCGACAACTTCTTGCCTCACCGGGCAGATGCGTTACATTGGACGGGACACCGGCTCGATCCAAGCCCCCGGGCCCAACCTTCGTCCCTTCGAGGGACCACTTGCCGCGAGGCGAGCATGGCGGGTCGGTGTCATCAACGTCTGAAGGCCCCTCACCGGTGGTGAGGGGCCTTCTTCGTGCGCCGGCGCGGTGACGGACGGTCAGCCGTGCAGCAGCGCGGGCACGCCGGCCGCGTCCGGCAGGTCGTCCGGACCGGAGAGCACCGTCAGCCGCTGGGTCGCCCGGGTGAGCGCCACGTAGAGCACCCGCAGACCGGCCTCCGACTCGCCGGCGATCCCGGTCGGGTCGGCCACCACGGTCGCGTCGTACTCCAGGCCCTTGGCCTCCAGGCTGCCCAGCGCCACGGCGCGGTCGCCCAGGCCCTCGATCCACCCGGCCGCCTCGGCCCGGCGGTCCATCGGCACGACGACCGCCACGGTGCCGTCCACCTCCGCCAGCAGCCGCTCCAGCTCGGCCCGGGCCGCGGCACCGAAGGCCCGGGGCGACGGGTCGGTGACGGCCGCGAAGCGCGGCTCCACGCCGACGTGGCGCACCGCGCTCGGCGAGGGCGTGCCCGGGGCGGCCAGCGCCAGCACCTTGGCCGCCACCTCGGCGATCTCGGCCGGGTTCCGGTAGTTCACGGTCAGCGTGTAGCGGCGGCGCGGCTTGCCGGCCAGCACCTCGTCCAGCGCGGCCTGCGCCTCCTGCGGGAACGGCCAGGAGGACTGGGCCGGGTCGCCGACGATCGTCCAGGTGGCCATCCGGGCGCGGCGGCCGATCATCCGCCACTGCATCGGGGTGAGGTCCTGCGCCTCGTCCACGATGATGTGCGCGTACTCGGTGCGCTCCACCGGCACCCGCTCCCGCTGTCTGGAGCTGCGGTCGGCGAAGGTGGTGACCTCGTCCAGCCCGCTCAGCAGGTCCACCGCGTCCACCTCGCGGACCTTCGGGCGGGCCGCCTCGCCGAGCAGCACCTGGAGCTCGTCCACCAGCGCCACGTCGTGCGCCGACAGCTCGCCCTCGCCGCGCTCGGACAGGTGCCGCCAGGAGCCGGCCAGCACCCTGGCCTCCTCCGGGGTGACGGCGCGGCGGGCGATCCGGTTGGTGTGCCGGCTCTGCTTCAGCGTGCCGAGCACCCGGCGCGGGCTCAGCGCGGGCCACCAGGCGTCCAGGAAGTCCAGGAACGGCGCCTCGTCCGAGACGTAGTCGTCGAACGACTCCTTCTCCTCCTGGCGCTGCTCCCGGGCGTAGTGGTCGGCCGGCCTGGGCAGGTGCCGGGTGGCCTCCTGCCAGAGCGCGTCCAGCAGCAGCCTGCGGGCGCGCGGGCGCAGCAGGTTCAGCGGGGTGCCGCCCGAGCCGATCACATGGCCCCGGACGGCCTTCAGCCGGCCGGCGTCCAGCCGCAGCACCTCGCCGCGGGCGACCACCTTGAGCTCCTGCGGGGCGCCCAGCTCCAGCGCGGCCCGGGCGGCCCGGCGCAGCAGCTGCGTCATCCGGGCCGAGCCCTTGATCCGGGCCGCCTCCGGGGTGTCGTAGGTGCCGGCCTCGATGCCGTCCACCAGCGAGCCGACCGCGCGGACGGCGACCTGCCCCTCCTCACCGAGCGAGGGCAGCACGCCCTCGGTGTAGGAGACCAGCAGCGGGGTCGGGGAGACCACCAGGATGCCCCCGGCGTAGCGGCGGCGGTCCTGGTAGAGCAGGAAGGCGGCGCGGTGCAGCGCGACGGCGGTCTTGCCGGTGCCGGGGCCGCCGGTGACCAGGGTGGCCCCGGCCGCGGCGGCGCGGATCACCTCGTCCTGCTCCTTCTGGATGGACGAGACGATGTCGCGCATCGAGTGGCTGCGGGCCCGGCCGAGCGAGGCCATCAGCGCGCCGTCGCCGACCACCGCCAGCTCGCGGCCGTCCAGGGTGGGGGTGAGGTCGGGGCGGAGCAGGTCGTCCTCGACCCCGATCACCTTGCGGCCCTTGGAGCGGATCACCCGACGGCGGACGACCCGGCCCGGCTCCAGCGGCGTGGCCCGGTAGAACGGCGCCGCGGCCGGCGCCCGCCAGTCGATCACCAGCGGGCCGTACTCGGCGTCCAGCACCCCGAGCCGGCCGATGTGCAGGGTCTCGGCGACGGCCGGGTCGGCCGGGTCGAGCGGGGTGTCGGAGGGAATGCCGTGCTCCTCCGGAGCATCGGCCTGCTGGAGGTCGATCCGGCCGAAGAGGAAGTCCTCGAACTCGTTGTTGAGCCGCTGGAGGTGCGCGCCGGCCCGGTACACCTGGGCGTCGCGCTCGGCGAGCGCGCCGGGGGTGCCGACCTGCACGCGCTTGACGGCGTCCTCCAGGATGTACTCGGCCTCGGCGAGCTTCTCCTCCAGGCGGTGGTAGACGGTGTCGAGGTGACGCTGCTCCCCGGCGATCTCGCGCTCGCGGACGGTCTCGGAATCGGTGACGGCGGTGGTGTCCGTGTTGCTCTGCATGGCCTCGGTGGTTGCGGCGGAGTACTGGGTGGAGCCGTGCTCGCCCAAGAAGCCCCCTGACGTACGTCCTGCGGTGGATGGGGTCCGGCTCGGGGAAACGAGCGGACGGAAAATCCTACGCCCCCACCCCTCCTCCGCGCCGCACCAGGGCCGGATTCGTGGTGCGGAGGAGGATCCCGGGACGCGACCCGCGGGGGCCGGGACGCACGAAGGCCGCCCCCCGCTGAGCGGGGGGCGGCCTTCGATCGTCAAACATGGGGTGGTGGAGATGCCGGGAATCGAACCCGGGTCCAGTGGAGTGGATTCAGGACTTCTCCGAGCGCAGTCCGCTGTGAGTTTCTCGGCCCTGGCAGTCACGCGGACAAGCCGCCAACAGGCCCAGCTGCTGTTTGATTTCCCCTCCACCCCCGCAGCCCGGGTGGACGGTTGAGTTCCCTAGATTATGCCAGGGTCCGGGTCGGGAACTCCCCGGTCTGACACCCAAGCACTCTTAGCTGTTATTAGGCAGCGAGAGCGAACTGCTGGGAATCGCGCTTAGAGTTGGCGATTATTTGTTTGCGACAGATGGTTAACGAGATCATTGCCGCGTTCCTCGGCTCGCTTCTCCTGTTTCGACTTCCCCTGTCGAAACCGATCATCCCCATGTTTTGTTGAGAAACAACTCGGACGGTGGCCGTCCGTGGTGCTGGCGCCATAGTACGCGAGGCGGCCTGCGAGGGTCCAGCGGATTAACTCCGGCGTGGCCGGAGGTCAGCTCTGCCGCCGCCGCGCCGCCGCCACCGCGCGTGCCGTCTCGCGGGTGTCCTGCTTCTCGCGCAGCGTCTGGCGCTTGTCGTAGAGCTTCTTGCCGACGGCGAGCGCCAGTTCGAGCTTCACCCGGCCGTCCTTGAAGTACAGCGAGAGCGGGATCAGGGTGTGGCCCGCGTCCCGGACCTTCGCCTCGATCTTGTGGATCTCCAGCCGGTGCAGCAACAGCTTGCGCTTGCGCCGCGCGGCGTGGTTGGTCCACGTCCCCTGGGTGTACTCGGGGATGAAGACGTTGTCGATCCAGGCCTCGTGGTTCTGGATGTAGGCATAGCCGTCGACCAGGTTGGCCCGCCCCTCGCGCAGTGACTTGACCTCGGTGCCGGTGAGCACGAGACCGCACTCGTAGGTGTCGAGGATGGTGTACTCGTGTCGCGCCTTCTTGTTCTGCGCGATCAGCTTGTGTCCGGTTTCCTTTGCCATAGCGCCGCCATTCTCGCACCTCGACACGGTGACGAGCAGCCCCTTTACCCGCCGCGCCTCAGGTCCGGGTGCCGAGGCCCGCGAGCACCCGCAGGGCCAGCGCACCGGCGTCCTCGGCGCCGGGGGCGGGCACGTCGGGCAGCAGGCCGACCCCCTCGGGGGAACGGCCCGCGGGGGTGAAGTAGCGCCCGACGGTCAGCTCCAGCACCGCGCCGTCGGCCAGCCGGCTGGGCTGCTGGACGGTGCCCTTGCCGAAGGTCCGGCCGCCCACCACGACGGCCCGGCTGCGGTCCTGCAGGGCGCCGGTGAGCAGTTCGGCGGCGCTCATGGTGCCGCCGTCCACCAGCACCACCAGCGGGGTGCGCTGGTCGCCGCCGGGCCGGGCGGTCAGCTCGCGGGTCCCGCCGCGCTCCTGGTAGGAGCCGACCGGGCCGCCGTCCAGGAAGACCGCGGCGGTGCCGGCGGCCTCCTCGACCAGCCCGCCGGAGTTCCCCCGCAGGTCGAGCACCACCCCGTGGGCGCCGTGCACGGCGGCGCGCACCTGCTCGGCGACCCCGCTGGTGAAGGCCCGCACGGTGATCCGCACGACCCCCTTGTCCAGGCGCTCGACCGCGACCTGCTGGCTGTCCAGCAGGGCCCGCCGCAGCCGGACCTCGCGGACCTCGCCCGCGCCGCGCCGGACGGCCAGGGTGACCTCGGAGCCGACCGTGCGCTCGCCCTCGCGCCCGCGCAGCCGGGCCACCACCTCGGTGACCGGCAGGTGGTCGGCCTGGTCCGCACCGATCTCCAGCAGCCGGTCGCCGACGGCGATCCCGGCGGCGGCGGCCGGGCCGGCCGGCTGGACCTGGGACACGGTGGTGACGCCGTCCTGACCGCGGCCGACCGACAGGCCGACCCCGAGGTAGCGGCCGTCCAGGCCCTGGCTGAACTCGGCGTACTCCTGCGCGCTGTAGTAGGCGCCCCAGCGGTCGCCGTTGGCGCCGATCAGGTGCTCGGCCTGCTGCTCGGAGAGGGCGGCGCCGGCCGGGTCCTGGCCGGCCGAGAGCGTGGCGACGGCGGCCGGGGCCGCGTCGGCGGAGGGGTGCGGGCGCGGCGCGGCCGGGTCGCCCCAGGCTCCGGTCGCGGCCCCGGCCAGCAGCACGGCGCCGAACACCAGGCTGAGGGTGGCCGCCTGACGTGCTCTGCGCGGAGTTTCTGGCATGGCATCGGAGTGTAGGCGCAGCGCGGAGCACGGCGGGCCGGATCGGCCGACGGCGGAACGCCGACGGCCCCGGACGGCGCAGTGCCGTCCGGGGCCGTCAAGGGCCGGGGTCAGACCTTGAGGTACTTGCGCAGCGTGAAGAACGCCGCGATGCCGGCCATGCCCATACCGACCACCACCAGCAGCGGTATCACCGCCAGCACCGAGCCGAGCCCGATGAAGTGGATGAACTGCACCCGGTCGGCCAGCCAGTTCTGGACGAAGAAGTGCCCGCCGAGCAGCAGTCCGGAGGCCATCACCGCGCCGAGCAGCGCGGCGAACGCGGCCTCGGCGATGAACGGCATCTGGACGTAGAAGTTCGAGGCACCGACCAGGCGCATGATGCCGGTTTCGCGCCGCCTGCTGAACGCCGACACCCGGACGGTGTTGACGATCAGCAGCAGGGCGACGAAGAGCATCAGCACCATGATCACGAAGGCCGCCGTCTGGAGGCCGTTCAGCAGGCCGAAGAGGTTCTCCAGGATCTTGCGCTGGTCCTCGACCGACTTCACGCCGGGCTTGCCGGCGAAGGCGCTCTGGATGACGTCGTACTTGGTCGGGTCCTTCAGCTTCACCCGCCAGGACTGCGGGATGGCCTCCGGGCCGAGGACGGAGATGAGCGGGTTGTCCGGGTTCATCTCCTTCCAGTGCTTGTACGCCTCGGCGGAGTCCTCGAAGGTGGAGGTCTGGACGACCGAGTCCATCTTGTCGAGCTGGGTCTTGATGTCGGCGATCTGCTGGTCGGTGGCCGCACCGTTCTGGCACTGCGGCGAGTTGCGGGCGTCCGACTTGGTACAGAAGTAGATGCTCACCTCGACCTTGTCGTACCAGTACCCCTTCATGGAGTTGACCTGGTCACGGACCAGCAGGGAGGCACCGGCGAGGGCGAGGGAGAGCGCGACGCTGACGACGACCGCGATGGTCATCGTCAGGTTGCGGCGGAGACCCACACCGATCTCCGACAGGACGAACTGGGCGCGCATGCGTGTAACAACTCCAGGGTCGGTTGCTGGTCGGGCGAGACGGGCCGGCGGCCTACGGGATCAGTGCTGGTACCCGTAGACGCCGCGGGCCTGGTCGCGGACCAGCAGCCCCTTGTCGAGCTCGATGACGCGCTTGCGCATCTGGTCGACGATGGCCTGGTCGTGCGTGGCCATCAGGACCGTGGTGCCGGTGCGGTTGATCCGGTCCAGCAGCTTCATGATGCCGACCGAGTTCTGCGGGTCGAGGTTGCCGGTGGGCTCGTCCGCGATCAGCAGCATCGGGCGGTTCACGAACGCACGGGCGATCGCGACGCGCTGCTGCTCACCGCCGGAGAGCTCGCCCGGCATGCGGTCCTCCTTGCCGCCGAGGCCGACCAGGTCCAGCACCTCGGGCACCACCTTGTTGATGGCGCCCTTGGGCTTGCCGATCACC
Organism: Kitasatospora sp. NPDC003701; assembly: GCF_053587085.1. Taxonomy (NCBI): domain Bacteria; kingdom Bacillati; phylum Actinomycetota; class Actinomycetes; order Kitasatosporales; family Streptomycetaceae; genus Kitasatospora; species Kitasatospora sp. NPDC003701. The sequence continues at coordinate 8,940 of NZ_JBSFNM010000061.1, forward strand.
TCCAGGGCGAACGCCACGTTCTGCGCGACCGTCTTGTTCGGCAGCAGGCGGAAGTCCTGGAAGACGGTGCCCAGCTGGCGGCGCATGTGCGGCACCTTCCAGTTGGACAGCTTGCCGAGGTCCTTGCCCAGCACGTGCACCTCGCCGGTGCTGGGGCGCTCCTCGCGCAGGCACAGGCGCAGGAAGGTGGACTTGCCCGAGCCGGACGAACCGACCAGGAAGACGAACTCACCCTTCTCGATCTCCAGCGAGACGTTGTCCAGGGCGGGACGGTTCTGCTTGGGATAGGTCTTGGAGACGTTCTCGAATCTGATCACGGCTGCATCACGGAGGCCATCCTAGGCGGCGCCAGTCCTCGGTCGATCCACCCCGGGCGCCCGGCCCAGGGGCGGGCGGCGGGAGCGGAAAGGGCCGCTCCCGGCTTGGGACCATACGCGACCCGGCGACCGGCCCGCAGGGGCAGTCCGGGACAGAAGTCGATCCTTGGGAGACAATGTCCGGTTATGCCCCGAAAATTGGGAGGCATCTCACAGCCCGGGGGCCGGAACGGCCGGAACCTGGCAGAGTGGAGGTGGTGGCCGGGGTTGGCCGCTCCCCCGCACAGGGCAAGAACAGGAACCAAAGCCCCGTCCGGTGCGTTGGCTGTAGCAGCGAGGAGGAGATCGCATGACCTGCGACCATCTGGTGTGCGCCAACTGCAACGGCCGCGTGAGCGATGGCCGCTGCCCCGTGTGCCGCGCCAACCGTGCCCGGCTGCAGGAGCAGCAGGGCCCCTTCGCCGCGCTCTCCCCCGTCCTGCTGCTTGCCCTGCTGGCCGGTCTGATCGCGGTGGCCCTGATCGCCCGGCAGGCGCTGGCCTGAGCCACGACCGACAGCCGGAAGGCCCCCGACGGATCTCCGTCGGGGGCCTTCCCGTGTTCACTGCCGCCGCGGGTCAGTTCGCGGCGGTCTCGCGCTGCTTGCGCCACCGGATGCCGGCCTCGATGAAGCCGTCGATGTCGCCGTCCAGCACGCCCTGCGGGTTGCCGACCTCGTACTCGGTGCGGACGTCCTTCACCATCTGGTACGGGTGCAGCACGTAGGAGCGCATCTGGTTGCCCCAGGAGCTGCCGCTGTCCTTGAGCGCGTCCATGGCCGCCCGCTCCTCCTGGCGGCGCCGCTCCAGCAGCTTGGCCTGGAGGACGTTCATCGCGGAGGCCTTGTTCTGGATCTGCGAGCGCTCGTTCTGGCAGGAGACCACGACGCCGGTCGGGATGTGCGTGATGCGCACCGCCGAGTCGGTGGTGTTGACGCCCTGGCCGCCGGGGCCGGAGGCGCGGTAGACGTCGATCCGCAGCTCGGACTCGTCGATGTCGACGTGGTCGGACTGCTCGACGACCGGGAGCACCTCGACACCGGCGAACGAGGTCTGCCGGCGGCCCTGGTTGTCGAAGGGCGAGATGCGGACCAGCCGGTGGGTGCCCTGCTCGACCGAGAGGGTGCCGTAGGCGTAGGGGGCCTTCACGGTGAAGGTCGCGGACTTGATGCCGGCCTCCTCCGCGTACGAGGTGTCGTACACCTCGGTGGGGTACCCGTGCCGCTCGGCCCAGCGCAGGTACATGCGCATCAGCTGCTCGGCGAAGTCGGCGGCGTCCACGCCACCGGCCTCGGCGCGGATGTTGATCAGTGCCTCGCGGGCGTCGTACTCGCCGGACAGGAGGGTGCGGACCTCCAGCTCCTCGACCGCCTTCATGACGGCGCCCAGCTCGTTCTCGGCCTCGACGCGGGTGTCCGCGTCGTCCTCGGCCTCGGCGAGCTCGAACAGGACGCCGAGGTCGTCGATGCGGCTGCGCAGGCCCTCGACCCGGCGCAGTTCGCCCTGGAGGAAGGAGAGCCGGCTGGTCACCTTCTGCGCGTTCGCAAGGTCGTCCCACAGGTCGGGGGCGGCTGCCTCCTCCTCCAGACGCGCGATGTCGGCCCGGATCTTGTCCAGGTCGAGGACTGCCTCGATCGACCCCATGGTCGTGTCGAGGTTCTTGAGCTCTTCGGAAGGATCGACGGCTGCCACGCACCCAGGGTAATGGTTCCGGGGGGGCGGTGGACGACACCGGGGTCGTCCGGCCGCCTACGGAGCCCGCGGCGGCGCGGAGTGGACGACCGGACGGGGGGCCTGGCCGGTCCCCGGAGCGGTGGCCGCGAAGGCGGTCCAGGCGGCGGCCGCGCCGGCCAGCAGCAGGACGGTGGCCAGCAGGACGGCCAGCAGCCGGCGGCGGCGCAGCAGGGCCTGGCGGTCCCGGCGGTGACCGGCGCCCGGGGCGGTGCGCTGGGCGCGGGACTCGGCCGCGTAGGAGGCCAGCTCCTGCGCGGAGGGGCGGCGCAGGCTGGTGTGGGTGTCCCGGGTGGAGTCGGGGGCGACCCCGGGCACCAGCGGGACGGCCGGGCCGCGGCGGCGCTTGTGCGTGCCGGGGCCGGCGTCCACCTCGGCGTACACCGCCTCGCCGGGGGTCAGCTGCTCCTCGGCCGGGGCCCGGCCCTGCTGCGGGACGGCCAGCACCGGCAGACCGGCCAGCGCGGGCAGCTGCTCGCGCAGGCGCGCGGCCAGCTCGGCGGCGCGCAGCCGGGAGGCCGGGGCCTTGGCCAGGCACTCGGCGATGATCCGCCAGAGGCCGTCGGGCAGGCCGGGGACGGGCGGCACCTGCTCGGTGACGTGACGGCGCAGCACCGCGCCGGTGTGGCCGCCGCCGAACGGGGTGAAGCCGGCCAGCAGCTCGTACAGCACGGTGGCGAGGGCGTAGATGTCGACGGCGGCGCGCGGCTCCAGGCCCTCGATGATCTCGGGGGCGAGGTAGTCCGGGGTGCCGATGATCCGGGTGGCGCGGGTCCGGCGCGGGGCGTCGACCAGGCGGGCCACCCCGAAGTCGGTCAGCTTGGCGCGCGGGGCCCCGCCCGGCCCGGGGGCGGCGGCGAGGTCGAGCAGGACGTTCTCCGGCTTGACGTCGCGGTGGACGATGCCGGCGGCGTGCGCGGCGGCCAGGCCGTCGGCGACGTCGGCGATGACCGAGACGGCGGTCTGCGGGGCGAGCGCGCCGTCGCGCTCCAGCCGGGACCGCAGGTCGGTGCCCTGGACCAGCTCCATCACCAGGGCGAGGTCACTGCCGTCGACCACCATGTCGCGCACGCCGACCACCCGGGGGTGGTCGAGGCTGGTCAGCGCGGCGCGTTCCTGGACGAAGCGGCCGACCAGGACCTGGTCGGCGGCGAGGTCCTCGCGCAGCAGCTTGACCGCGACCGGGCCGTCCGGGCCCTCACCGAGCCAGACCGTCCCGGCGGAACCCCGGCCGATCACCTGGTGGACGGTGTAGCGGCTGCCGATCTTGCGTGCCAATGCTGCTCCGTGGGCGGCGGGAGCGCACGGGGGAGGGTCCGGTGCGCTCGGTGGGGCGGGACAACAGCGACCAACCTACGCGCCCGGACACCCTTCGCGGGCCGCCTGAGGGCGCTCGGCGGGCACTGGAGGGCGAGAAATCTCGTGGATTGTCGACAAAGCGTCAATGTTGCCACCGGGCCCGGCCCCTGGCGCGGTGCCGGGCCCCCGCGGTCAGTTCTTGGAGCTGCCGACGATATTGCTCACCCAGTCGCTCGCGCTGCTGAACCAGTCCTGGACGTCGGCCCAGTACTGCGGCAGCGGCGTGAAGTTCCACAGCGCCACCGCGGCCACGGCCAGCACCAGCAGCACCATCAGGCAGCCCTTGAGGCAGCCGAGGCCCGGGATGTACATCCGGTTGCGGCTGCGCGGGCGCGGCTCGCGGGCGGGCGCGGCCTCCCGGCGGGCGGGCTGCGGCGGCGCCTCCCGGCGCTGCGGGGGCTCCCGGTGCTGCGGGGCGGGCGGCTCCGCCCGGCGCGGCACGGCGGGCTGCGCCGGCGGGGCCTGGTAGCCGCCGGGCGGGCCGGCCTGGGGTCGCTGCTGCTGCCCGTAGGGCTGCGGGGGCTGGTGGCCCTGCGGCGGGCGGCCGTGCTGCGGGGGCTGGTTGTAGCCGCCCGGCGGCTGCGGGCGGCCGCCGGCCGGGGCCTGGCCGCCCTGCCCCGCCCGGTAGGGCGGCGGGGCCACCGGCGGGCGCTGGGCGTAGCCGGGCGGCGGCGGGGCCTGCTGGTAGCCGCGCGGCGGCTGCTGGGGGTAGCCCTGCGGCCCCTGCGGGCGGGCCGGACCGCCGGGCCGGCCGCCCTGCCCGGCCTGGCCCCCCGGTCCGGCCTGGTAGGGCGGCGGGGCGACCGGCGGGGCCTCGAAGTCCTCCGGGTCGAAGTAGCCGATCTCGGTCTGCTGGTTGCGGTCGCGGGCGGCGCGCAGCTGGGTCTGCCAGGGGTGCGGCGCCTCCGGCTGCGGCGGTCCCGGCGGGGTCGGCGGCATCACCTGGGTGCGGTCCGCGGCGCCGTACGGGGCGGCGGGCGGCGGCTGGGTGCCCATCACCCGGGTCGCGGCCGCCGGGTCGTACTGCTGCGGGTCGTACGGCCGGGAGTCGTACTGGCCGCCCGGCTGGCCGGCCGGCAGCACCTGGGTGCGGTCCTCCGTGCCCGGCAGGCCCGCCGCGGCGGGCCCGGCCAGGCCGCCCGGCGCACTGCTCGGCACGGCGGCCGGCTGCGGGTCCGGCAGCAGCAGCGCGCCCACCGCGAGCGCCGCGTCCACCGCCGCCGGGGAGGCGTGCACGCCGACCCCGGCCGCGACCACCCGCAGCGCGTGGGCCAGCGTGACGGCGCTCGGGCGCTGGGCCGGGTCCTTGCGCAGGCAGCGTTCGATCACCGTCCAGAGCGGGTCGGGCATGGTGGAGGGGCGCTGCGGCTCCTGGGCGAGGTGCGCCTGGAGGATCTGCAGCGGGCCGTCGCCCTGGAACGGCTGGCGGCCGGTGACCAGCTCGTACAGCATGATCCCGGCGCCGTAGACGTCCACCGCGGAGGTCTGCGGGCGGCCCTCGGCGGACTCCGGCGCGACGTAGGCCGGGGTGCCGACGAACTCGTGGGTGCGGGTGATGCCCGGGGAGTCGGCGAGCCGGGCGATGCCGAAGTCGGTCAGCATCGGGTGCATCTGCTCGGTGCCGTCCACCAGGGTGGAGGCGAGCAGCACGTTGGCCGGCTTGAGGTCGCGGTGGACGATGCCGTCGGCGTGGCTGGCCGCCAGCGCGTCGGCGACCTGGGCCATCAGCAGGGCGCCGGCGATCGGGCTGAACGGGCCGTTGCCGCGCAGGTAGCGGGCCAGGTCGGGGCCCTCGATCAGGTCCATCACCAGGGCCAGCAGCTCGCCCTCGACGACCAGGTCGCGGACCTTGACGATGTTGGGGTGGGTCAGCCGCAGCAGCAGCGAGCGCTCGCGCAGGAAGCGCATCACCACGTCGGGGTCGGCCGCCAGCTCCTCGCGCAACACCTTGATCGCCACCGGCTGACCGGGCTCGCTGCCGGGCACCGCGACATCCGCGCGCACCCGTCCGCGCCAGACGGTGCCGGTGGCCCCCCGTCCGAGGGTCTCCTCAAGCAGATACTTGCTGCCGACTGGCCGCACCTGTCGCACTCCTCGCCGTGCCGCCCGCGCGGGGCGCTCCTCCGCAGGTGCGGTGAGCCTGCCGGGCCCGTGTTCCGGCCACTCTAACCGTGTCCGTTCCCGTTTTTGAGGCGACCGGCGAGGGGTTCCGGACGGGTCCGGGGGACATCCCCCCAGGGCTCCCCGGGGTCGGCGGGCCGGGCGTCCGGAGCGACGGTTGACCTGACCCTCCGTCGCCTCCACCATGGCGATGATCGCAAGATCGTCAAATCCGGTACCGTGCGCGGACTGTCGGTGACGGATGGCAGGATGACACTCGCCACTCTTGTGGCCCAGTGTCGCCGCAGCCGCCCGCACGGGCGTCGACCGCCGGCGGCCCGGGGCGGCAAGCGTCAGCACCAGGCGTCAGCACCAGCAGAAGGGACCGCGGGCGAGATGCAGATCCGGCTGACCGTCCTCCGACCGCGCAGCGGCCCGGCAGCCGCCGGCTCCGCCATCCCCTATGTGGACGTGCTGGTCACCGCACCCGTCGGCACCGCGCTCGGCTCCCTCGCGGGCGCCCTCGCGGGCGCCGTGGGCGTGCGCGGCCCACGGGCCGCCACCCATGTACACCTGTACGCCGGGGCGCATCGGGTGGACGAACACACCCTGCTCGGCCACCCCCCGCTGCTCGACGGCGCCGTCCTCAGCCTCAACGAGCCCGACCCGACCGCCGACGACCCCGACGACGGCCCGGCCACCGCCGAGCTGCGGGTGGTCGGCGGCCCCGACGCCGGCGGCGTGCACCGCCTGCACGGCCGGGAGATCCGGGTCGGCCGCTCCGGCGAGGCCGACGTCCCGCTCGACGACCCGGACGTCTCCCGCCTCCACCTCGCGCTGCACCTCGGCGAGGACGGCCGGGTCACCGTCCGCGACCTCGGCTCCACCAACGGCACCACCCTGGACGGCCGGATCGTCCCGCCCGGACCGCCCGAGGAGGCCGTCCCGCTGGAGGGCGGCCTGCTGCGGATCGGCGAGTCCACCCTGCGGGTCACCCCACCGGATCCCGGGGGCGGCTCGGGGGTGCCCGCCCGCGCGGCGCTGCCCGACGGCCACGGCCACCTCCAGCTCGCCGCGCCCGCCCCCGCCCGGCCCGCGCCGCCGGTGACCGAACCGCCCGCCGTACCCGAGCCCGCCGCCGGCCGCGCCCGGGGCCTGCTCTCGCTCCGGCTCGGCCGCGCCACCGCCGAGCCGCCCGGCCAGGAGAGCGCCGAGCGCCACCACGCCGCCGTCCGCACCCGGCAGGCCGCCGCCCAGCGCGAGCGCTGGCCCGACCTCGCCACCCTGCTGCTCAACGCCCTCGGCCCGGGCCCCCGGCTCTGGGAGCGCGCCCCCGGCCACCCCGACGCGCTCACCCTGCGCCTCGGCACCGCCGACCGGCCCGGCGGCCCCGGCACCTCCCCCGGCACCCTGCTGCCCGCCGTCCCCGTCACCCTCGACCTGCAGACCGCCGGCAGCCTCGGCCTCAGCGGCCCGCGCGAGCGGCTCGACGCCCTCACCCGCGCGGTCGTCGCCCAGCTCGCCGCCCTGCACCCGCCCACCGGCCTCAGCCTGGTGGTGGTCGACGCCGACCCGGCGCGGCCCGCGCAGGACCGCGCCGACACCTGGGCCTGGGCCCTCTGGCTGCCGCACCTGCGCCCGGCCGACGGCCAGGACTGCCGGCTGCTGATCGGCCTCGACGACGACCAGGCCACCGCCCGGCTCACCGAGCTCACCGCCCGGCTCAGCGGCCCGACCGGCCTCGGCGGCCACCCCGCCACGGTGGTCGTGGTCGACGGCCGCCCGGCCGGCGAGAGCGCCCGGCAGGCGCTCGACCTGCTGCTGCGCCAGGGCCCGGCCGTCGGCATCTTCCCGATCTGCCTCGCCGAGCAGCCCGAGCTGCTGCCGCGCGGCCTCGGCGCCACCGCCCTGATCACCGGCGAGGTCGGCACCCAGCTCTCGCTCGACCGGCCGGTCGCCCGGGGCCGCGAGACCCTGCACGAGGTCTCGCTGGACGCCGTCTCGGACGCCTGGGCCGAGCGGCTGGCCCGCGTCCTCGCGCCGCTGCGCGAGGCCGTCCCGGCCGCCCGCGGCCCGCTGCCCGACGCGCTGCGCCTGCTCGACCTGCTGCAGCTCGACACCGTCACCCCCGCCAAGCTCTCCGCCCGCTGGGCGGCGCACGCCGGTGGCATCGGCGCCGCCACCGCCCTGCTCGGCACCACCCGCGACGAGCTCTGCACCCTCGACCTCGCCGACCCCGAGCTCACCCTGCCCTCCCCCGACCCGGGCGGCCCGCACCTGCTCATCGGCGGGGCACGCGGCTCCGGCAAGACCGAGCTGCTGCGCACCCTGGTCGCCTCGCTGGCCGTGTCGGAGCGGCCCGAGCGGCTGGCCGTCACCCTCGTCGAGGGCCGCGCGACGGAGGACGGCCTGGACGGCTGCACCGAGCTGCCGCACGTCACCGGCCTGGTGAACGCCGCCACCGACCCGCGCGCCGCGCTGCTCGCCGCGGAGGCGCTGGAGGACGAGCTCGCCCTGCGCGAGCGGCTCTTCGACGGCCTGGACTTCGCCTCCTGGCACGCGGCCCGCATCCTGGACGGCGAGCGGGGCCTGGATGCCGAGCGCGGTCTGGACGGCGAGCGCGGCCAGGAGGGCGAGCGGGCCTCGGCCGCGGACCGGCCGGCCGTCCCGGTGCCCGCCGCGGTCGGGGCCGCCGGCACCACGACGCCGGTGGCCACGGCCAAGATCATCCACCCCCGCAGCGGCGACTCCCCCCGGCCCGCCCCCTCCCCAGCGGTACCCGCCCGGCTGGTCGTCGTGGTGGACGACTACGACGCCCTGCTCGCCCCGACCTCCCCGGCCGGTCGGCCGCTGGCCCGCGCCCTCGCGGCCGTCGCCCGCCGCGGCGGGCCGCTCGGCGTGCACCTCGCCGTCACCACCGGCCGCCCCGAGGAGAGCGCGGGCACCGAGGTCGACGAGGCCGCACTGCTGCGGATCGCCCTGCGCACCGACGACCCGGCCGACTCGGACCTGCTCATCCACCTCGGCGACGCCGCCGCGCTGGGCGAGGACACCCCCGGCCGCGGCTACCTGCGGCTGCCCGACGGCGGCGTCACCGCGTTCCAGAGCGCCCGGATCAGCGGCCGCATCCCCCGGACGGCGACCCTGCGGCCGACGGTGGTCGCCATAGACCCGCTCCAGCTCGGCGCCCCACCGGCCCGCCGGCCGGTGCGCGAGCTCGGCAACGGCCCGACCGACCTCGCCCTGCTGGCGAGCGCGCTCCAGCGGGCGGCCACGCACTGACGCGGCGGGGGCGGCCGGGCCGGTCGAGGGGCCGCCCCGGCCGCCCCGGCCGCGCCGCCGTCGCCGCGGGCGGCGGGGTGCTCAGGAGCAGTACATGCCGCGGTTCGCCAGGGCCAGGCCGCTGACCTTGTCGCCGTCCAGGGTGAACTCGTACTTCCAGCCCTGCCCGGCCCGGCTCCCCTCGACCGGCATCTCGTACGTGCCGTTCTTCGCCCGCTCCAGCCCCTTGTCGCCGTAGGCCCGCTTGAGCTCCTCGACCGTCGAGCCGACCCCGATGCCCTCCGCGGTCCGGGTGCCCGCCGGGGCCACCAGCTCGCGCAGACCGTCCGGGCCGAACCCGACCCGGCCGGTGGCGAGGAACGCGGCGTCGCGGGTCGCCCGCGCGGCCTTCAGCTCGTCCGTGGCCTTGGCCAGCTGGTCGTACGTCCCCTGATGGGCCTTCATCCGCTCGGCCTCGGCCAGCAGGAGCTCCGAGTGCAGCTTGAGGTCGGTCAGCGAGGGGTGGGGCGGCAGGGTCGGCACCGCGCCGGGCCTGCTCCGCCCGGCCTGCGCCTTGGCGTCCAGTTCGTCGACCTTGGCCTGGACGGCCGCCTCGGCCGCCATCCTGGCCGCGTCCGGGGCCGGACCGCCCTTGTAGGCGTAGTCGGTGCAGCCGTTGAGCAGCGACACCGGGGCCGTCTCCAGGACGCCGAGGGCCAGCGCCGCGTCCTTCGCCATCCCGGGCTTCAGCCCCCGGTAGCCGCCGGCGCCGAACGGCTCCGGGGCCGGGCCCGCGGTCGTCGCGGCCGGGGCGGCCGCGGTCGTCCCGGCGGAGTCGCAGGCCGCCGCCCCCGTGACGACCAGCGCCACGGTCAGGGCGGTTCCCGCCATGCGCCTGATGCGCGTCCCAGTCATGATGATCTTCCCCCTCGTCGCAGGACACCGTACCGAAGCGCGAGCGGTGCTCGGCATCGGGTTCCGGGAGCGGGGTCGGGGGGCGGTGGGGCCGGCCGGGAGCGCGGTGGGCCCGCGTCCGAGGACACGGGCCCACCGTCGCCGGCCCGGCCTCGCCGGCGCCCCGGTACGACGCGGGGCGGCACGGGCGCCCGGGGTGGGGCGGCCGATCAGGCGGACGGCGGGGCGGCGGGCCCGCGGCTGTAGTGGGCCGCGGCGAGGACGGAGGCCATCAGCTCGGCGTCCAGGAGGGCGGTGTCGCCCAGCCGGGTCGCCGCCGCATGGGAGTTGAGCAGGGTCTTGGTGACCCGCAGGCCGGCCTCGGGGCGGCGCGCGACCGGCTTGACCCACTCGGCCACGGCCCGGTCCAGGTCCTGTTCGGGGACGACCCGCTGCAGGATCGAGAGCTGGTACGCCTCCGCCGCGCCGACCGGGCGGCCGGTGAGGATGATCTCGCGGGCACGGGCCGCGCCGACCTCGTTGAGGAGGCGGGGCAGCAGGCCGCCCCAGGCGACGGGCAGGCCGAGGGCGAGTTCGGGCAGCCGGAAGGCGGCGGTGTCGGCACCGACCCGCAGGTCACAGGCGAGGGCCAGGGCGAAGCCGGCGCCTATCGCCCGGCCCTGGACCCTGGCGATGGTGACGGCGGGGCTGTTGGTGAGGGTCTCGCAGACCCGGCGGGCCAGGGTGCCGGAGCTGCGGATGCCGCCGCCGGTCGGGTCCGTGCCGAGCGAGTCGGCGAACTCGTCACGGTCGCCGCCGAGGCAGAAGTCCGGACCGGCGGCGGAGAGCACGACGACGCGCACGGCCGGGTCCGGTGCGGAGAGGACGGCGAAGAGTTCCTCCAGCATGGCCGCGGTGACGGCGTTCCCGGTCCCGGGGCTGTCCAACTCGACGTACAGCACCGGCCCCCGGCGCTCGGCGCGGACGCTGCGGGGCGCCGTCGGACCGTGGGCGGCGGCGGGCTCCTGGTACCTGGCCCCGTGGGCCCGGTCGTGGGCGGGCTCGGCCGCCCCGCCGGACTCGGGCGGCGCCGGAGGCTGCGAGGGGTACGGGGGGTGCTGCGCGTACGGGGGGTGCGGGACCACCTCGGAGGAAACGTTCATGCCGTCACTCTCAAGGACGTCACCCGGTGGAAGACCATCCGGGGTGCGTACTCGGGCGGGCTCGCCGCCCGCAGCGTCGGGAAGCGCCGCAGCAGTTGGCCGAGCAGGGCCCGCGCCTCCAGCCGGGCCAGGCCCGCGCCGAGGCAGTAGTGGGCGCCGCCGCCGAAGGCGATGTGGGAGCCCTTGCGGAGGATGTCGAAGGTGTGCGGGTCCGGGTTGCGGCGCGGATCGTGGTTGGCCGCCCCGTACATCACGTGGACCATGGTGTCCTTGGGGACGAGCACCCCGGCCAGCACGGTGTCCTCGCCCGCGACGCGGCTGTTGAGGCGGATCGGCGGATCGTGGCGCAGCGCCTCCTCGATCGCGTCGTCGATGTGCTCCGGCCGGGCCCGCAGCCAGTCCCACTGCCCCGGGGAGCGCAGCAGCGACCACAGCAGCGAGGAGAGCAGCGTCGCCGTGGTCTCCAGGGAGGCGATGGTGACGAACATGGTGAGCTCGTAGACGATCCGGTCGGTGGTCGCGCGGTCGGACTCCAGCGCGTCCCAGGTCCGGATCCAGCCGGACACCACGTCGTCGCCCGGGTTGGCGCGGCGCTCCTGGACGAGCCCGGTGAAGTACCGGCGCAGTTGGAGGGTCGCCGCCTCGGAGATCGCCAACTGGCTCTTGGTGGGCAGGAGTTCCTGAGCGTGCACCTGGTTGTGGGTGATGTCCAGGATGTGCGCGTAGTCGGCCGGCGAGATGTCCAGCCAGCGCCCCACGGTGTTGATCGGCAGCCGCTCGCCGACCACGGCGGCGAAGTCCGCCTGGCCGTCCGCGCGTATTCGCTCGGCCAGGCGGTCCAGCAGCGCCTCGACGTCGGCCTCGATCCGCGGCGCCATGGCCTGCAGGGTCTGCCGGTCGAAGAGGTTGCCGAGACTGTGCCGCTGCCGGGTGTGCTCGGGGGCGTTGAGCCGGGAGAGCGTGCGGCTCATCTCCTGGGTGGCGACGGCGTGCCAGCGCTCGGTGTCGGTCTGCCGGTCCTGCCAGGCGAAGTCGGGGACGAGCCAGGTCCTGCCCCGCAGGACCTGGCTGCACGCGTCGTACCCCGTGACCAGGTACCCGCCCCACGGCGCCGGAACGAGATCGCCCATGGCCCGCAGCTCGTCGTAGATCGGGAACGGACGAGCCAGCCCCTCGGCCGACCGCAGCCGCCGCAGGAGCGGCACGGCGGCGCGGCGGTCGACGGTTCCAGCACGGCACTCCGGGGTCCCGGGGCGGGTTTCCATCACGGCGGTCACGCGGGGCTCCTCGGCGCTGGCGGGCAGTACGGCGGCGACCTACCCACCGGGAGCACGCTCAAGCGTCAATTCGAGTTGCCCCCGTCACATGCCCGCGGTCGCCGGACTCCGTTCACCGCAAGGCGGTCGGCCGGGTTCCGGAGCCTCCCGGTCAGAGCCGGAAGACGTCCAGGAAGGAGCTCCACCAACCCTTCTGCTTGCCCGGGGCCCGGCCCGCGGCAGGCGCCGCGACGGGTCCGGCGGCCGGCGGGTGCGGCGTGCCGGGGGCGGCGGCCGCGACGGGCGGGCCGCTCGGTCCGGCGCCCGCGCCCGGCGCCGGGGGGCGGACGGGTGCCGGGCTGAACCGCACCGGCAGCGAGACCAGTCCGCGCTGGAACGGCCCCGGCCGCCACTCCACGCTCTGCGCGGGCACCGTGAGCGTGACGTCCGGGAGCGCGTTGAGCAGGCACTCGATCGCGGTCAGGGCGATCAGCTGGGCCGGGGACTTCGCCGGGCACGCGTGCGGGCCGGCACCCCAGGCCAGATGGGCGCCCTTGCTGAGGGTCAGCCGGGCGTCGGTCAGCGCGGGGTCGGTGTTGGCGGCGGCGAAGCTGATCACCACCGGGCTGTCCGCGGGCATCCGGACCCCGCCCACCTCGACGTCCTGCATCGGGAAGTGCGTCGCGTAGTTGGCGATCGGCGGGTTGTTCCACAGCACGTCGTCGAGGGCGTCCTCGATGCGCATCCCCGAACCGCCGTCACCGGACAGCAGCAGGAGCAGCGCGTTGCCTATCAGGTTGCGCTCGGGCTCGACGCCGGCGCCCATCAGCATGACCAGCTGGTCCTTGAGCTCCTCGTCGCGCAGCCCGGCCGGGTGCTGGACGAGCCACGAGGTGATGTCGTCGCCCGGCTGACGACGCTTCAGCGCCACCAGGTCCATCAGGCAGGCGTTCAGCTCCTCGTTGGCCTGGAGCACGTCCAGGCCGTCGAAGAGCGCGGACATGCTGCGGGTCAGCCGGTCGCCGATGTCGGCCGGGCAGCCGAAGAGCTGGTTGAACAGCAGCAGCGGCAGCAGCTTGGCGTAGTCGTTGATCAGGTCGGCCCGGCCCAGCGGGCTGAACTGGTCGATCAGGTAGCCGGCGATCCGCTCGACGTGCCGGTTGAGCCGGTTGTCGTTGAGCCGCTCCAGGCTCTCGGTGACGGCCTTGCGCAGCCGCAGGTGCTCGGTGCCGTCCGTGAAGAGGCAGTTGGGGCGGTAGAACATCATCGGCAGGACGGGGCTGTCCATCGGCACCCGCCCCTCCTTCAGCGCCGACCACCGCCGGGAGTCCCGGGCGAACAGCCCCGGGTTCTGCAGCACCCGCAGGGCGACCTCGTGCGAGGTGACCAGCGTGGCGTCCACCCCCGGGGACAGCTCCACGGGGGCGACGGGGCCGTGCGCACGCAGCGCGTCGTAGACCGCCTCGGGGTCGGACGAGAACATCTCCCCGTACAGCGGAGTCGGCCCGCCGTGCATCGGGCAGCCCGGGGGAGGCGACTGCGGGGCGGGTCGCTGCGGAGATTCCATGGGTCGTTCCTCGGAAGTGGCCCCGGGCGGGTGCGGCCGCGGGAGGCGGTGACGGGGGGAGGGTCAGGAGGCTCGTTCGAGCAGGTGCCGGACGAGGGTGAGCAGGGCGTCGGCGGACGACCGCTGGTCGCGCGCGTCGCAGAACACCACCGGCGTGTGCGGGAGCAGGTCGAGGGCCTCGCGCAGTTCGTCCTCGGTGTAGTCGCTCTGCCGGTCGAAGCTGTTGACCGCCACGGCGTACTCCAGGCCGTACTGCTCGATCAGGTCGATGACGGGGAAGGTGTCCGAGAGGCGGGTCGGGTCGGTCAGCAGCAGCGCTCCCAGCGCCCCCCGCGCCATGTCCTCCCAGAGCTGCATGAACCGCTGCTGGCCCGGCGTGCCGAACAGGTACAGCACCAGGTCGTCGCCCAGGGTCAGCCGGCCGAAGTCCAGCGCGACGGTCGTGGTCTTCTTGTCCGGTACGCCCCGGAGGTCGTCGACGCCGGTGGAGGCCTGCGTCATCTTCTCCTCGGTGCTCAGCGGGGCGATCTCCGAGAGGGCGCCGATGAGCGTGGTCTTGCCGACCGCGAAGTGCCCCACGACCAGGATCTTGACGGCGGTCGTCACCCCGCCCGGGACGTAGATGTCCTCAGGCGAACCGGCGTTGAAGTCCATGCAGTACCTTCTCTAGAAGTCTCGGATCCGGGGCCTGGGCCGGTGGCGGGGCCGCCCGGCGCAGCAGCCGTCCCTCGCGGATCAGGTCCGTCAGCAGCAGCCTCACCACCCCGACCGGCAGCGCCAGGTGGGCCGCGACCTCGGCCACCGAGAGGTAGCCGCCGGAACACAGGTCCCAGATCGCCACGGTCTCCGGGCTCGGACGGGCCGGGAGCCCCTGCTCGGGAGCGACGGTGACCAGGGTGATCAGGGACAGGTCGTCCGCACTCGGCAGCTCGCGTCCGCCGGTGATGACATAGGAGCGGATGAAGCCGCTGGCAACCCGCTGCTCCTCGCCAGGGACCGTCATGAGCCGCTGTGTGTGCTCTGGCGCGGCGCCGCTGTCATCGCCCGTCCGAGCGCGCCCACCTGCTGCTGCATCCGGAAGGACATGGCCTCCATGTCGACGTCGGAGGCGGTGGAGGCCGCGAGGTAGGCTCCGCTGCCGGCCGCGATCAGGAAGATCCAGCCGTGGTCGTACTCCAGGAGCGTCTGGCGCCACGTGCCGCCGCTGCCCCCGACGAACGGGGCGACCGCCCGGCTCAGCGACTGCATCGAGCTCATCGCGGCGGCGTTGGTCTCCGCCTCGTCACGGCCGATCTCGCTCGACCGCTCCAGCAGGAGGCCGTCGGCGGAGACGAGGATGGCATGCCGGGCACCGCGCACCTGAAGCACATCGTTGAGCACCCAGGACAGATCAGGGCTCACTGGATCTCGGTTCCTTCCGTGGTCATGGTGTTGCGCCCGGACAGCGTCCCGCGCTGGAACGCGCCGAGGCGGGACGCCGTCTCCTGGCCGGTGCTCCGCACCGGCTCGTCGACGCGGCCGGAGTCCTGCGGTTGCGGGACCACCGAGACAGTGCGCTGGCGCCGGCGCCGGGGCAGCCGTCCGTCCGCCGTCATCTCCGGTTCCGCCTGCGCGGCGGCCGGGGCGACCGGGGCGAGGGCGGCCGGGGCCGGCTCGGGCAGCGACGCGAGCCGCTGTCCGAGGGCCTGCGCACGGACCGGTACGGGCTGTTCCACCGGCTCCCCCTGGTACTCGCCGTGCTGGGCGCCCTGGTACTCGCCCTGGTAGGCGCCCTGGTACTCGCCGTGCTGGGCGCCGTTGTACTCACCCTGGTACGCGCCGTTGTGGTACTCGTTGTGCTCGACGACCGCCGGGGGCGCGACCTCGCTGCTGAGCAGTTCGGCCGGCAGCAGCACCACGGCCCGCACACCGCCGTACGGGGAGACCGAGTCGACGGAGACCCGGAAGCCGTAGCGGGCGGCCAGCATGCCGGAGACGGCGAAGCCGAACTTCGGGGGGTTGCCCAGACCGGTGAGGCTGATCGGCGCACCGGGGTTCAGGAACGCGGCGGCGCGGTCCTTCTCCTCCTGGCCCATCCCGAGACCGGCGTCGTCGATGATCAGACAGACCCCGGTCGGGACGGCCTGGACGCTGATCTCCACCGGGGTGTCCGGGGCGGAGTAGTTGGTGGCGTTGGCGAGCAGCTCGGCCAGTACGACGGCGACCGGCTCGACGACCTTGCTGGCGAGCGAGACGCTGACCCGGGAGTGGATCTGCACCCGGTCGAAGTGCCGGATCCGGCCCTGGGCACTGCGGGCCACGTCGTAGATCGAGGCGACGCTCTCCCGGCGGCCCAGCCAGCCGCCGCAGAGCACCGCGATGCCCTGGGCGCGCCGGCCGAACTGGCTGTTCGAGTGGTCGATCAGCATCAGGTCGGCGAGGATCTGCGGGCTGTCGCCGTACTTGCGCTGCACCTTGTCGATGACGACCTGCTGCTCGTCGGCCAGGCCCTGGAGGGTCCGCATCGCCGCCTTGAGGACCGCCTTGGTGTCCTCCTCGGCGTCCCTGCGGACCTCCGCGAGCACGGCCGCGTGCTGGCTCTGCAGTCGCGCGTTCAGCACGCCGAGATCGTCGCGCTGCCGCTGCGCCAGGGCGGTCGCCTCCTCCAGGGAAACGTTTCGCCTGCGCAGGGAGAGGTTCGTCCTGCGGGCCTGGAGGGCGACTGCGACTACGACGAGCATCACCACGATGGAGACCCAGAAAAAGGGTTCCTGCACAAATGACGTCATGAAACTCTCTTCAGGTGGCATCGCGTCAGGAACTGGTCCGGACCGCCCTGCGCGAATGGGACTGGCGGCCTGCGCCCGGCCGAAAGACACCTGTTGTTCCAGCACGTCGGTGGAGCTCTTCCGGCACGAGACCTGCGGCAACGCCTATCGCGGAGTTAGCTTACTGCAACTCTTGGCATGTCAGAACAGCTGCCAATCAGGGCAGTTGGGGAGAAACTCCGCCACTGGGCGACAACGCACCGGTGGCGTACCGGAGTTTGTGACCCGGCGTTCACCCGCGCCTCACATCGGCGCCACAAACGGCTTCGCACACAGAGTGGCCGCACCACTACACTCCGGGGCCGGGCTGCCGTGCGAGGGGGTTTCGACCGCCCCGACCACGCGGAACGGCGGCGGGGCCGCGTCCGAAGACGCGGCCCCGCCGCCGCTGGGCTTCCGGGCTTGCGACCGTCAGCGCATCGACCCCGTGCGGAGCAGGGTGCGGATGACGCGCATCGCGACCGACAGGCTGGACAGCTCGTAGTTGTCCGAACCCCTTATGTCGTCGAGCGTGCTCTTGGCGCGGTTCAGCAGGGTGGAGTTGAGCTCCGCCCAGGCGGTGTACCGCTCCTCGGGGGTCGCGCCCTCGGGGCCGCAGGCCAGGATGTCGGCGGTCAGCGCCGCGTGGGCCGCGAAGAGGTCCTCGCGGATGGCGGCGCGGGCCATCGACGACCAGCGGTCGATCCGCGGCAGCTCGATGATGCGGTCGAGCAGGTGGGTGATCTGGAGGCGGTCGGCGAGGTCGTAGTAGAGCTCGGCGACCTCGGCGACGTCCTTGCCGGACCGGTCCGCGACCTCGGTGATGTCCAGGGTCGGGAAGGTCGAGGACAGACCGGCGATCCGGCCCGCCAGGTCCTCCGGCACACCGGCCGCGGCCAGCTCGTTGTAGACCGACTCGAACCAGGCCAGGTCCTCGCCGCGCAGCGGCTTGGGCAGCGAGCCCCAGACCTGGTTGACCCGGTCGTGGAAGAACTCGATGGTGCCCGCGATGTCGAGCGGCTGGCGGCGGTTGTTGAGCATCCACCGGGTGGCGCGCTCGACGAGCCGGCGCGAGTGCAGCCGCATCCTGGTCTGGGCCCCGGCCGGGACCTCGTTGTCCAGGGCCTCGATCTCGGACCAGATCTGCTCCAGGCCGAAGACGGCCCGCGCGGCGGTGTGCGTCCGGGCGATCTCCTCGTACGTGGCGCCGGTCTCCTCCTTCAGCCGGAAGGCGAAGGTGCAGCCACCGCGGTTGATCGTGTCGTTGACGATCAGCGTGGTGATGATCTCGCGGCGCAGCGCGTGGTTGTCGATCGCCTCGGCGAACCGCGCCCGCAGCGCGCTCGGGAAGTACTCATGCAGCGCGGTGCGGAAGAACGGGTCGTCGGGCAGCTCGGTGGCGAGCAGCTCGTCGGCCAGGGTGATCTTGGTGTAGGCGAGCAGCACCGACAGCTCGGGCTGCGACAGGCCGCGGCCGTTCTGCTGGCGGTCGCGGATCTGCCGCTCGGTGGGCAGGAACTCCAGCCCCCGGTCGAGCCGGCCGTCGCGCTCCAGGCGGTTGATCATGCGGGAGTGGACGTTGACCATGCTGGTCGCCTGGGCGACGGCGTTGGCCAGCACCACGTTCTGCGCGTAGTTGTTGCGCAGCACCAGGTGGCCGACCTCGTCGGTCATCTCGGCGAGCAGCTGGTTGCGCTGCTTGACCGTCATGTCGCCGTCGGCGACCACCTGGTTGAGCAGGATCTTGATGTTGACCTCGTGGTCCGAGGTGTCCACGCCGGCCGAGTTGTCGATGGCGTCGGTGTTGATCCAGCCGCCGGCGCCCTGGGGGCCGCCGGACGCCGCGTACTCGATGCGGCCGAGCTGGGTGCAGCCGAGGTTGCCGCCCTCGCCGACGACCCGGACCCGGAGCTGCTCGCCGTTGACCCGGATGGCGTCGTTGGCCTTGTCGCCGACCTCGGCGTTGGTCTCGGTCGAGGCCTTGACGTAGGTGCCGATGCCGCCGTTCCAGAACAGGTCGACCGGCGCCTGGAGGATCCGCTTCATCAGCTCGGCCGGGGTGAGCCGGCTCTCCTCGATGCCGAGCGCGGCCCGCACCTGCGAGGTCAGCTGGATCGACTTGGCACTGCGCGGGAAGACGCCGCCGCCCGCCGAGATCAGCGACTTCTCGTAGTCGTCCCAGGAGCTGCGCGGCAGCTCGAAGAGGCGGCGGCGCTCGGCGTACGAGGTGGCCGCGTCCGGGTTGGGGTCGAGGAAGATGTGCCGGTGGTCGAAGGCGGCGACCAGGCGGATGTGCTCGCTGAGCAGCATGCCGTTGCCGAAGACGTCACCGGACATGTCGCCGATGCCGACGACGGTGAAGTCCTCGGACTGGGTGTCGTGGCCGAGCTCGCGGAAGTTGCGCTTGACCGACTCCCAGGCACCGCGGGCGGTGATGCCCATGCCCTTGTGGTCGTAGCCGGCCGAGCCGCCGGAGGCGAACGCGTCGCCCAGCCAGAAGCCGTAGGACTCGGCGACGCCGTTGGCGATGTCGGAGAAGGTCGCGGTGCCCTTGTCCGCGGCGACGACCAGGTAGGTGTCGTCCTCGTCGTGGCGGACCACGTCGGCCGGGTGGACGACCTCGCCGCCCTTGAGGTTGTCGGTGATGTCCAGCAGCGCCGAGATGAACGTCTTGTAGGACGAGATGCCTTCGGCCAGCCAGGCGTCCCGGTCCACCGACGGGTCCGGCAGCTGCTTGGCGACGAAGCCGCCCTTGGCGCCGACCGGCACGATGACGGTGTTCTTCACCATCTGCGCCTTGACCAGGCCGAGGATCTCGGTGCGGAAGTCCTCACGCCGGTCGGACCAGCGCAGACCACCGCGGGCGACCTTGCCGAAGCGCAGGTGCACGCCCTCGACCTGCGGCGAGTACACCCAGATCTCGAACGCGGGGCGCGGGGCCGGCAGATCCGGGATGGCCTTCGGGTCGAACTTCATCGACACGTAGGAGTGCCACGCGCCCGCTTCGCCGGTGTGCTGGAAGAAGTTGGTGCGCAGGGTGGCCTTGATGAGGTGCAGGAAGGAGCGCAGGATGCGGTCCTCGTCCAGCGAGACGACCTCGTCCAGCGCGCCGGACAGCTCCTCGACGATGCCCTCGGTCAGCTCGACCGCGCCCAGCTGGTGGCTGGGGCTCAGCCGGGCCTCGAAGAGGTTGACCAGCAGCCGGGTGGTGTGGGTGTTGTTGCGGAGCGCGTCCTCCATGTAGTCCTGGGAGAACGTGGAGCCCGCCTGGCGCAGGTACTTGGCGTACGCGCGCAGCATCATCGCCTGGCGCCAGGTCAGCCCGGCGGTCAGCACCAGCTCGTTGAAGCCGTCGTTCTCGGCCTTGCCCGTCCAGGTGGCGGCGAAGGTCTCCTGGAAGCGGTCGCGCGCCTCGTCGGTCAGCTCGACGGCCTCGCGCAGCCGCAGGCCGAAGTCGTAGACCCAGGCGGTGGTGTGGTCCGAGCGGGTCAGCGCGTACGGGTGCTCGTCGAGCACCTCGACGCCCAGCCGCTGCAGGACCGGCAGGACCTCGGTGAGCGAGATCGGGCCGCCGACCCGGTAGATCTTGAAGCGGCGCTCGTCGTCGCCCGCGCCGACCGGCTGGTACAGGTTCAGGCGGAAGTCGCCGTCGCCGTGCAGCGACTCGATCTGCTTGAGGTCGGCGACGGCGGTGCGCGCGGTGAAGTCGGCGCGGTAGCCGTCGGGGAAGGCGTTGCCGTACTTGCGGGACAGCTCGGCGGCCCGCTCCTCGCCCAGCTCCAGGTGCAGCTGGTCGTTGAAGCCGTCCATCCAGAACCGGGCGGCCTCGGCGAGCTTGCCCTCGATCCGCTCGATCTCGGCGTCGGTGAGGTGCGGCAGCTCGCTGCCGGGGGTGACCCGGACGACGAAGTGCAGACGGGTCAGCACGGACTCCGTCGACCAGACCGTGTAGTCGATCGAGGCGCCGTTGAGCTCCTGCATCAGGATGTCCATCAGGCGCAGCCGGATGCGGGTGGTGTAGCGGTCGCGCGGCAGGTAGACCAGCGCGGAGAAGTAGCGCCCGTACTCGTCCTGGCGCAGGAACAGCCGCAGCCGGCGGCGCTCCTGGAGGTAGAGCACGCTGGTGGCGATCTGCAGCAGTTCCTCGGCCGGGGTCTGGAAGATCTCGTCCCGGGGGAAGGTCTCCAGGATCTGCAGCAGGTCGCGGCCGTCGTGGCTCTCGGTGGAGAAGCCGGAGCTCAGGATGACGTCCTGGACCTTGCGGCGGACCACCGGGATGCGGCTGACCGACTCGGTGTAGGCGGCGGCCGAGAACAGGCCGAGGAAGCGACGCTCGCCGATGACCTCGCCGTTGGCGTCGAACTTCTTCACGCCGACGTAGTCGAGGTAGGCCGGGCGGTGCACGGTCGAGCGGCTGTTCGCCTTGGTGAGGACGAGCAGCTTCTTCTCGTGGGCCTTGGCGCGCACCGGCGCGGAGAGCCGGCCGAAGGCCTCGCTCACCGGGTGGTGGTCGTCGTCGTGGCTGAGCGGGTCGGAGCGCAGGATGCCGAGGCCGGTGCCCGCGACGGCCCTGAGGACCTCCTCGCCCTCGTGCTCCACCAGGTCGTACTCGCGGTAACCGAGGAAGGTGAACTTGTCGTCGGCGAGCCAGCGCATCAGCTCCCAGGCCTCGCCGACCTCCTGCTCGGGCAGGTGGGCCGGGGGCTCCTCGGCCAGCTCGTCGGCCAGACGCAGCGCGGACTCGCGCATCTTCGTCCAGTCCTCGACGACCTCGCGGACGTCGCCCAGGACGCGGCGCAGATCGGTCTCGATCGCGCGGAGGTCCTCGCGGTCGGTCTCGCGGTCGACCTCGATGTGCATCCACGACTCGACGACGGCGTCGGCGGGCCACTCGGCGCCGGCGGCCTGGCTGCGGGCGCAGGCGTCGATGTCCAGGATCTCCAGCAGCTTGCCGGTGATGTCACGGCGGACGACCAGCTGGGGGTGGATCACGATGTGGATCGCGCGGTCCTGGCGGGACAGCTCGTTGGTGACCGAGTCGACCAGGAACGGCATGTCGTCCGTGACGACCTCGACCACGGTGTGGCCGCAGGACCAGCCGTTCTCCTCCACCGACGGGGTGTGCACGCGGACCTCGGCGGTGCCCTGCGGGCGCTTGAGGCCGAGGCGGTAGTGGGAGGCGGCCGCGCCGTACACGTCGACCGGGTCGCGGTCGACCAGGTCCTCGGGCGCGGTGTGGAGGTAGTAGTGGTGCAGGTACGCGGTCAGAGCGCCGTTGCTCAGACCCTCCCCCGGCGCCGCTCCCCCCACCTGGCTGTTCTCAGCGGCTGCTGCTGCCTTCGTGAGCAGTTCGGCCTTGGCTGCGTCCAGCTTGGTCTGCATGACTTCTTGGCTCCTGTCGCGCGCCGTTGCGTGACTCGGTGGTGTGTGGTCTCACCGCCGGGTCCACCGCAATCCTGCCGCACCAACCGGCTGAAAGGTCTCCATGGCGCGCATGAAATACCTCCGCAGCGGGTAGGACGAGACGTTCGGCCTGCAGCCACCCGACGACGCCAGCCAGCCTAACGGGAGGATTCGAAGGTGTCAGGGGACAGGGAGGCGCAATCCTGTAGGAAGATCCCTCCGTCCTGGACACCATGTCCAATCCGACCCTCCGTGTTCGCCATCAGCCCATATGCGGGTGAACATACGTGGTCGGCGGGACGAAGGTCTCCTTGATCGACCGGGCCGAGGTCCAGCGCAGCAGGTTCTGCGCGGCACCGGCCTTGTCGTTGGTGCCCGAGGCCCGGCCGCCGCCGAACGGCTGCTGGCCCACCACCGCGCCGGTCGGCTTGTCGTTGATGTAGAAATTGCCCGCCGCGAAGCGCAGCTCCTCCACCGCGCGCGCGATCGCGTAGCGGTCCTGGGCGATCACCGCACCGGTCAGGCCGTACGGCGCGCCCGAGTCGACCCGGCCGAGCACGTCCTCCCAGCGGGAGTCCTCGTAGACGTGGACGGCCAGGATCGGGCCGAAGTACTCGGTGCGGAAGATCTCGTTGCGGTGGTCGGAGGAGACCAGCACGGTCGGGCGGACGAACCAGCCGATCGCGTCGTCGTACTGGCCGCCGGCCGCCAGCTCCACGGTCGGGTCGCTCTTGGCCCGCTCGATCGCGTCGCGGTTCTTGGCGAAGGCCCGCCGGTCGATCAGCGCACCCATGAAGTTGGAGAGGTCGGTGACGTCGCCGACGGCCAGCGCGTCCACCTCGGCCAGGAAGTCGTCCTTGATCGCCTGCCAGAGGCTGCGCGGCAGGTAGGCCCGGGAGAGCGCCGAGCACTTCTGGCCCTGGTACTCGAAGGCGCCGCGGATCAGCGCGGTCCGCAGGATCTCCGGGTCGGCCGAGCGGTGAGCCAGCAGGAAGTCCTTGCCGCCGGTCTCGCCGACGATCCGCGGGTACGTCCGGTAGCCGCCGATGTGGGCGCCGACGGTCTGCCAGAGCGACTGGAAGGTGGCCGTGGAGCCCGTGAAGTGCAGCCCGGCGAGGGCGGGGTCGGTGAGCGCCACCTCGGAGAGCTGCCGGCCGTCGCCGGTCATCATGTTGATCACCCCGGGCGGCAGGCCGGCGGCCTCCAGCAGGCGCATCAGGTAGTGCGCGGCGAGGGTCTGGGTCGGCGCCGGCTTCCAGACCACGGTGTTGCCCATCAGGGCGGGGGCGGTCGGCAGGTTGCCGGCGATGGCGGTGAAGTTGAACGGGGTGACCGCGTAGACGAACCCCTCCAGCGGGCGGTGGTCGGTGCGGTTCCACACCCCGGGCGAGGAGATCGGCTGGTCGGCCAGGATCTCGCGGGCGAACCGCACGTTGAACCGCCAGAAGTCGATCAGCTCGCAGGCGGAGTCGATCTCGGCCTGCTGGGCCGTCTTGGACTGGCCCAGCATGGTGGCCGCGTTGAGCGTCTCCCGCCAGGGCCCGGCCAGCAGGTCGGCGGCGCGCAGGAAGACCGCCGCCCGGTCGTCGAAGGACAGCCCGCGCCATTCGCGCCCGGCCGCCAGCGCCGCGTCCACCGCGGCCCGGGCGTCCTCCCGGGTGGCGTTGCCGAGCACACCGAGCTTGGCCGCGTGGTGGTGCGGCTGGACGACGTCGATCCGCTCGCCGCCGCCGAACCGCTGCTCGCCGGCGATGGTCATCGGCAGCGGGATCTGCTCGGCGGCCATCTCGTCCAGCCGGCGCACCAGCCGGGCCCGCTCCGGGCTGCCGGGCGCGTAGCCGTGCACCGGCTCGTTGCCCGGGGTCGGGACCTGGGTGACTGCGTCGATGGGCATGGCGGCTCCGCTCGTCGTGGTGGCCTGGCGTCAATCCAGACTGACGAGCGGCGGGCCGGTTCGCCCGCTCAGACACGCCACCGGTGGACGTGGTTCGCGCCACGCCCGCACGGCCCGGCCCAGCGGCCGCCCCGGTGCCGGGCGGTACCCCGGCCCCGGCTCAGCCCGCTATTCGCCCGGCCAGCTCGACGGCCTCGGCCAGGCTGTCCACCACCGGGACGCCGACCGGCTCCAGCTTCTCCCGGGTGTGCGAGCCGCCGGTGTACAGCACCGCGTGCGCGCCCGCGCTCAGCGCCGCCAGCGCGTCGTCCGCGGCGTCGCCGATCAGCACCGTGCGGGCCGGGTCGACGTGCTCGCCGAGCGCGGCCAGGTGCCTGGTCAGGTGCTCCGCCTTCTGGCCGCCGGACGGGCCGCTGCGGCCGTCCACCCGGAGGAAGTGGCCGGTCAGCCCGAACCCGTCGACCACCGGGAGCAGCTTCCGGTGCTCGTACATCGACAGCAGCGACTGGCTGTGCCCGGCCTCCCGCCAGCCGCTCAGCAGCTCCAGCACGCCCTCGGTCAGCCCGCACGCCGTGCTCAGCTCCAGGTAGCGGTCGTGGAAGGCGTCGTCGAGCAGCAGCCACTCGGCCTCGGAGGGCATCCGGCCGAGCAGCCGCTGGTAGAAGCGGGGAATCGGGATCTCGTACTGCTCGCGGTACTCCTGCATGGTCATCGGCTCGATGCCGACGGTCGCGAACGCGGCGTTGCTCGCGCCGAGCACCGCCTCCATGTCGTGGAAGAGCGTGCCGTTCCAGTCCCAGACGATATGAGTGCGCACGCAGGGAACGGTAACCCCGGTCACCGACAACCCGGTAGGACAGAGGCCACGCCGGGGGCCCGGCGGCCCGCTCCGGCCCCGGTCGGGCGGCGCCGGCCGCACCGGTCCGGCGCCGGACCGGTCAGGCCAGCAGGACGGGGATCTCCTGGGTGGCGAACCAGAGCAGGTCGTGGTCCTCGGCGCCGTCCACGGTGAACTGGGCGTCCTGGTCGCCCTCGTCGGCCGCCACCACCGCCGCGACCGCCGCCTCGACGTCCGCGACCACGTCCTGGTCGGCCACGTCCGCGTGCACCGCGGCCGCCTTCGCCAGCCGCACCGGCCCGGCCAGCACCACCCGGCCCAGCGAGGCCTGGTCCTGGTACTCGTCGCCGGGGAACGGCTGCACCGCCGAGTCGGCGACGTCCAGCGCCACCACCACCCGGCGGCGCGGCGCGTCCGGGTCGGCGGCCAGCAGCCGCAGCGAGGACTGCGCGGCCCGGTTCAGCGCCGCGTACTCCAGCTCCTCGAGGTCGTCACTGACGTACCACTCGCGCAGCGCGGGGGTCACGGCGTACGCCGCGGACTGCTCCAGGGCGCCGCCCGGGTGCGCCGCCGCCAGGCCGGTCAGGGTGGTGGGCACGTACACGCGCATCGGTGGCACTCTCCGGTTCGTCCAGCGGCACAGCTTCCAGCGCCCCAAGAATAAGCGCCGGGGCGGCATCCGTGATCACGCGCTCACCGCCGCCCGCGCCGCCTGCGCCCCCTGCGCCGCGTGCCCGGACCGCGTCGCGGCTCGACGGCGCCGCGGCTCGGACCGCGTCGCGCCGCGGACGGCGGGGAACCGGCCCGACCCGGCCGGCCCGCGGACCGGCCCGCGCGCCGGCCGGGTCACCGCACGCCGTCCAGGGCGGCCCGGCTGGTCCGCAGCGCGCTCTCCAGCACGGCACCGCGGCGGGCCGGGTCCATCATGTTCGGGCCCATCACCGCGAGGTCCGCCAGGGTCGGCGCGAGCAGGTGCACCCGGACGCCGCTCGCCCGCAGCAGCCGGGTCTCGCGCATCAGCTGCCGGGTCACCGCGCGGCGGTAGCGGCCGACCAACTGGGCGAGCACCCCGCGCGGACGGTCCCGGTCGCGCCACTCGCGCAGCGCCGCCACGGTGCCGCGGCCGGGCTCGGCGCGCCCGCGCGGGTGCAACCGCAGGGCCATCGGCGCGAGCACGTAGACCTCGTCCAGGCCGCGGCCGAGCATCAGGTCGGCGTTGGTGGCCGACCAGCAGCCGCCGTCCACGTACGCCGAGCCGTTCACCCGGACCGGGGCGAACCAGCCGGGGATCGCGCAGGAGGCCATCACCGCCTCGGCGACGGCGGCGGGCGGCGCGCCCGGATCGCCGAAGACCACCCGGTGGCCGCCGCGGTAGTCCACCGCGGCCACCCGCAGGGCCGAACCGTCCGGCCAGCCGCCCGGGCCCAGCAGACCGCGCACCAGCTCGCCGACCGGCTCCAGCGAACCGCGGCCGTGCGGCGCCATCGCCGACACCATGGTCAGCAGCGGGTACTCGCGCGGGTGGCGGACGGCGTCCCGCAGCAGGCCCGGCGAGCCGATGCCGGCCCGCGGGCGCGGGGGCAGCGCCCCGCCGACCGCCGTCTCGTAGTCGAAGGCCACCCCGGCCAGCGGGCCGGCCGTGATCGGCAGACCGCGCTGGTGGTCGCGGAGCTGGTCGGTGCGGGCCCCGCCGGCCAGCATCGCGGCCAGGATCGCGCCCGCCGACGTCCCCAGCAGCACCTCGGCGCCGCCCGGCCGCCAGCCGGCCGCCTCCTCGACGGCGCAGAGCGCGCCGACCGTCCACGCCGCGCCGAGCATGCCGCCGCCGCCCAGCACCAGGCCGCGCCGGGGCCGGGCGTCGGCGGGCGACTCCGCCGACGCCGCCGACGCCCCCGTCTGCGCTACCCGTGTCGTCATGCCGGCCGCCTGTCCTCGTCGGGGCGCTGTCGTCGTCCGTCCTCCGCGGTTCCCGGTCCGGATCCGATCGTGCGCGCCGGGAGCCCGGCCTCGCAACGTCGCGCCCGCCCGCAGCGGTGACCGGGACCGTCCCCTTTCGGGCCTTCCCACCGGTCCCCGCACGTCAACCGGGCGCCCTCCGGGCCCGCCGACCGGCCCTTGCCGCACTGGGCGGTTCACCCGGATAGGTGAGACCTCGGGCAGGCCGCCCGGACCGGCCGATCCCGCTTGCCGCCCCGCTCGGCGCCGGGCTACCAAGGACCGTCCGCACCCGTACCAGCCGCCCCGGGAGGGCCCCGTGACCGCCTGCCCGACCCCCGCCGCCCCGCCGCCCGCCCCGCAGCCCGCCGTGTCGCCCGGCGGCCACCCGGGCCGGCCCACCGTGGCGTCGGCCCACCCCCGCCGTCCGCACGCCACCGCCCGCGCCGGCCACCACCCGCCCGGCGGCCGGCGGCCGCGCCACCCCCGGACGGCCTGTGCCGCCCCCGCCGGTCCGGGTCTCCACGCCGGGCTGAGCACGCGCTTCGCCCACCAGCTGGTCGAGGTGCTGACCGGCGCCCGGCCGTCCGGCCAGCTGATGCGCCACACCAGCCTGGACGGCTACGGCCAGCTCGCCTCCCTCGTCCGGATCGGCATCCTGCGGCGCGGCGGCGCCGCCGACCGGCCCCGGCTCGGGCCGGTGCACGACAGATCGCCCTCGCCCGACGTGATCGAGGCCTGCGTCCGGGTCGACCTCGGCAGCCGGCACCACATGGTGGCGTTCCGGCTGGAGCTGCGCGGGCAGGCCGGGCAGTGGCAGTGCACCGCCGTGGAGGCCCGGTGAACCGGCCCGGCGCGCTCCTCGCGCCGCGCCCGCCCGACGCGCCGCCGGCCACCGCGGCGGGTGCCGGGAGGCTCCGGACGGGCGCCGTGACGGGCTCCGCCGGCGGCCCCGCTCCAGGTGCCCCCACCGGCACCCGCCGGGGCGTCACAGGGGCCGCAGGGGCCTCCGGAGCCACCCGGGCGGCGGTGCCCCCAACGGCGCAGGGCGCCACCCCCGTACGGGAGCGGCGCCCTGCGTGGCGGCGGACCGGGCGGGCCGGCCCCGCCTCAGCTCTTGCGACGGCGGCCCTTGGCCGACTTCGCGGCCTTGCGGCGCTCGGCGCGGGTCAGCCCGTCGCCCTCGTCCTCCGGCGCGAGGTCCTCGAAGTCGCCCTCGACGACTCCGCCACCGACCTCGTCCGAGGGGGCCGTGTAGTGCAGCCGCTGCGGCTTGGGAGCCTCCAGGCCCTTGGCCTTGATCTCCGGACGGGCGGCGTCCTTCTCCAGCTTGTCGAGCAGCACCTCGGCGTCCTCGACCGGCACCTCCTCGACCTGCTGCTCGACCTGGACCTCCAGGTTGAACAGGTAGCCGACGGACTCCTCCTTGATGCCCTCCATCATCGCGGTGAACATGTCGAAGCCCTCGCGCTGGTACTCGACCAGCGGGTCGCGCTGCGCCATGGCCCGCAGGCCGATGCCCTCCTGGAGGTAGTCCATCTCGTAGAGGTGCTCGCGCCAGCGGCGGTCCAGCACCGAGAGGACGACCCGGCGCTCCAGCTCGCGCATGATCTCCGCGCCGAGCTGGTCCTCACGGGCGCCGTACTGCCCCTGGATGTCCTCCTGGATGACCTTGGTGAGCAGCTCCGGGGTGAGCCCGGCGGTGCCGCCGGCCTCCTCCTCCAGCTCCTCCAGGTCCAGGGTGACGGGGTAGAGCTGCTTCAGCGCGGTCCAGAGCTTGTCGAGGTCCCAGTCGTCCTCGAAGCCCTCGCCGGTGGCGGCCTTGACGTACGCCTCGACGGTGTCGTCCATGAAGTGGCCGACCTGCTCCTGCAGGTCCTCGCCCTCCAGCACGCGACGGCGCTCGCCGTAGATGACCTCGCGCTGGCGGTTCAGCACCTCGTCGTACTTGAGGACGTTCTTGCGGATCTCGAAGTTCTGCTGCTCGACCTGGGTCTGCGCCGAGGCGATGGCGCGGGTGACCATCTTGGACTCGATCGGCACGTCCTCGGGCACGTTGGCCATCGAGAGCACGCGCTCGACCATGCCGGCCTTGAACAGGCGCATCAGGTCGTCGCCGAGCGACAGGTAGAAGCGGGACTCGCCCGGGTCGCCCTGACGGCCGGAACGGCCGCGCAGCTGGTTGTCGATCCGGCGGGACTCGTGCCGCTCGGTGCCGAGGACGTAGAGGCCACCGGCCTCCTTGACCTCGTCCTGCTCCGCCTTCACGGACGCCTTGGCCTTCTCCAGCGCGGCCGGGAACGCCTCCTCGTACTCCTCCGGGGTGTCCACCGGGGTGATGCCGCGCTGGGCCAGCTCGGCCGCCGCGAGGTGGTCGGAGTTGCCGCCGAGCATGATGTCGGTACCACGGCCGGCCATGTTGGTGGCGACGGTCACGGCGCCCTTGCGGCCCGCCTGCGCGACGATCTGCGCCTCGCGCTCGTGGTGCTTGGCGTTCAGCACCTCGTGCGGGATGCCGCGCTTGCGCAGCTCCTGCGACAGGTACTCGGACTTCTCCACCGACACGGTGCCGACCAGCACCGGCTGGCCCTTCTCGTGCTTCTCGGCGATGTCCTCGACCACGGCGGCGAACTTGGCCGGCTCCGACTTGTAGATCAGGTCGGGCTGGTCGATGCGCAGCGGCGACCTGTTGGTCGGGATCGGCACCACGCCGAGCTTGTAGATCTGGTGGAACTCGGCCGCCTCGGTGGTGCCGGTACCGGTCATGCCGGACAGCTTGTCGTACAGGCGGAAGAAGTTCTGCAGGGTGATGGTGGCCAGCGTCTGGTTCTCGTTCTGGACCTCCACCCCCTCCTTGGCCTCGATCGCCTGGTGCATGCCCTCGTTGTAGCGGCGGCCGGCCAGGATGCGGCCGGTGTGCTCGTCGACGATCATGACCTCGCCGTTCATCACGACGTAGTCCTTGTCCCGCTTGTACAGCTCCTTGGCCTTGATGGCGTTGTTCAGGAAGCCGACCAGCGGGGTGTTCACCGACTCGTAGAGGTTGTCGATGCCGAGGTAGTCCTCGACCCGGGTGACACCCTCCTCCAGCACGCCGACGGTGCGCTTCTTCTCGTCGACCTCGTAGTCGCGCTCGATCTTCAGGCGCTGCACCAGCTTGGCGAAGTCGGCGTACCACTTGGTCGCCTGGTCCGCCGGGCCGGAGATGATCAGGGGGGTACGGGCCTCGTCGATGAGGATCGAGTCGACCTCGTCGACCACCGCGAAGTTGTGTCCGCGCTGGACGAGTTCGTCCTTCGACCAGGCCATGTTGTCGCGCAGGTAGTCGAAGCCGAACTCGTTGTTGGTGCCGTACGTGATGTCCATCGCGTACTGGCGCTTGCGCTCGGCGGGCGTCATGTTGCCCAGGATCACGCCGACTTCGAGGCCGAGGAAGCGGTGCACCCGGCCCATCCACTCCGAGTCGCGCTCGGCGAGGTAGTCGTTGACGGTGATCAGGTGCACGCCCTTGCCGGTCAACGCGTTGAGGTACGTGGGCAGGGTGCCGACCAGGGTCTTGCCCTCACCGGTGCGCATCTCGGCGACGTAGCCGAGGTGCAGCGCGGCGCCGCCCATGATCTGGACGTCGTAGTGCCGCTGGCCGAGCACCCGCCGGGCGGCCTCGCGAACGGTCGCGAACGCCTCCGGGAGGATGTCGTCGAGGGACTCACCGTCGGCGATCCGCTGCTTGTACTCGTCGGTCAGCGCGCGCAGCTCGGCGTCGGTGAGGTTGACGAAGTCCTCTTCGATGGAGTTGACCTGGGCAGCAATCCGCTGCAGCTTGCGAAGGATCTTGCCTTCGCCGGCGCGCAGGATCTTGTCGAAGACGGACACTTGGGCGGGCTCCTTGCCTGTATTGGCACTGGACGACTGCACGACGGGTTTACCCCACCGCACGGGCCATCGTATGCGAGGAGTCCAACGCCCCGGGAGGTGCGTCAGCACGCTATTCCCGTGTCACCCCTGCGGGCACATGCCCGATAGCACCGTTCACCGGGGCAAAACGGTCAGCCCCCCGGCCAGTTGGGCAGCCCTGCGGGTTATTCGGATGCCCGATTTCCTTTCTGCACGGAATAATCCGCTCATGGCAGAGCATCCCGAGCCCCCCGCCCCCGGCACCCTCGTCACCGAGCGCCTGCTCCTGCGGCCACCGCAGGAGTCCGACCTGGACGCGATCTTCGAGGCCTGCCAGGACGAGGAGATCCAGCGCTGGACGGTCGTCCCCAGCCCGTACCTGCGCAAGGACGCGGAGTACTTCGTCAACGACCTCGCCGTCAACGGCCGGCGCACCGGCGACGCCCTCATCTGGTGCGTGGTCGAGCGCGGGAGCGGGGCCCTGGTCGGCACCCAGGGGCTCATCCGCACCCCCGGCCGGCCGGGTTGCGCCGAGATCGGCTGGTGGGCCACCCG
The DNA here is from genome assembly GCF_053587085.1 of Kitasatospora sp. NPDC003701. Lineage (NCBI taxonomy): Bacteria > Bacillati > Actinomycetota > Actinomycetes > Kitasatosporales > Streptomycetaceae > Kitasatospora > Kitasatospora sp. NPDC003701. The sequence goes on from NZ_JBSFNM010000061.1 coordinate 39,931, forward strand.
GGAGCACCGCGGCCGCGGGTTCACCGTCGAGGCCGCCCGCGCGGTCGCCCGCCACGGGCTCACCGAGCTGGGCCTGCGCCGGCTGGAGTGGGTCGCGTACGTGGGCAACGAGGGCTCCCGCGCGGTCGCCGAGAAGGTCGGTTTCCGCTTCGAGGGCACCCTGCGCTCGTACGCCGAGCAGCGCGGCGAGTTCCGCGACTCCTGGGTCGCCGGGCTGCTCGCCACCGACCTCGCGGACTGACCGCCCCGCCGCCCGGCCACGGCCACGGTCGTCGTCACAGCCACAGCCACAGCCACGGCCGCGCGAACGTCCCCGCCGCAGGTCCCCGCCCCCGGCCCGGAGCCTCCGCCCCGGGCAGGGGGCGTTGTCGGTGCCGCGGTCTACGCTCGCCGACATGACCGTCACGACTCCCGCCACGACCCTCGGCGCCGACGAGGCCCGCCGCATCGCCCTGCGCGCACAGGGCCTGCTCGGCGCACCGGACCGCCGGGGCGGCGTGCGCGGGGTGCTGCGCCACCTCGGCGCCGTTCAGCTCGACACCATCTCGGTACTGGCCCGCTCGCACGAGCTGGTCCCGTACGCGCGGCTCGGCGCCGTCGGCCGGCCCGCCGTCGAGGCGGCCTACTGGGGCGCGGGAGCGAGCTTCGAGTACTGGTCGCACGCGGCCTGCATCCTGCCGATCGAGGAGTGGCCGCTCTTCGCGTTCCGCCGCCGCCGCTACCGCGAGCGCGCCCACGTCTGGGGCATGCAGGTGGACGCGGCCACCTACCGGTCGGTGCTGGCCAAGCTGCGCGACGAGGGGCCGCTCACCTCGACCGGGCTGGGCGGTGCCAAGAAGACGGCCGACTGGTGGGACTGGTCCGACACCAAGATCGCGGTGGAGCGCGCCCTGGCCTTCGGCGATGTGGTCTGCACCGAGCGCCGGAGCTGGAAGCGGGTCTACGCGCTGGCCGAACAGGCCGTCCCCGCCGAGCTGTTCGAGGCGGAGCCGAGCGACGAGGTCTGCCTGCGCACCCTGGTCGCGCAGGCCGGCGCCGCGCTCGGCGTGGCCACCCGGGCCGACCTGCTGGACTACCACCGGCTGAAGGCCGAGCAGTTGGACTCGGTGCTCGCCGACTCCGGCCTGGTCCCGGTGGAGGTCGCGGGCTGGGGCCAGGACGGCGCCCCCGCCGCGGCCTGGGCCGATCCGGCCGCGCTCGCCGGCGCGCCGCGCGGCCGGCACCGCACCGCACTGCTCTCCCCGTTCGACTCGCTGATCTGGGACCGCGCGCGCACCGAGCGGATCTTCGGCATGACGCACCGGCTGGAGGCGTACACCCCGAAGCACAAGCGGGTGCACGGCTACTTCGCGATGCCGCTGCTGGCCGGCGGGCGGCTGGTCGGCCGGGTCGATCCGGCCCGTGAGGGGAGGACGCTGGTGGCCCGTCAGGTCTCGCTGGACTCCGCGCGGCACGTCGAGGCGCTGGCCACCGCCCTGCGCGAGGCGGCCGCGTGGGTGGGCTGCGACGGCGTCCGGGTGGAGGCCCTGCACGACGAGGCGCTGCGCCCGGCACTGGAGCGACTGCTGGCCGGCTGAGCCTGCGGGCCGGCCACGGGCTCCGTCACCCTATTTCGAGGATCTTCTCCCGCATCGCGTAGACCACGGCCTCCATCCGGGAGTGCAGCTGAAGCTTCTCCAGGATGTTGCGCACGTGGTTCTTCACGGTGTTCTCGCTGATGAACAGCTCCTTGGCGATCTCCCGGTTGTTCATCCCGGTGGCCACCAGCTTCAGCACCTCCAACTCCCGGTCGGTCAACCGGGGTGCGGGCACCAGGTCCCGGTCGTCGGAGCGGCGCTGGATCATCGACTTGAACTCGGTGAGCAGCTTGGAGGCCATCGACGGGCTGATCTGCGACTGCCCGTCGGCGACCGCCCGGATCGCGGTGGCGACCTCGTCGGTGGAGATCTCCTTGAGCAGGTAGCCGGTGGCACCCGCCTTGATCGCCTCGTAGAGGTCGGCTTCCTCGTCGCTTATCGTCAGCATGATGATCTTGGTGCTGGGCGCCACGTCCTTGATCGCCGTGCAGGCCTCGATCCCGCTGCGGCGGGGCATCCGAACATCCATCAGAATGATGTCGGGCAACAGGTCGGCGGCCTTCAGCACGGCCTCCGCGCCGTCCCCCGCCTCGCCGACGACCGTGATGTCCTCCTCCTCGGCGAGCACGATCTCCAGGCCGCGCCGGAACAGCGCGTGGTCGTCCACCACCAGGACGCGGATCGGCTCCCTCCGGTGCGGGGCGTAGTCGAGGTCCTCCCCCGAGCCCCGCACCACCCCCCCGACCGGCCCCGCACCGGGCCCCAGCCCGAAGTGATCCCCCATCCGCTCCTCCCCCGTCGCCGGTCGTCGTCCGCCAATCATTCCACGCCCCGGACGTCCTCCGGTCACGCTCCGATGCCGATTCCCTCGCACCGGGTGACCTCCCGCCACCCCGACCGGCCCGGACCTGGCCGGACCGGCCCACCGCGGCCCCGCGGCCGCCCCGGAACGCCGGTGACCCCGGCGGCAAGGGCCACCGGGGTCACCACTCCCACACCGCTCGGACGATCAGTCCTCGTCGTCGGCTCCACCGATCGCGCCGCCGGCACCGCCACCCGGCCCGGCCGATCCGTCGGCCTTCAGGTGGATGACGCCGTAGTTGTAACCGTGCCGGCGGTAGACGACGCTCGGCAGGCCGCTGTCCTTCTCCACGAACAGGTAGAAGTCGTGGCCGACCAGTTCCATCTCGTAGAGCGCCTGGTCCAGCGCCATGGGGGCGGCCGGGTGGGTCTTCTCCCGGACCACCAGCGGGCCTTCGCCCTCCACTTCCAGGGATCCCATCATGGTCTTGCGGACGGCCCCGTTGGTCTCGCCCTCCGGCTGCGTCGTGTCGGGCAGCGCGGCCAGGGCCGCGGTCGCCTCGGCGACGCTGATGGGAGTGCGGCCGTTGCCGCCCTTGTGCACCCGACGCCGGTCCGCGGACTTGCGCAGCTGCGCGTCGAGCTTCGCCGAAGCCAGGTCGAGCGCCGCGTACGGGTCACCGGCGGCGGCCTCGGCCCGGATCACCGGACCGCGGGTACGGAGAGTGATCTCCACCCGCTCGGACCGGTCGGCCTGACGCGGGTTGTGCTCCTTGGACACCTCGACGTCGAGGCTGATCACCTTGCCGTCGAACTTCTGGACCTTCTCCAGCTTCTCGGCCACGTGCTCGCGGAACCTCTTGGGCACCTCGGTCTTGCGGCCCTTGACGACGATGTCCACGCAGAACTCCGATCCCTCGTGCTGACGCCGATCCGGGTGCTACCGGATCGGGCTGAGACCCAGCCGGACCAGCCAATCCACTGCTAGCCCTCCGCCTGCGCCGCGAGCGACGAAGACGACTGGCCCTCACCTCACTTCCTCCCCACCAGGGACGGTTGAAACCCCCTGGAGCCTCATCGAACACCTCACACGGGGTTTTCGCCTCCCCAAGCGGGAATACGGGTGTGACCCGATGCCGTGGGCTTGGCAGTCAAGCTGTTGCACCCTGTCTACCCTCCTGCGAGTGAAGCATGGGTAAATACCTGGACAACACCCCCCGTACGGCGCATCCTGTGCTCACTCTCCGTGCCTGCCGCCGCCAGGAGCACCGTGCCGCCCACTCCCCTCCCCACTCGCCCGCAGACCGCCCAAGGGCCGTTCGGCCACGCACTGGCCGGGCTGCTGGAGGTGCTGCTGCCGGCCCGCTGCGCGGGCTGCGGCGCCGACCGCACCCAGCTCTGCCCGGCCTGCCGGTTCGCCCTGACCACCGCCCGGCCCGGCCCCACCGCACTGCCCTGGGTGCACGCCGCCGCCCCGTACGCCGACCCGGTCCGGCAGCTGCTGCTCGCCCACAAGGAGCGCGGCGCGCTGCGCCTGGCCGGGCCGCTCGGCGAAGCACTCGCCCGGGCCGTGCGCTCCTCGCTCGGGCCGCGCGCCGGGCTGGCACCGCTGCTGCTGGTGCCGATGCCCTCCGCCCGCTCGGCCGTCCGGGCCCGCGGCCACGATCCGACGCTGCGGCTGGCCGGTGCCGCCGCCCGGTCACTGCGCCGGGCCGGGGTGGACGCCCGGGCCGCGTCGCTGCTGCGGCACACCCGGCCGGTCGCGGACCAGGCCGGCCTCAGCGCCGCCGAGCGCCGGCGCAACCTGCACGGCGCGCTCACCGTCCTGCCGCGCGCGGACTGCCGGCTGACCGGCCGCCAGCCGGTCCTGGTGGACGACCTGGTGACCACCGGTGCCAGCCTCGCCGAGGCCGCCCGGGCGCTGGCCAGCGCCGGGCTCCCGCCGAAGGCGGCCGCCACCGTCGCGGCCGCCGTCCCGCACCGGCCCGCCGGCCCGGCCGGCCACCGCGCGAGCGGACCCCGCCCCTGGTAGCCCGGCCCCGACCAACCCGGCCCCGACAGCACGGCCCCAACCAACCCGGGGCCGGGCTCAGCCCGGCCCCGGCTCAGCCCGGATAGATGAAGGAGGACGCCCGGAAGTTCAGGACGAGCTCCCGCCACTGGCTGTTGACCAGCCGGTAGATCTTGCCGTCGGCGGCCTGCCGGGCGAGCACCGGCGGCGCCTGGTCCATGGTGTCCGCACGCGACTCCGCCGCCTGGGCCGAGGCCATCCCCTCGCCCCCCTGGGGCGGGGCGTCACTGCTCAGCGAGCCGTCCGTGCTGATGTAGTGCAGTTGCTGCAGGCGGCCCTTCTCCTTGCCCAGCACCAGCAGTTGGTCGGCCTCCGCCCAGGAGACCGAGGAGACCTCGGCGATCGCCGGGGCGACGCGGCGCAGTCCGGTGATCCGCGCGGCGGGCGCGTCCTTGGTGCCGGCGTGCTCCACCCGGCCGAGCCAGAGCGACTGCGCCCCGCGCTGGTCCTTGAACACCAGGGCGATCCGGACGGCGTCCGAGGAGATCTTGAGGTCCTGCAGGACCTGTCCGTCGGGGCTGTCGACCGGCACGGTGAGCGGGGGCCGGTTGCCGCGCACCATCACCACCCGCCGGTTCTGCGGATCGCGGTCCACCACCCAGAGGTCGCCGCGGCCGTCCCAACTGGGCGAGGTCAGGCCGTCCTCGTCCTTCTGGCCCGGCCGGGTCTGGGTGGTGAGCACCGGCTCGGGCATGGCCTGTCCGGTGTCGGCCAGCGGCACCATGTAGAGCTGGTGGCCCTTGCCGCCGATCGCCGCGGCGCGCTCGCCGTCCCGCGACACCGCGATGGTGCCGAGCGGCTCCTTGCCGTTCGGCTGCGGCCGTCCGAGCGGGCCGCGCACCGCGGTGCCGTCGCCCGTCTCCTGGGCCTCGACCAGGACGCCGTTGTCGGCCCGCTGGAAGAACTGCTTCTGGGCGGCCGCGCCGGTCAGCGCGCCGGGGCCGGTCTTGGACAGGTCGGCGCGGGTCGCCTGGCAGCCGCCGGTGTTGTGCGGGCCCTTCAGGTCCAGCTTCTCCACCTGCCCCTTGCCCTGGTCGGCGAGGGTGTAGAAGAGCTGGGCGGCCATCCGCCTGCAGAGCATCGTGCCGCCGAGGTCGGCGCCGTCGAGCACCACGTGGGCGGTGCTCGACGGCGCGTCGACGCTCACCCGCTCGACGACGGTACCGGTCGGGAAGGCGGTCCGGGCCACCGGCGCCAGCCAGTCGGACGGACCGGCGACCACGGCCTTGGCGGCCGAGGTCAGCGGGTCTATTCGGCGCCGCAGGTAGATCGGGTCGGCGATCAGCACCTCCGGGCTGCCGATCGCCGAGGTGCCGGGCGCGGACGGGTCCTCGGCCGCGTAGAAGAAGCGGTCCACCTGGCGGTAGCTGATGCGGAAGTTGGTCTCGTTGATGAGCACGCCGTCGGGCAGCGCGTCGATCCGCCACTCGCCGCTCTTCTTCTCCCGGACGAACGCGAACTGGAAGTCCACGTCCTTCTGCCCGTCCAGGAAGGTGTACGAGTGCTTGGCGTCCACCTCGGCGACGACCATGCCGGACACCGGGGCGGTGAACGAGGTGTCGGCCTCGGCCACGGCCTGGGTGGACAGCGAGGGGGTGGCCGAGAGCACCTGGATGCGGGCGTCCGGCTTCCACTTCGCCGCCGCCTCGTCCGTGAGGTACATCCGGGCGGTGTCGTAGCTCTCGTCGGCGGTGACGGCGTCCAGGAAGCCGGCCAGCAGATCGCGCGGCTTGGCGCCCTTGGGGGGCGCCATCGGAAAGACCCTGACCTGCAGGTTCTTGTCCACCGCGTCCTGCGCCAGCTCGACCTTGCTGACGCCGCCGGAGTCCGGCATGGCCGCGCAGCCGCCGGCCAGCAGGGTGCCCAGCACCACGCCGGCCACCGCGACCAGCCGCGGCTCAGTCCTGCTGGTCCTTCGCACGCTGCGACCCCTCCGTGTCCGTCCCGGCCGTGCCGTGCAGGGCCTCCGCCGTACCCGCCGCGCCCGGCTCCGCCGTCCGCTGGGCCACCGAAGGCCACCCGGGCGTCGGGTCCACCATGACCTGGGCTCCGGTGGCACCGTACCCGGCACCCACCGTCCGCACGTCCGAGGGGTCGGCCCGCGGCCCCTCGGGCAGCCGGCGGGCGCCCAGCCCCGGGCCGATGCTCAGCACGCCGCCGAGGCCGCTGCCGAACCCGTTGTCGCCGGAGCCCTCCGGGGTCTCCGGGACGGCCGGCTCCTCGGTGGCGGTCAGCGCGGTGGCACCGCCCGGACGGATCGCCCGCCGGTACGGCACCCCGTACGAGCCGAGGCCCCGGTTGTTGCGCGAGTCCTCCGGCTCCAGCCGGAAGGGTGCCCGGCTGATCTCGCCGCCGCGGGTGCGCGGCAGGGTCAGCCGGAAGTGCGAGCCGCCGCCGGGCTCGCCCCAGGCCTGCAGCCAGCCGCCGTGCAGGTGCGCGTCCTCGACCGCGATGGACAGGCCCAGGCCGGTGCCGCCGGTGGTCCGCACCCGGGACGGGTCGGCCCGCCAGAAGCGGTGGAAGACCCGGGAGGCCTCGCCGGGCTTGAGCCCGATGCCGTAGTCGCGCACGCCGACCGCGACGGCGCCGTCCGCCGAGCCCAGCCGGACCACGACGTCCCGGCCCTCGCCGTGCTCCAGCGCGTTGACCACGAGGTTGCGCAGGATGCGCTCGATCCGGCGGGAGTCGACCTCCGCCAGCACCGGCTCGCCGTCGCCGCGGATCACCACGGCGCTGCCCTTGGCCTGGGCCAGCGGGTCGGCGGCCTCGACCACCCGGGTGACGATCTCCCGCAGGTCGACCGGTTCGGCGTCCAGGATCGCGGCACCGGCGTCGAACCGGCTGATCTCCAGCAGGTCGGCGAGCAGCGACTCGAAGCGGTCCAGCTGGCCCTGGAGCAGCTCGGCCGAGCGGGCCGCCATCGGGTCCAGGTCCTCGCGGCTGTCGTAGATCAGGTCGGCGGCCATCCGGACGGTGGTCAGCGGAGTGCGCAGCTCGTGCGAGACGTCCGAGACGAACCGCCGCTGCACCCGGGAGAGCTCCTCCAGCTGGCGGATCTGCGCCTGCAGCGCGTTGGCCATCCGGTTGAAGGACTCGCCGAGACGGGCGATGTCGTCCGTCCCGGTGACCTTCATCCGCTCCTCCAGGTGCCCGGCGGCCAGCCGCTCCGAGATCCCGGCGGCCATCCGGACCGGGGTGACCACCTGGCGCACGACCAGCCAGGCGATCCCGCCCATCAGGATCACCACGAAGACCCCGGCCGTGGCGAGGGTCCCGGTGACCAGGCCGAGGGTGTCGGTCTCCTGGCCGAAGGAGAAGACGTAGTACAGCTCGTAGGAGATGCCGGTGGGGCCGCCGAACTGCATGCCGATGGCCAGGCCGGGCTCGGTGTGCCCGCCGCTGTCGACGGAGCGGTGGATCAGCGTCGGCTGGTCGAAGATCTGGCCGGGCTCGGCCGAGACCTTGGCCCGCAGGGTGTCAGGGATGCTGATCGGCGAGATGTCACCCGTGTAGCGCGGCCCGAGACCGGCGGTCTCCGGCAGGACGGTCTTGCCGTCGCGCACCATGGCGATCACCGAGTAGACGTTCTGCCCGCTGGCCGCGAGGTCGCCGACCTGCCTGAGCAGCCAGGTGCCGGTGTCCTCGACGGTCTGGTCGGCGGCCGCGCCGACCTTGAGCCGCAGGTCCTTCGCCTCGTCGATCTTCTTCAGCTCGGTCTGGAAGCCGGCCCGGGCCTGGCTGCGCGCCGAGTCCTGCTTGGTCTCCAGCAGCCCGTTGCGCACCTGGGCCACCACGACCACGCCCAGCACCAGCACCACCACGACGGAGAGCATCAGGGTGGCCGCGACCACCCGCAGCTGGATGGAGCGGCGGTACAGCGCCGAAACCCGGTTCAGGGGCCTGCGCAGCTGACGGATCACCGGCGTGAGCAGGGCGGCGGGCCCGCGTCGGCGGCGGCTCCGCGTGGTGGAGCTCAGCACGTCCCCGCGCACGGCGGAGCCCCCGTCGGTCGCGGACTCCGACGGGGTGTCGTCAGCCTGGTACGTCACGTCAGCTGGGCCCGGCCTTGTAGCCGACGCCACGAACGGTCACCACGATCTCGGGACGCTCCGGGTCCTTCTCGATCTTGGACCGGAGCCGCTGGACGTGGACGTTCACCAACCGGGTGTCCGCCGCGTGGCGGTAACCCCAGACCTGCTCCAGCAACACCTCCCGGGTGAACACCTGCCAGGGCTTGCGGGCCAGCGCGACGAGCAGGTCGAACTCCAGCGGGGTCAGCGGGATGCCCCGGCCGTCCCGCTTCACGGAGTGGCCGGCCACGTCGATCACCAGATCGCCGATGGTCAGCTGCTCGGGCGTCGGCTCCTCGGCACGGCGCAGTCGGGCTCGTACCCGGGCCACCAGCTCCTTGGGCTTGAACGGCTTGGTGACATAGTCATCGGCCCCCGACTCCAGGCCCACCACGACGTCGACCGTGTCGGTCTTCGCGGTCAGCATGACGATCGGGATGCCGGACTCCGCCCGGATCTGCCGGCAGACGTCGATACCGTCCCGTCCGGGCAGCATCAGGTCCAGCAGGACCAGATCGGGCTTGGTCTCCCGGAACGCGGCTAGCGCCTTGTCCCCATCCGCGACGAAAAACGGCTCAAAACCCTCACCACGCAGCACAATGCCGAGCATCTCGGCCAGTGCGGAGTCGTCATCAACGACGAGGACGCGTCCCTTCATGCGTCCATCTTCTCATTACCGGATTGTGACCTGCCGCACAGCAGTCCCTTTGCTCCAGAACGGCCAACTGGCGACCCGGCAAATTCCGGCCATACCGGACGAATGACCTGGACCGCACCGCCCCGGGCACCCCCCGGGCCACCTGCGGGCCACGTCCGGGCCACGTGGCGACCGCCCCGCGGGCCCCCGTTGCCGTTCAGCAACCGGATACCCCTGGGGACCGTCCGACCACCATGGCACGATGGGCGCTGCGCGCGGGTGAAGATCCACCCGGCCCCGCGAACCCTGACGCCCCTCCGAGGAGCAGTGATGACCGACACTCCGGGCTGGGCCTCGCCCAGCTCGTCCGAGCCGCCCCGCGACGACACCCGGCCCCCGGCCGACACGTCCGCCGCCGTGCCCGGGCAGTCGGTACCACCCCAGGCCGCGCCCGCCGCGCCCCCCGCCTGGGGCGCCGGCTACGGCGGCCCCCAGCAGCCCACCGGCCCCCAGCACGGCGGCCAGGGCCCGCACGGACCGCACGGCCAGTACGGCTGGGGCGCCCCGGTCAGCCCCAAGCCCGGCGTCATCCCGCTGCGCCCGCTGGGCCTCGGCGAGATCCTCGACGGAGCCGTCTCCACCATCCGCAAGCACTGGCGCACCACGCTCGGCCTCTCGCTCGGGGTCGCCGTCGTCGAGCAGGCCGCCGTCACCGGCACCCAGCTGGCCGTGAACGGTGACACCGGCGACCTCACCCCGGTGCTCTCGGCCCTGGCGAGCCTGCCGGTGACCATGCTGCTCAGCGTCGTCGCCGCCGCCCTGCTGACCATGGTGGTCAGCCGCGCCATCCTCGGGCAGTCCGCCACCGTCCGGGACGCCTGGCGGGACGCGCGCCCCCGCATGCTCCAGCTGACCGGCCTCACCCTGCTGACCGGTCTGATCGGCGCCGGCATCGTGCTGCTCGGCTTCGCCCCGATGATCGGCTACCTGCTGGCCGGCGCCGGCGAGCCCGCCATCGCGGCGCTGCTCTTCGTGGTGGGCCTGCTCAGCATCCCGGTCGCGATCTGGATCTGGATCCAGCTCAGCCTGGCCGCCCCCGCCCTGATGCTGGAGAAGCAGGGCGTCATGACGGCGCTCTCCCGCTCGCGCCGGCTGGTCCGCGGCTCCTGGTGGCGGCTGTTCGGCATCAACCTCCTCAGCCAGGTGCTGGCCGGCATCGTCGCCGGGATCATCAGCGTGCCGTTCACCGTCGCCGGCCTGGTCCTCGGCTTCGACGACCTCGTCGGCCAGGTCGACGCCGGCGACACGGCCACCCTGCCCACCGCCGTACTGATCACCACGGCGATCGCCGGCGTGATCGCCTCCACCCTCACCATCCCGTTCACCGCCACCATCGGCGTGCTGCTCTACGTCGACCAGCGGATCCGCCGCGAGGCCCTGGACATCGAGCTCGCCCGCGCCGCGGGCCTGCCCGAGTACGGCGGCACCGGCTGGGGCGACCAGACCGGCCCGAACCCGGCGAGGCTCTGAACCGCATGCCGAACTGGGGGGAGAAAGCGCTGGCGGCGAGCGGCGCTCCGGTCACCGTGCCACGTGACCCGGCCCGCGACGCCGCCCGCGACGAGCTGCTCAACGCGGACTACCACCGGCACGACCCGAGCCTCCAGCAGCGGGTCTACGACTGGGTCATGGAGCGGATCGACGACGCGCTCAGCGCCATCGCCGGCGACGGCACCAGCGGCACCACCGGGCTGATCCTCTTCCTGGTGGTCGCCGTGGTGATCGCCGCCGCCCTCTGGTGGCGGTTCGGCGCCCCGAAGCGGGAAGCCCGCACCGTGCTCGACGTCTTCGGCAGCGCCGGACCGCGCAGCGCCGACCAGTACCGCGCCGACGCCGAGCGGCACGCCGCGGCCGGCCAGTGGTCCGAGGCCGTCCGCGAGCAGATGCGCGCCGTCGTCCGGGCCCTGGAGGAGCGCACCCTGCTCGACACCCGCCCCGGCCGCACCGCCGACGAGGCCGCCGCCGAAGCCGGCCGGGCCCTCCCCGCGCACGCGGCCGCCCTGGCCGCGGCGGCCCGCACCTTCGACGACATCGCCTACGGCGACCGCACCGCCGACCGGGCCGCGTACCAGCTGCTGCACGACCTCGACCAGACCCTGGAACGCGCCCGCCCGGCGTTCGCCCCGGCCGCGGGAGGAGCGGCATGACCAGCACCACCCCCGGCCCGGCCGCACCGCCGGCACCCGGCGGGCCCCCGCCCGAGGTGCCGCTCACGCCCGCCGCACCGCCGCCGGGCGCCGCCGGCACCAGCAGCCTCGCGCCCACCGGCCGCAGCGTCTGGCACCGCTCGCGCTGGTACCTGCTGACCGCCGCGCTGCTGCTGCTCGCCGCCGCCGTCCTGGCCGGCCTCAACCAGGAGCGCCGCTACCCCCCGCTCGACCCGCGCTCCTACGACGCCTCCGGCTCGCACGCCGTCGTCGCCCTGCTCCAGCGCCAAGGCCTCCAGGTCGACGTCACCGCCGACCTGCCCACCCGCTCCGCCGGGAACGACACCCTCGTCGTCCCCGAACCCGACCTGCTCGGTGCCGACCAGCTGCGCGCCCTCGCCGCCGCCCGGCACGGCCGGCTGGTCCTGATCTCCCCCGGCCCCGCGGCGCTCAGCGCCCTCGCCCCCGGGGTCCGTCCCTCCGAGGAGGGCGGCGGCGCCCCCTACGCCGCCGTCCGCAGCACCCCCGCCCAGTGCGCCCTCACCGAGGCCGTCCGGGCCGGCACCGCCCACCTCGGCGGCCTGCTCTACACCACCGGCAGCCGCGGCGAGGGCTGCTACCCGCGCGGCCACGGCTACCCGCTGGTCGTCGTGCAGAACGGCAAGGGCAGCGAGGTCGTCGTCCTCGGCAGCGGCGACTTCCTCAGCAACGAGCTGATGAAGAAGGACGGCAACGCCTCCCTGGCGCTCGGCCTGCTCGGCTCGCAGCCCCGCCTCGCCTGGCACCTGCCCGACTACGCCACCCCGGTCGTCCACGGCGGCGACAAGCAGTTCACCGACTACATCCCCGACGGCTGGCGCTGGGCCGCGTACCAGCTCGGCATCGCCGTCCTGCTCGCCGCGCTCTGGCGCGCCCGCCGGCTCGGCCCGGTCATCAGCGAGAACCTGCCCGTCGTGGTCCGCGCCGCCGAGACCACCGAGGGCCGGGCCCGCCTCTACCGCCGGGCCAAGGCCCGGGGCCGCGCCGCCGACGCCCTGCGCCGCGCCGCCGCCCACCGCCTCGCACCCGCCCTGGGCGTCCCGCCCACCGCCGGCGCACCCGACCCCACCGCGCTCTGCGCGGCGGTCGCAGACCGCCTCCCCGACCGACCCGCCGGGGACGTACGGGCCCTCCTGTACGGGCCGCCCCCGACCGACGACGCCGCGCTGCTGCGGCTCGCCGACGACCTCGACACCCTTGAAAGGCAGGTGCGGAAGCCGTGACCGAGCAGGCCACCGCCACCCCCGTCCCCACCCCCGGCACGGCGACCGCCACGCACGGTGCCCCCGGCACCCCCGGGAGCACCGACGACCCGCGCCAGGCGCTCACCGCCCTGCGCGCCGAGATCGCCAAGGCCGTGGTCGGCCAGGACGCCGCCGTCACCGGCCTGGTCGTCGCCCTGCTCTGCGGCGGCCACGTGCTGCTGGAGGGCGTCCCCGGCGTCGCCAAGACGCTGCTGATCCGCACCCTCTCCACCGCGCTCAGCCTGGACACCAAGCGGATCCAGTTCACCCCGGACCTGATGCCCGGCGACGTCACCGGCTCCCTCGTCTACGACGCCCGCACCGCCGAGTTCTCCTTCCAGCCCGGCCCGGTCTTCACCAACCTGCTGCTCGCCGACGAGATCAACCGCACGCCGCCGAAGACCCAGGCCGCCCTGCTGGAGGCCATGGAGGAGCACCAGGTCACCGTCGACGGCGAGCCCCGCGCGCTGCCGGCCCCGTTCCTGGTCGCCGCCACCCAGAACCCGGTCGAGTACGAGGGCACCTACCCGCTGCCCGAGGCCCAGCTCGACCGCTTCCTGCTGAAGCTGATCCTGCCGCTGCCCGACCGCGACCAGGAGTTCCAGGTCCTCGCCCGGCACGCCTCCGGCTTCGACCCCCGCAACCTCGCCGCGGCCGGCGTCCGCCCGGTCGCCGGCCCCGAGCACATCGCCGCCGCCCGTGAGCAGATCGCCAAGCTCACCGTCGCCCCCGAGGTGCTCGCCTACATCGTCGACCTCTGCCGGGCCACCCGGCAGTCCCCCTCGCTCTCCATCGGCGTCTCCCCGCGTGGCGCCACCGCCCTGCTCGGCGCCTCCCGCGCCTGGGCCTGGCTGGCCGGCCGCGACTACGTCACCCCCGACGACGTCAAGGCCCTCGCCCTGCCGACCCTGCGGCACCGCGTCGCGCTGCGCGCCGAGGCCGAGATGGAGGGCGTCACCGCCGACTCCGTCATCCAGGCCGTCCTGGCCCAGACGCCCGCCCCCCGCTGACCGCCCGCCCCGCCCCGCTCACGAAGGAGCGCACCGCATGGCCCTCACCGGGCGAACCGCCCTGCTCGCCGCACTCGGCGCGCTCGTCGTGGGCCTGCTCCTGCCGTCCTGGAGCGGGATCGCCGCCGTCACCGGCACGGTCCTGCTCGCGGTCGTCGTCGACCTGGTGCTCGCCGCCCCCGTCCGCAGCCTGCGGATCACCCGGGGCGGCGACACCACCGTCCGGCTCGGCGAGCCCGCCGCCGTCGAACTGACCGTCACCAACCCGTCCGGCCGCCCGCTCAGAGGCCGCGTCCGCGACGCCTGGGCGCCGTCCGCCTGGCGACGCGGCACCGAGATCGCCGCGTCCCGGCACGCCCTGCGCATCCCCGGCGGCGAGCGGCGCCGGGCCACCACCGTGCTCACCCCGGTCCGGCGCGGCGACCACCACGCCCACAAGGTGACGATCCGTTCCCTCGGCCCGCTCGGCCTGGCCGGGCGCCAGGGCTCGCACCTCGTCCCGTGGACGGTCCGCGCCCTGCCCCCGTTCAACAGCCGCAAGCACCTGCCGTCCCGGCTGGCCCGGCTGCGCGAACTCGACGGCCGCACCTCCGTCCTGACCCGGGGCCAGGGCACCGAGTTCGACTCCCTGCGCGAGTACCTGCCCGGCGACGACATCCGCTCCATCGACTGGCGCGCCAGCGCCCGCCGGCACACCGTCGCCGTCCGCACCTGGCGGCCCGAGCGCGACCGGCACATCCTGATCGTCCTCGACACCGGCCGCACCTCCGCCGGCCGCGTCGGCGACGCCCCCCGTCTGGACGCCTCGCTCGACGCAGCGCTGCTGCTCACCGCGCTCGCCACCAAGGCGGGCGACCGGGTCGACCTGCTCGCCCACGACCTGCGCAAGCGCGTCTCGGTGGCCGGCCGCTCCCCCAGCGAGATCCTGCCGGCCTTCACCAACGCGATGGCCGTCCTGGAGCCCGCCCTCTACGAGACCGACATGCGCTCGCTGGTCGCCACCGCACTCAAGATGGCGCCGCACCGCTCCCTGATCGTCCTGCTCACGGGGCTCGACGCGGCTCCCGTCGAGGACGGCCTGCTGCCGCTGCTCCCGCTCCTGACCAAGCGCCACGAAGTCGTCCTGGCCTCCGTCTCCGACCCGCACCTGGACGAACTGGCCACCGCCCGCGGCACCGTCGAGGCCGTGTACGGCGCGGCCGCCGCCGAGCAGACCCGCGCCGACCGCCGGCTCACCGCGGACCGCCTCACCCGCCACGGCGTGACCGTGCTCGACGCCCCGCCGACCGCGGTGGCCCCGGCCCTCGCCGACGCCTACCTCGCGCTCAAGGCCGCCGGCCGCCTCTGACTGAGTCCCACCGGACGCCGCTGGGCCCAGTGGGAGCCTTGACTCCTGCTCTGCTCACTGTTCGGCCTGCATGACTGAGCCCCCGCCACGGACGTCCGTGGTGGGGGCTCAGTCATGGGGTCACGCGCTCCCGGGGCGTCCTGGCGGGGTCGTGGCGGGGCGCCGGCCGGCCGTCAGCAGCCCCGCCCTGGGCCGTCCGGTGACCTTCTGAGCCTCCAGGCCTGGGCTGCTGACGGTGGGCCCTCCCCCGGGCCGCTCCTCTCCCGCGGGCCCCGGGGAGCGCTGCCGGCCCGGGCTGTCCGGGTACCCGGAGCGGGCTGAGCCGGCTCACCGGCGGCGGTGCCCTGTGGCCCTCCGGCGGGGCCGGGCCCCTACGGGAGGGCCGACAGCCCTCCGGGAGTGGGACAGCAGCATCGGGACCTTCTTTCGCGTTTCCGCATTGCCCCGGAAACGCAAAGAACCCCCCGATCCGGATGGATCAGGGGGTTCTTCACAATGATTGTTCGGCGGCGTCCTACTCTCCCACAGGGTCCCCCCTGCAGTACCATCGGCGCTGTGAGGCTTAGCT
>NZ_JBSFNM010000062.1:0-54819 GCF_053587085.1 Kitasatospora sp. NPDC003701
GGCCCAGCAGATCACCATCGGCGAAAAGGTCCTCGCCGCCCAGGGCCCCGGCGCCTGGCCCGTCTGCTCCGTCAAGGCCGGCCTCACCAAGTAACACCCCGCCCCACAACACCCCACCCCACCCAGGGCCGCACCACCCAGGGCCGCACCACGACAACGCCGCTGCACCCGACCCGATCACCCATCCGGTCCGGTACAGCGGCGTCGCGGCATTCCCGGACCCATCCAGGACCGTTCCGGTCCCGAAGCCGCCTCCGGGCAGGATCCCGACAGTTGTTCCGGGCTTCCGCGGACCGGCGGCAGCACGACGGGCTAGGGTCCGTATGTACTGGCACAGACGGATGTCCGGCGAGTGAGCCGGAGCGGGAGCGTGGGGCCCTCATGGTGAAGTCGGCTAGGCCGCAGCTGGTGTTCGTGCACGGTATCGGTGGGCCTCGTGACGAGCAGCAGGAGCATCTGGCCTGGCGAACCGCCCTGGCCGAGGGAGCCAAGGAGGCCGGCCACGCGGATGCCGTGCCGGGCCTGCTGGACGGCTCGCTGGTGGACAGCCGATTCGCCGACTACAGCGACCTGTTCGTGGCGGCAGGCGCTCAAGGGGCTGACGGCGAGCAGCCTTCGGAGGCCGAGGCCGACTTCGTGACGGCGCTGTTGTGGGAACTGATCGATGAGCTCGACCGGCAGGCCGCCGGCCAGGTCGGCGAGGAACGCACCGTCCGGATCATCAAGGACGCGCGTTTCCAACTCGGCGCGGCGTCGAGCGGAGTCGCTCATGCCCAGGGCCTGGGAGAGCCGTTCCGGCTCCTGATACAGGTCGCGACGACGCTGATGCAGATCCCGGGCGTCCGCGCGGGAGCCCAGTGGGCCAGTGGTCGCGCTCTGCTCATGGCGCTGGCACAGGTGGGACGGTACCTCGGGCGGGGTGAGGCCGACTCCTCCGGACGAACACTGGACGCCCTCGTGCGGGAGAGGGTGCTGGGCGGACTGGACGAGACGCGCCCGCTCGTCGTGGTCTCCCACTCGCTGGGCAGCGTTGTCGCCTATGAGGCCCTGCACCAGTACACCGGCCCGGTCGCCCTCTGGGTGACCATCGGGTCGCCGCTCGCCACGGGTGCGGTGGTCCTGCAGCGACTGGTCCCCCGACCTCCCCACACTCCCCTGGGCGTTGCCCGATGGCTGAACTTCTGGGACCGCGATGACATCATCGTGTCGCGCCCGCGGATCGAGAAGTGGATGACGCCGAACCAGCAGGGAGTCGCTCCGGACACGTCTCGTGTGGAGTCGAACGGGCTGTGGGTCCACACGGCGACGAAGTACCTGCGACAGAAGGCGGTGGCCGGCCCAGTGATGGAGGCGCTGCAGCGGTGACGGATCATCACGTCCCCGGCCGCCGCCACGTCGTGGTCGTCGCCGCGCACTGCCCGCAGGAAGGTCCGCTTCCCGAACTGGAGCCCGCGGCGCGTGAGTTGCACGGGGTCCTCGTCGACCCCCTGCTGGGCGCCTGCCACGAGCGTGCCGGCGAACCGGCCTCCCTGGTCATGGGAGCCGACCTCACTCCGGCCCGGGTCCAGGATGCCATCGTGGCAGCGGGCCGCCATGCCGCGCGGGACGGTGGCGTGCTCGTCGTGGCTCTCCTGGGCCACGGGTTCTCCAGCCCCCACCTGCACTACATGGTGGGCGGCTCGGTCAGAACGGATCCGACGTCCGCGCTCGACGTGCGCTCCACCCTCACCGCGGTCGCCAACATGCAGGGCCTGGACGGGGTCATCGCACTCATCGACACCTGCGACGCCGCGGGCGGCATCCCGGCCGTCGACTCGCTGATCGACGGACCTCGCGCCGGCGTGACCCGGGTGGCCGTCCTCTCGGCGTCCACCGCCCACCAGCGCGCCTGGTCCCTGACCTTCTCCACCGCCTTGGCCCGGACGGCCAAGGAAGGACTGACCGCGACGGGAAGTGTCATCGGCGTCGACGAGACGCTCGTGAGCCACCTGAACTCCCGCGTCGACGGCCAGACCATCGGAAGCAGCGTTCACAACCACGATGCGTACGCCGCCGACGGCCTGTGGCTCTTCCGCAACGCCAGACACGCCCTCGACGCGGCGGCGGGAACCGTCGGACCGCTCGGCCGGTCCCAGCTGGCCGAAGGGCTCCAGTCCCTGACTGGCGCTCCCGCACCGCCCTCGCTGTGGAACCGCCACGAACTGACACTGTTCAAGGAGTCGGTGGCAGCGTGCGAGGCCACCGGAATGCTTGAGCGCGCGGCCCGGGCACGCCTGTTACGGGTCACCGAGGGCCTCCTGGAGTGCGCCCGGACCCACGCGTTCCTCAACGACAACCTGCACTCCCTCCTGTCCGAGGAACGCCTCCGCGGGGTGGGGCGCCTTCTTCGGTACCCCCCTGACCTCCTGGCCGCGCCCCTGCTGCGTGATCTGCTCGAACATGCCGTGCTGCGGGCGCAACCCGAACACGCCCCGCCGTTCCAGGCGTTGGCGGGTCTGATGGCCGCTCTGGCGCACCTGGGCGACCAGGACCTGACGGGCCCCCTCCTGCTCTGGGCGCAGGAGCGAGGCGCCGTCGCCGAGGTCAGGACCTCGCTGGACGCCCTGGCCAAGGCCGACAAAGCGGCCGGCGTCCGGCTGGTGCTTGGCCTGGACGACCCCTGGGGCAATTGGCCGGTGGAGATCCAGGGCTGGCTGGTCCGGGGCGGCGAGACGGTGGGCAGCGAGGTCTTCGAATGTCCGTCGCAGGACGCGCGGGGCGTCGGAGCGGCCATCGCGCGGGCGCTGAGCTGGGCGCGATCGCAGCTGTCCGCCGACGAGCGCCCTCTGGAGTTCGTGGACGTGGCCGCCTCGGGCCAGTTGCTGGCCTGTTGGCACCCCGAGGAGACGCTGGCCGGCAGGCGCCTGCTGGGCGTCGGCCAGCGGGTCACCATGCGTTGGAGCGGAGCCCTCTACTCCAACGCCGACGACCTGGACGATCCCTGGGCGATCAACGACGCCAGCCAGAAGGTGATCCACCAGGTGGAGGCCTGCGGTGACACGAGCGCGCTGCGTTGGGTGGACAACGACGATCTTGAGAACGTGGAAGCGCTGCACCACAAACTGGCGACCTGGACGGTGGACGGCGCGCTCGGCGTCTCCCGGAGGCCGCCCGACTTCGCGCCCGCGCTGGAGGCGCTTCTGCCCTACGCGCCGATCCTGCTGTGGCCCCGCGAAGGCACGACCCTCGACGACGCCCGGCTGCAACACGTGGTGGCCAAGCACTGGCAAGCCCTGCCCGGCGGGCTCACCGACGCCTACCGGCGGCAGCTGGACCCCGCCGCGTGCGAGGCCGCCGACGAACTGGCCGAGGTACGGGCCGTCTGGCACGACCACGGGTGGCTGGCCTTCTGTCGACAGTTCGAAGACCGAGAAGTAACCGTGCCCGAGGAGACCTCATGACATGGACGCCGTACTACCGGGGCGACGGCGTGGCAGGCAGCCCGCCCCTCGGAACGCCGCCCCCCTGGCGCGAGTTCCCCCGCACCTCCCAGCACGCCCAGTACCAGCCCCCGCCGGGCATGGTCGACGCCGTCAACGCCGCCCTGTACCTGCGCAGGCCCCTCCTGGTGACGGGCCCCGCCGGATCGGGAAAGTCGACCGTCATCGAACAGGTCGCCCACGAAGCCGGACTGGGCAGCGTCCTGCGCTGGCACATCACCTCACGCAGCACCCTCGCCGAGGCCCTGTACCGCTACGACGCCCTGGGCCGCATCCACGCGCAGAGCCTGCGGACCGCCACCGGACCCCGGACCGGAGCACTCGCCCGCCGCGCGGAGCGCCACCGCGGCGACGACATCGGCCAGTTCCTCCAGCTCGGACAACTGGGCACGGCCCTCGTCGACACCCCCACAGGCCGCCCGCGGGCCCTGCTCATCGACGAGATCGACAAGAGCGACCTCGACCTCCCGAGCGACCTGCTGGAAGTACTCGAACGCGGTGAGTTCGAGATCCCCGAACTCACCCGCTACCACCGCAAGAAGGTCAAGGTACGACTCTGGGCCGACCAGGAGACCCACCTCATCGACGGAGGCAGGGTCCACTGCTCCCAGTTCCCGTTCATCGTCATGACCAGCAACGGCGAACGTGACTTCCCCTCGGCGTTCCTACGACGCTGCATCCGCTACAACATGCCGCGCCTCACCCAGGAGTCACTGGTCAGCATCGTGCGTGCCCACCTCGCCCGGATCGACGAGACCGAGACCCTCGCCCTCGTCACCGACTTCGCCCACCGTCTCGAAGCCGGCGAGCACCTGGCGGTCGACCAGCTACTGAACGCCGCGGCACTCCTCGCCCACGACGGCGTGCCCACCGGCAGCCAGCGCACCGAACTGCAGGCGCTCCTCCTACAGGAACTGGGCCGTGACTGACCGGCTCGCCTCCGCCCTGGCCATCCTGGCGAGACACGGCATGACCGCCCGCGACCTGGCCGACGCGCTGCTCCTGGCCGCCGCCGGGGCCGGCGCCACCGACCCGACGGCCGCGGCCCGACCGGACGCACCGAGAACCGTCGAAGGGACCAACGACCGAAAAGCCCCGTCGAAGGCGACCGCCCCGGAGGAACGAGGCCTCGCGGCGGTCTCGGTCGAGGACCCGATCGGTGAGGTCCTCACCCGCGGCACACCGCTGTCCCTGGGTCATGCGAGCGCGCTCCCCCAAGCGCTGAAACTGGGCGGTGCCCTCCGCCCCTTCCGCCGTCGCTGGCGCCACGGAGCCCGCCGACACCTCGACGTCGAAGCAACGGTCGACCGCTACGCCCAGACCGGGCTGATGCTGCCGAAACTCGTCCCCACCCCCGAGGCGTGGCTGGAGGCCGTCCTCATCGTCGACGGTTCTCCCAGCATGGCCATCTGGGAGGAGACCGTACGGGCCCTGGCCAAGCTCATGCGCACCTCCAGGGGCTTCCGGGCCGTACACATCTGGAGACTGGACTGGCACGAGGGCACCGCCCAGGTCCGCGACCACCACCACCGACTCGTTCGTCCCGACCGGCTCACCCAGCACAGCGGACAACCCGGTCGGCGGCTCGTGCTGGTCGTCTCGGACTGTGCGGCACCCCCCTGGCACACCGCGGGCCCGTGGAAACTCCTCCACACCTGGGGGAGGACGGCCCCGATCGCGCTCCTCAACCCCCTGCCGCGCCGCCTCTGGCGGCGCTCCGCACTCAACCTCCAGCCCGTCCGCACGACGGCGCCCCGGCCCGCCGCCCCCGGCGCCCAGCTGCGAGTCCACCGGCCGCAGGGGCTCACGACCTTCGACGGCGCCGCCCCGTGGCAGGCGGTTCCGGTGGTGACCGCCCAACCCCAGTCCCTCGGCACCTGGGCCAACGCCCTGATGCGCACCGACCCCGCCGGGTGCGAAGCGGTCCTGGTACCCGCAACAGGCCGTGCACCCGCCACCTCCGACAAGCCCGGACGGCGGCCGAGCACCCCCGCCGACCTCGCCAAGCGGGCCGACGTCTTCGTCCGAACGGCGCCGGCAGCGGCCGTGCGCCTCGCCGTACACGCCTCGGCGCTGGAGGCCTTCCCCCTGACAGTCCTGCACGCCGTCCGGGAGCAGGCCGTGCCGGAGGCAGGACTGCCCGACCTCGCGGAGCTCCTCACCTCCGGCCTGCTCACCACCCGACCCGATCAGCAGGCCCGTCAGCGGCTCTTCGCGTTCCACCCCGATGCGCTGCGCCGCCTGCATCAGGACCTCACCCAGGAGGCGGCGTGGCACACCCTCCGTGCGCTCTCCCGGCACGTCGAAACCCATCCCTGGGCCCCGCACGGCATCGCGGCCGTGCTGCACTCGCCCGACAGCGACACGACCGTCGCAACCGTCCGGGAGCCCTTCGCCTACACGAGGTCGTCCGAGGTGTCGGGCCCCGGAGTGGAGCAGGTGCAACCTGCCGGCGACTTCGCGGATCCTGTCACCACCGCCACCACGCTCACCGGGGAGATCTCCGACCACCGGGAGCCCGATGGCACCGAGGAGACCATCGCTCAGCTCCACCAGGTCCTCGCCGACCAGGAGCGCGTCCTGGGCCCGGACCATCCCGACGCCCTCGACACCCGCCACGACCTCGCCCTCTCCTACGAGCAGGCCGACCGCACCGACGAAGCCATCACCCTCCTCGAACAGCTCCTCCCCGACCAGGAACGCGTCCTCGGACCCGACCACCCCAGCACCCTCGACACCCTCAGCAGCCTCGCCTTCAACTACGGACAGGCCGACCGCACCGACGAAGCCATCACCCTCCTCGAACAGCTCCTCCCCGACCAGGAACGCGTCCTCGGACCCGACCACCCCGACACCCTCGACACCCTCAGCAGCCTCGCCTTCAACTACGAGCAGGCCGACCGCACCGACGAAGCCATCACCTTGTTTGAACGACTGCTCGCCGACCGCGAGCGCGTCCTCGGACCCGACCACCCCGACACCCTCAGCACCCGCAGCAGCCTCGCCCTCTCCTACCGACACGCCGACCGCACCGACGAAGCCATCACCCTCCTCCAACACGTTCTCGCCGACCGCGAGCGCGTCCTCGGACCCGACCACCCCAGCACCCTCACCACCCGGGGCAACCTCGCTATCGCTCACTGGCACGCCGGCCGCACCGACGAAGCCATCCCCTTGCTCGAACGACTGCTCGCCGACCAGGAACGCGTCCTCGGACCCGACCACCCCAACACCCTCACCACCCGAGGCAACCTCGCCCTCACCTACCGACACGCCGACCGCACCGACGAAGCCATCACCTTGTTCGAACGACTACTCGCCGACCGCGAGCGCGTCCTCGGCCCCGACCACCCCAACACCCTCACCACCCGAGGCAACCTCGCCCTCTCCTACGAGCAGGCCGACCGCACCGACGAAGCCATCACCCTCCTCGAACAGCTCCTCCCCGACCAGGAACGCGTCCTCGGCCCCGACCACCCCAACACCCTCACCACCCGAGGCAACCTCGCCCTCACCTACCGACACACCGACCGCACCGACGAAGCCATCACCCTCCTCGAACGACTGCTCGCCGACCAGGAACGCGTCCTCGGACCCGACCACCCCAACACCCTCGATACTCGAGGCGGCCTCGCCCTCTCCTACGAACAGGCCGACCGCACCGACGAAGCCATCCCGATGTTTGAACGGATGCTCACCGCTCAGGAACGGATCCTCGGACCCGACCACCCCAGCACCCTCACCACCCGGGGCAACCTCGCCATCGCTCACTGGCAGGCCGGCCGCACCGACGAAGCCATCGACATGGAGACACAACTACTCGCCGACCGCGAACGCATCCTCGGACCCGACCACCCCAGCACCCTCACCACCCGGGGCAACCTCGCCATCTCCTACCGACAGGCCGGCCGCACCGACGAAGCCATCGACATGGAGACACAACTACTCGCCGACCGCGAGCACATCCTCGGACCCGACCACCCCAACACCCTCGATACCCGCAGCAGTCTCGCTCTCTCCTACCGACAGGCCGGCCGCACCGACGAAGCCATCGACATGGAGACACAACTACTCGCCGATCAACAGCGCATCCTCGGACCCGACCACCCAGACACCCTCGCCACCCTGGGCAGCCTCGCCATCTCCTACCGACAGGCAGGGCGCGACGACAAAGCCATCCCAGCGTTCGAACAGCTCCTTGCCGACCGCGAAAGCATCCTCGGACCCGACCACCCAGACACCCTCACCACCCGAGGCAACCTCGCCATCTCCTACCGACAGGCAGGCCGCACCGACGAAGCCATCGACATGGAGACACAACTACTCGCCGATCAACAGCGCATCCTCGGACCCAACCACCCAGACACCCTCAACGCCCGCGTCAACCTCGCCCTCTCCTACCGACAGGCCAACCGCCACGACGAAGCCATCACCCTCTTCCAACACGTCCTCGCCGACCGCGAGCGCGTCCTGGGTCCCGACCACCCCAATACCCTCACCACCCGGGGCAACCTCGCCATCTCTCACTGGCAGGCCGGCCGCACCGACGAAGCCATCGACATGGAGACACAACTCCTCGCCGACCGCGAGCGCATCCTCGGACCCGACGACCCCGACACCCTCACCACCCGACACAACCTCGCCCTCTCCTACGACCAGGCCGACCGAACCGACGAAGCCATCACCCTCCTCCAACAACTCATCGCCGACCAGGAACGCGTCCTGGGTCCCGACCACCCCAATACCCTCACCACCCGAGGCAGCCTCGCCATCTCCTACCGGAATGCCGGCCACACCGACGAAGCCATCGACATGGAGACACAGCTCCTCGCCGACCGCGAGCGCGTCCTCGGACCCGACCACCCCGACACTGCGGTAAGTCGACGAAACCTGACGACGATGCAGCCGGAGGACACGCAGGAGGCCACATAAAGCCGTCCTCGGCCTTCACTCGGTTTGCCCGGACCCAAGTGCTGAAACAAGTTCGGTGGAGGGTCGTACCGCGTGACTGTCCATGCCTCCTGGGCCTACGTCGTGCACCGCCGACCGATCGCCGTCTCACACGGAGTGTCACCACTGCAAGGCAGTAGGTGGCCGCCGCTGTGCAGACAGCACCCGGCGGCATCCCTCTGTCCGTGCGGCCTCACCGTCCGTGCTGGCCCGACTGAACCCTGGCTTGTCACGCCCTGTAGCGGTTTACTGGGAGGGACCAGGGCAGGAAAGGGAGGCCCGGCGATGGAATGTCCCCACCCCTCCGGGTTCCACGCCGAGGTACGCCGCTGCTACGCGGCCGCCGGGGCGGAGGTGTCCCGGCTGGTACGAGCCGCTTCCGAGGACCAGTGGTCGGCACCCACGCCCTGCCGCGCGTGGGACGTGCGCGCGCTGGTCAACCATCTTGCCGCGCAGCACCTCTGGGTCTGCCAGGCGGTGGCCGGCTACACCCCGGAGCAGATCGGCCACCGCTTCGCGGGCGACGTGCTGGGCCGCAACCCCGTCGGCGTCTGGACCATGGCCGTGAACACCGCCGTACGCGCGCTGGACCAGCCGGGCGCCCCCGACCTCCTGGTGCACCTGCCGTACGGGGTCCGCGATCTCGGCGGTTTCGCCCGTGAGTTGACCGCCGAGACCGTCGTGCACGGCTGGGACCTGGCCCGGGCGCTCGGTGAGAGCGGCCGGCTGCCGCAGGGCGCCGCACGGTACGCGTTCGCGGAGTTCCAGGGGTACCGCGACCTGGCCGGCACCGGGCAGTTCGACCCGCCGCGCACCGCGGCGCCGGGAGCCGACACCCAGGACCGGTTGCTGGCGCTCACCGGCCGTGACCCCCAGTGGTCGGCCGAACGGATCTGACCCGCTACCGCGCGAGCCGGCCCAGCAGCCCGGGCGTGGACTACGAAGCCGCGCGGCTTGAGGCCAGGGCGGCGGCGAGTGACCTGAACGCGGCACAGCTCAGCGTTGATCTTCGCGAGGGCACGCGGGATGGCCTTCCGCGGCGCCGCGGCGCCGTTTCCGCGGTGGCTGTTTTTGCAGGTCGGCGCTGTGCGCCGCCCTTGAGTGAGTGAAGAAACCCTTCGACGGCCATCGGGCCCGGACTCGTCTGCGTCTTCCGGACGCAGGAGCCCCGCCCCTCTCCCGGACAGTGATCCTCCGCTGCCCTCGACCGGAGTCCAGGGCCGCCGCCGGCGCCGAGTTCGTCGAGGCCAACGTGGTGGTCACCAGAACGACCCCATGTGATGACTCGATTCGTATGATCGGCCGCCACCGACGAGCATCGCCCCCAGGAGCAGCGCGACGATTCGCATGCGGAGGGTAATCGGATCCTCCGCCACTTCAAGGAGTTTCGATGAACCGTCTCACCAAGGCCTCGGTCACCGCCCTGGTCTGTGCCGCTGCGTGTACGGGCACCCTGGTCTCCACCGCGACCCCGTCCGTGGCGGCGACCGCCGACACCTGCGGCGGTGCCATCAGCGACTACACGGGCCATGCCAGCACAGATGCCGCCTTCACCGGCACCGCCACGGACGGCGCCACGAGCCGGCAGTTCAGCATCACGCCCCAGACCCACGACAGCGCACTGGTGAAGACGGAACTCGTCACCGGCAGCAATGACACCTACGCGATCGCCAACTTCTCGCTGGGCGTCAACAGCCTCGGTCGAGGAATCGTCTACTTCGCGATGTTCGGCGGCACCGGCAACAGCACCGACATCGCCTGCGCAACCGGGACCCGCGTCACCCGGATCACCGGCCAGCTCCGGGTCTCCGACGCCGACAGGCCACTGGAGTTCGACATCAGCCGGTCCTGACCGCCGGAGGGGGAAGCCTCGACAGGTGCTGCGCCGGCGTCCCGCCGCCCGCCCGGGCAGCGGGACGCCGTCGACTCAAGGGCTGATCGGCTTCTGCGCGTCGCCTTTCCGAGGGGCGATCCGGTCGCAGTGCCGGTCGGCCTCGTCCATGTAGTGGGTGGTCACCAGCACGGTCATGCCGGTGGCCCGGCGGATGGCGTCGACGCGCTCCCAGACGCCGGCGCGGGCGATCGGGTCCAGGCCGATGGTGGGCTCGTCCAGGACGAGCAGCCGGGGGGCGCTGACCAAGGCCTGGGCGAGTTCCAGCCGGCGCACCATGCCGCCGGAGTAGGTGCCGACCATCCGGTCGGCGGCCTCGGTGAGGTCGACGGCGGTCAGCGCCTGGGCGACCCGCTCGGACCGCTCGGACCTCGGCACGTCGAAGACCCGGGCGAACAGGGCGACGTTCTCCCGCCCGGTCAGCCCGGCGTCGGCGGAGAGCTGCTGCGGCACGTAGCCCAGCAGCCGGCGGACGTCCGTGCGCTGCCCGGCCGCGTCGTGGCCGAAGACCCGGACCATGCCGGAGACCGTCGGGAGCAGGGTGGTGATCGCCCGGATCGTGGTGGTCCTGCCCGCCCCGTTGGGGCCGAGCAGGCCGAACACCTCACCGGAGCGCACCGTCAGGTCGACCCCGTCGACGGCCTTGGGACCGCCCTTTCCCCGGCCGCGGTGGAAGGTGTACTCCAGGCCCCGGCAGACCACCGCGTCCTCCTTCCCCGGTGTCATCGCTCCGCCCTCCGGCCCGTCGCCGCCCGCTCCGCGGCGGGCCCGGCGGACTCCCCCGGCCGGCCGCGCAGGCCCGCCGCGACGCCCTGCAGCGCGGGCAGCGCGGCGGCCAGCGCCGCCCGGTCCCCGGCGGACAGCCCCGCCACCACCTCGCCGACCAGGGCCGTGCGCCGGGCCCGCCAGGCCGCGAGCCGCTCGACGGCCTCCCCGGTGGTGTACAGCAGGGCGGCCCGGCGGTCGGCCGGATCCACCTCGCGGCGCAGCAGGCCCAGTGCGACCAGCTGGTTGACCAGGGTGGAGACCGAGTTGCCGGCCAGGCAGAGCTCCTCGGCCGCGTCCGAGACCCGCAGCCCCGGGGAGTCCGCGACCAGGCGCAGCAGTTCCACCTGCGCGCCGCGCAGCCGCGGCTCGGTCAGCCCCTCGCGCAGCCGTCGCCGTACCAGGCGCTGGATCCCGACGAGGAGGGTGGAGAACTCGTCACCCAGCGCGGTGTCCGACGGGTCCGTGGCATCCGCAGTCATACCCTCATTTTAGCTCTCAGTGAGAGGTATTCGTCCAGAGCGCGGAGCGACGGACATCGGCGGGCCCGAACGTCCAGGTCCGATTCACGCCGGACCAACACCCGCCCGGGCTGGTGGACTTCGACCTGAACCCAGCGCCCACGAACAGGACCACCGGCATGCCCGACACCGCCCGCCCCGCCGCCCGCCCACCCGGCGACGCCCCGCCCCGGCCCCGGGCCGGCGGCTGGCCCGCCGTGGTCGCGGTGACCACCGGCGTCTTCTCCCTGGTCACCACCGAGATCCTGCCGATCGGCCTGCTCACCCCGATCGGCGCCTCCTTCCGGATCTCCGACGGCACGGCCGGGCTGATGATGACGCTGCCCGGCCTCGTGGCCGCGGTGGCCGCGCCCGCGGTCACGGTGGCGACCAGGCGGGCCGACCGGCGCACCATGCTCTGCGCCCTGCTGGTGCTCCTGGCGCTCGCCGACCTGCTCAACGCGTTCGCCCCCGCCTACTGGGCCCTGCTCACGGCCCGGGTCGCGCTCGGCCTGGTCATCGGGGCCTTCTGGTCGATCGGCTCGGGGCTCGCTCCGCGCCTCGTCCCGCAGGCGCGCCGGGCCCGGGCGAACACCGTGATCTTCTCCGCCGTTCCGCTCGGCTCCGTCCTCGGCGTACCGGCCGGCGTCCTGCTCGGCTCCGTCGCCGGCTGGCGCGCGGCCTTCGTCGCGATGGCCGCGCTGACCGTGCTGGCGCTGGCGGCGCTCCTCGTCTCGCTGCCGCCGCTCCCCCCGCAGGCCGGCGCCGGCACCGGTGCCGGCACGCTGCGCGGGCTGCTCGGGGGCCGGGGCACCCGCACCGGCCTCGCGGTGACCTTCCTGGTCGTCCTGGCCCACTTCGGCAGCTACACCTACGTCACCCCCTTCCTGGCGGATGTCACACGGGTCGGTCCGGGTCAGGTCACCGCGCTCCTGCTCGCCTTCGGCGCCGCCGGCCTGCTCGGCAACGTCCTCGCCGGCGACCGGGCGGCGCGGGCACCCGGCCCGGCGCTCGCCGCGGCGGCCGCCCTGCTCGCCGCCGCGACCCTGCTGCTGCCGCTCCTGGGCACCTCCGGTCCGGGCGCCGCAGCCGTGCTGGTGCTCTGGGGCGTGGCGTACGGCGCCGTCCCGGTCTGCTCCCTGACCTGGTTCCTCGCCGCGGCGCCGCACGCCCCGGAGGCGGCCGGGGTGGTCTTCACCTCGTCGTTCCAGGCCACCATCTCGATCGGCTCGCTGGCGGGCGGCGCGGTGGTGGACCACGCTTCGCCCACCGCCGTCATGCTGCTGGGCGGCGCCACCGCGCTCGTCGCGGCGGCCGCCGCACGGGCGCTCGGCGGCCGGATCCGGCCCCGACCGGAGGACCGTCCCGGCGGCGCCTCCCCGGGGGCCCCTTCCGCGCCTGCGCCGGCCCTCGGCGCGGCGCTGCCGGAGCACCCGGCGACCCGGTAGCTCCGGCCGGGGCAGCCGGTGACGACGGGTACCGCGCCCCGGCTCGGCGCGCACGGGCGCCGAGCCGGGGCGGGTGGGCAGGCGCCGCTAGGCAACCGGCTGCGGCTGGGTGACGCAGTGGATGCCGCCGCCGCCGAGCCCGATGTAGTCGATGTTCAGCTGCTCGACGACGCGGCCGGGGAAGAGCGACTTGAGCTTCGCCTTCGCGGCGGCGTCGGCCCGGGAGTCCCCGAACTGGGCGGCGATCACCGCGCCGTTGCAGACGTAGTAGTTGGCGTAGGAGCCGACGAACGCCGGGTCGCTCTGCCGGATCGTGTAGTAGTCGGGGCCGCCGAGCTTGGTGGCCTGGATGCGGACACCGCGGGCGTCGGTCGCCGAGGACAGCACGTTGTACTGGTTGATCTCGTCCTTGGTCCAGACGTCCGACGGGTCGTCGGTGGCGTTCGGCTGCTGGACCAGGCCCTGGCCCGGGGCCAGGAAGCGCGAGGTCGCGTCGACGTGGTCCCCGGTGATGTCCTGGCCGGCGACCCCGGCGAACCAGATGACCCGGCTGGCGCCGTACGCGGCCTTCATCGCGTTCTCGGCCTGGGTCTGCGACATGCCCGGGTTGCGGTTGGAGACGAGGATGCTGCTCCGGGTGGCCATCAGGGTGCCCGCGCCGTCGGTCTCGATGGCGCCGCCCTCGCCGACCAGGCCCGCCGCGGTGAACGGCACCCCGACGTAGGCGGCGACCCGGGCGGCGACCTTGCCGTCGTTGGTGGAGGTCTGGTTGCCGCCCCAGCCGTTGAAGTTGAGGCCGACGGCGTCCAGGCCGCCCAGCCCGTTGGTGCGGAAGACCGGGCCGGAGTCGCGCATCCAGCAGTCGTTGACCGGGATGGTGGTGATCACCGTGACGTTGGCCCCCGGGCAGGCCCGCCGGGCGGCCGCCGCGGCGGCGGGGTTGGCGCACAGGTGGACCGGCTCGTACTTGGCGATGGTGTTGACGACCAGCGCGATGTTGGCCTGGATCTGGGCGAGCGAGGGCGTGGTGCCGCCCCGGCGGCCGCCGCGCCGGCCGGTCCAGATGGTGGGGTCGTCCGGCCAGGCCATCCAGGTCCGGGTGTGGGCGACGGTGTCGATCGGGACGGCGAAGGTGCCGGCGGCCGTGGCCTTGTCGGCGCGGCCGGCCGGGGCCGCCGCGGCGGCGCCGCCGTTCGCCGCCCAGGCGGTGCCCGCCGTGACGAGCCCGGCCGCGACCAGGAAGTTCCTTCGCCCCAGCGCAGCCGGCCCTCTGCCGGACGAGACGTGCGGGTCACTGTGACCGTGCATCTCTCGGCCTCCTCATCTGACTCTCCGTGGCCTTTCCACGTGATGGCCATGACGGTAAAACTGACCAAGCGCTCGGTCAATACTTTGCGCAAGGCTCGTCCGGTCCGCTTCGTCCGGTCCGCTTCATCCGGTCCGCCTCGTCCGCACCGGCACGTCGTCACCGGCGCGGTCTCGCTAGAGTTTCCGGATGGCTACGCGCGCTGAGGACCCTCGCCCCGTCGACCCGCCGACCGGGAATCCCGGCACCGGGAGCGGCAGTGGCGCAGGCACCGGAACCGGCACCGGCACCGGCACCGGTACGAAGCGCCCGCGCGCCTCGGCGAAGGGCGAGCAGACCCGGGCGCGGCTGCTCGCCGCCGCCCGCGAACTGCTCGCCGGGGACGGCTCGGTGCCCTTCACCACCCGCAACGTGGCGGCCCTCGGCGGGGTGACCCACGGCATGTGCCACTACCACTTCCAGAACCGCACCGACCTGATCGTCGCCGTGGTGGAGAGCATCAGGCCGGAGTGGATCACCCCCCTGGAGGAGGCGGTCGCCGGTCCGGGGACGTTCGCCGAACGGGCCGAGCGGGTCGTCACGATGCTGTCGCAGCCGGAGGGCGGCGACCTGTCACGGCTGCACTCCGCCCTGCACTGGTTCGCCGCCGGCGACGAGCGGGTGCGGGAGAGCCTGGAGGCGGAGTACCGGCGCTGGCGGGAGTGCTTCGTCGCGCTGTTCCAGGTCCTGGCGGACGAGCGCGGCGGCGGGTTCGACCCCCGTCCGCTGGGCGAGGCGGCGGCGGCCGGGACGGACGGGCTCGCCGCGTTCCAGACCCTCGGCGCGCAGATCGACTCCGCGCCGGTGATGCGGGCGCTCGTCCTCGGCCTCGCCGCCGGCGCCGCGTAGCGCCGGCGGCATCAGGACGGCCCCGGCGGCGGCGGCGCCGGCCCCCGAGCTGCGGGTCCGCGGAGATTCGCCGCGCTCCTACCCCCGCCCGCCCCTGAAGGACGGTCAGGAATCCTTCCTCGTCCGGGCGGTCACCCCAGGTGGGGAGTCGCCCGGCGCTCGAGGAAGTGCCGGATCCGGAGCTGCTGCGTGTGGTGCATCGGCAGGTCTCCGATGTCGTCCGGAGCCACGAACCGGAGATCGGTCGACTCGTCGGAGATCCGGAGCCTGCCGCCCGTGATCCGGGCGGTGAAGCAGACGTTGAACTGTTGACGCACCTCGCCGTCCGAGTAGGCGATCACATGGCGGGGGTCGGTGTAGGTGCCGACCAGCCCGGTGATCTCGACGGCGAGCCCGGTCTCCTCACGGACCTCCCGAACGGCCGTTCCGGGCAGCGACTCACCGAGATCCATCGCACCGCCCGGCAACGCGTACAAGCCGTTGTCGGTGCGCCGTTGAACCAGAATGCGCCCTTCGTCGTCGGTCACCACTGCCGACGCCGCCACGACCAGCCGGTTCGGCTCCGGCGCGTCGGGATCGTCGTAGAACTCGGTTCGTGCCACGTGGTCAACTCTCCTCGACCGGCAGGGCGGCGTTCCATACTGCATCGAAGCTCGCAGCACAGGTGTCGAACAGCGTGCCCGCGCCGGTGCGTCGCAGGTGCCAGACCGGGGCTCCAAAGGCGTTGACCCCCCACACATGCGCGTTCACCAGCACCTGGTCATCTGCCCGGTAGAGGCTGTTGTAGAGCGTGGTCCCGTGGGTCCGGATTTCGACCCCGGGCGTGCCGAGCAATGGCCGGTAGTGCATGAGGGCAAGCCTGCACCGGGACTCGATGCCGTGCCCGAACCTCTCCTCGTCCCCACGCTGTCTCACGTTCCCGCTGTCCGGGTCGCCGAGCGCGATCCGGACCACACAGCCCTGGGCGGCACGCCCTCGAAGCAGGTCGTTGAGCCGGGGGTAGGCCTCATGAAGGAACACTGCGGCGTAGACGAGCACATCGATGCGTGCTGCGGCCTGCCCGATCAGGTCCACGAACACGGATACCGGCAGGTCGGCCCGCTGTTCGTACAGGGCCACCAGCTCGGGGCTTGTGGCTCGCACGGCACGTGGCTGCCGCAGGCT
Organism: Kitasatospora sp. NPDC003701; assembly: GCF_053587085.1. NCBI lineage: Bacteria > Bacillati > Actinomycetota > Actinomycetes > Kitasatosporales > Streptomycetaceae > Kitasatospora > Kitasatospora sp. NPDC003701. The sequence goes on from NZ_JBSFNM010000062.1 coordinate 16,392, forward strand.
CGGCCACAGTGCGAACAAATCCTCTCCAAGCGCGTCGGCAGCCACTCGGGCGGTCCCGATCCGGGGCGTTCGGCTCTGATTGGCCCATCGCTCGACTGACTTCGTGTCCACTCCGACTCGCTCGGCCAGGGCGGCGTACGTCCAACCCCCTGACACCATGACGGCCTTCAGTCTCTCGTTCGACATGTCGCCTGTCTCCCCGCAGGGCCCGGACTCTTGTAGGGACGTTGTACCGCGTGAGGGACGTTCTGAAGTGTCCTTCAGGTGAGGTTCCACCGTCCCGGGTGACTGCTGGATCTTGGTGGCGACGCAACCACCGGCGGCGGCGACCGGAGGCCGCCGCCCCACGACGCCCCTCGACCGGTAGACCTTGGACAGCTCGAACGGTCGGCGGGGCCCCTGAAGGGCTCATCAATCAGATGAAGGGAAGTACGGCCATGCGACAGAAGATCACGGCGCACATCCTGGGGAACGGCAGCTGCCCGGCCGGCGGAGACCACCAGTACCAGATGTGGAGTGCCAAGATGCGCTGCGTCAAGTGCGGTGCCACGCAGGGCTGATCATGCGAGTCTGGGGAGGAGGTCCGTCCGGGCTCCTCCCCATTCGCCGAAGGGATCGACGTATGGAACCTCACGTCAGCTGGGACGAACTCCCCGAAACGGTGAGGGCGGTGGTCGAGAGGCACAGTGGAAAGGTGGTCTCTGCCGAAACGGTAGCCGAGGGGATCACCTGCCGAACAGCACTGATCCTCTCGACGACGACCACGAGGCTGTTCTTGAAAGGCGCACTCGTCGCCGACTCCGACAGCCGGCAAGCGCAGCGCATGGAAGCTGACATCAACGCCTCGGTTGGCAGGGTGAGCCCGGCGATGCTCTGGGAGGCCGTCGCCGATGAGTGGCACCTGATCGCCTTTGACTACGTGCACGGCCGACATGCCGACCTCACACCCCGGTCACGGGACGCGGCGATCGTTGCCGACACGCTCAAGCGCGCTCGTTCCTGCCACGTACCTGTCGGCGGACTCGTCCCATCGCTGGCCGAACGGTACCGCCAGGTGCTTCGCCCTGGGGACTCCGAAGCACTCAAAGGCTCATCGCTGTTGCACACCGACACCAACCCGCACAATCTCCTGATCACGTCTCAGCACGGATACCTGGTCGATTGGGCCATGCCTGCTGTCGGCCCCGCGTGGGTGGACGCCGCACAGACGGCAGTCCGGCTCATGGGGTACGGATGGGAGCCTCGGGACGCCCACGCCTGGCTAAGCGGCTTCCCCGAGTGGGAGCACGCCCCCCGGGCCGGCAAAGCCGCATTCGTCCGTGTGGTCTGCGATGACGCCACGGCCCGGTTCGGCCCGTACGCCGAGGATGAGAACGCGCGATTCCGGACACTGCTGAGCTGACCCACTCCCCGGACGGATCCGCGGCGCCTGCCCCGACTGCGCCCCGGACGTCCGCACCCGGTTTACCTGGGCCCCGAAAACCCACCCGCCCCGCCCGGCCGTACCGGGTGGGGCTTCCGGGCGCGCCTCGGTGTCACGGGACCGGCTGCTGCTGGGTGGAGCAGTGAATGCCGCCGCCGCCGGCGGCGATGGCGTTGATGCTCACCGGTACGATCTCGCGCCCGGGGTGGAGGTCGGCCAGGATGCCCGCCGCGCGGTCGTCGGACGCCTTGTCGCCGAAGCGGGGCATGATGACCGCCCCGTTGACCACGTAGTAGTTGAGGTAGGTGGCCAGGAAGTCCTTTCCGGGGTCCGGTACGCCGCTGAGGTCGGGCTCGGTGAGGTCCACGATCCGCAGCGGGCGGCCCATGGCGTCGGTGGCCCCGCGGAGCACCTCCAGTGCCTGGTCGGAGGCCTGGGACCAGATGTCCGGCGGGGTGTCCGGTCCGGGGCGGTGGATCACCACCACGCCGGGTTCGGCGAACCGGGCCAGGGCGTCGATGTGGCAGTCGGTGATGTCCTGCCCGGCCACGCCGGCGAACCAGATGACCTTCCGGACGCCGAACAGCTCCTTGAAGGCGGCCTCGATCTGGTCGCGGCTCTTCCCCGGGTTGCGGTTCTCGTTGACCCAGGAGCTCTCGGTGGCCATCAGGGTGCCCTCGCCGTCGACCTCGATCCCGCCGCCCTCGCCGGTGATCGGCGCCTGGATGCGCCGGATGCCGTAGCGGTCGAGGAGGTTGCGGGCGACCTGGCTGTCCTCGGTGTGGGCCTGCTTGTTCCCCCAGCCGTTGAAGTTGAGGTCGACGCCGGCGAGTCCGCCCGGGCCGGTGACGAAGGTCGGACCGGTGTCGCGGGCCCACAGGTCGTCCACCGGGAGGTCGATCACCTCCACGCTGTCGCCGCACTGCTCGCGGGCCCGGGCGCTCTGGTCCGGGCGGGCCATCAGCACCACCGGCTCGAAGCGGGCCACGGCCTGCGCCACGTTCGCGATGTCCTGGCGCACGGCGGGCAGTTGGTCGCCCCACACCTCTTCGAGGGCGGGCCAGGCCATGAACGTCCTGGTGTGGGGGTGCGACTCGGCCGGCATGGCGTACGAGGTGGCGGCCGGGCTCGCGGCCGCGCTCGCGCTCGTGCTCGCGCTCGCCGAGGACGGCTCGGTCCCGTCGGAGGGCGCCGCATCGGAGCTGCAGCCCTCCAGCAGCACGAGTGCGGCGGCAGCGGCCCCCGAGCGCAGCACGGCCCGGCGGGACGGGAAGGGTTCTCTCACGGCAGGTCCCCTCGTTCTTGCGGATACGCCCCAAACTGGGTGATATCAGACAGTAGAAGCGGCCGAGGGGCGCACCGGTGAGCCCGCGCGCCGCCGATCGGGCGAATCCGGGCGGGCGGACGGAGACGGGCGGGAGGAGAGGAGACGGGCGGGAGGAGAGGAGCCGGTGAAGCGGAGCCGGTGAAACCGGAACGGGTCCGGACCGCCGCCGTGGGGGCGTCGACGGTCCGGCCCCGGGTACGGGGCCCGCCGCTACAGGGCGCGGCGGGCGGCGGCGATGGACCGCGGGTCCCAGCCCGGCCTGGGCACGGAGTCCAGCAGCAGCCGGGTGTAGGGGTGCCGGGGCCGGGCCAGGACCTCGGCGGTCGGGCCGGACTCGACGACCTTCCCGTGCCGCATCACGATGACGTCGTCGGTGACCGACCGGACGACGCCGAGGTCGTGGGTGATGAACAGGTAGCCGATGCCGGTCTCCTCGCGGATGTCAGCGAGCAGGTTGAGGATCTGGGCCTGGACGGAGACGTCGAGCGCGGCCACCGCCTCGTCGAGGACCAGGACCGCCGGCTCGACCGCCAGCGCCCGGGCGATCGCGACGCGCTGGCGCTGGCCGCCGGAGAGCTGCCGGGGCAGGGCGCCGGCCTCCCGCTCGCCGAGGCCGACCTGCTCCAGGAGTTCGGCGATCCGGCCGGGGTGGTCCCCCTCGGGGAAGTGCAGCCGCAGGGTCTCCCGCAGCACGGCGCCGACGGTGGTGCGCGGGTCCAGGGACAGGTACGGGTCCTGGAAGACCATCTGGACCTCGCGGGCCCGCGCGAGCCGGTGGGCCCGGCCGCGGCGGTGCTCGGTGCGGTCCCGGCGGTGGACCAGGACCCGGCCGGAGTCCGCCCGTTCCAGCCCGACGACGATCCGGGCGGTGGTCGTCTTGCCGGAGCCGGACTCGCCGACGATGCCCAGCGAGCCGCCCTCGGCCAGGGTGAAGGAGACGTTGTCGACGGCCTGCACGCCACCGTAGGCGCGGTGCAGGCCGACCGCCTCCAGAACGGTCCTGCGCATCGGTGGCACTCCTCCCGAGCGGGCCGCGGCCCCCAGGTCCGGGCTACGCATCGGCGTTCCCCTCCCCCGTCAGGTCGCTGTGGTGGCAGGCGGTGCGGCGGGCCGGCTCGGCCCCGACCGGCAGCAGCGCGGGCACCTGCTCGGTGCACAGCTGCGTCGCGAGCGGGCAGCGCGGTGCGAAGGGGCACCCCGTCAGCTCGTCGCGCAGGCTCGGCGGTCGGCCCTCGATGGCGGCGAGCCTGCCCCGGGGCCCGTCCAGCCGCGGCGTCGAGGCGAGCAGCGCGGTCGTGTAGGGGTGGCGCGGCCGCTCGAACAGGGCCTCGGCCGGGCCGGTCTCGACGATCCGGCCGGCGTACATCACGTAGACGCGGTCGCTGATGGCGGCGGCCAGGCCGAGGTCGTGGGTGACGAAGAGCAGGCCGGTGCCGAAGCGCTCCCGCAGGTCGCCCAGGAGCGCGACCACCTCGGCCTGGGAGGTGACGTCCAGGGCGGTGGTGGGCTCGTCGGCCAGGAGCAGCGCGGGGTCGCCCATCAGGGCGGCCGCGATCATGACCCGTTGGAGCATGCCGCCGGACACCTGTCCCGGGTAGCGGTCCAGGACCGACGCGGGGAGGCCGACCGCGTCCAGCATCTCGGTGGCCCGTTCGGTCGCGGCCTCGGCGGTGAGCCGGCCGCTGAGCCGCACGCTCTCGGTGAGGAAGTCGCCGAGGCGGCGCAACGGGTTGATGGCGGCCCGCGGGTCCTGGAAGATCATCGCGGCGGTGCCGGTGCGCAGCCGGCGCACCTGCTCGGGGGTCATGGTGAGGACGTCCTCGCCGCCCACCCGCACGGAGCCCTCGGTGGCGGCTCCGGCCGGGAGCAGCCCGAGGACGCTGCGGGAGGTGAGGCTCTTCCCGGAGCCGGACTCCCCGACCAGGGCGACCGTCTCGCGCGCGTCGACGGTGAGGTCGACGCCGGCGAGCACGGGCCGCGCGGTGTTCGGCAGGCGCAGGTGGTAGGCCTGGATGTCGAGGGTGGTCATCGGTCCCTCCTGGCGACCTGGTCGGCCCGGCGTTCGCCGACGACGTTGAAGGCGACGACCGTCAGCACGATCGCGGCGCAGGGCAGGATCGCCGACAGCGGGTAGCCGTGCTGGACGGCGGACTGGCCGTCGAAGACCATCCGGCCCCAGTCGGGGGTGAGCGCGGGGACGCCGAGCCCGAGGAAGGAGAGGCCGGCCAGGTCGATCAGGGCGTAGCCGAAGTTGATGGTGGACTGCGCCAGGACGACCGGGGCGATGCCGGGGATGACGTGGCGCAGGCAGATCTGCGGGCCGGAGTGGCCCTGGACCTGGTACGCCTCGACGTAGGGGCGGGCCCGTTCGGCGAGGACGAGGGAGCGGGTGAGGCGGCTGACGTAGGGCAGGTAGGCGATGGCGAGGGCGATGACCGGGGCGAGCAGCCCTTCGCCGTAGACGGAGACGATCAGGATCGCCAGCAGCATCCCGGGGAAGGCGAAGACCAGTTCGGTGCTGCGGGAGAGCACCGAGTCCAGCCAGCCGCCCCGCCAGGCGGCGGCGGTGCCGACGGCCACGCCGGCCACGGTGGAGAAGGCGACCACGCCGAGCGGCCCGAGCAGGGAGGTCCGGGCGCCGGTGACCAGGCGGGAGAGGGTGTCCCGCCCGGAGGCGTCGACGCCGAGCAGGTGGTCGGCGGAGGGGCCGGCGAGGGCGTTGCCGAGGTCGACGGCGTTCGGGTCGTCGGGGGCGAGCCACGGTGCGAGGACGGCGGCCAGCACGACCAGGGCGACGAAGCCGAGACAGAGCAGGTACAGCGGTGCGCGGGCGGCGCGCAGCCGGCCGAGGCCGGGCCGGCGCAGCAGGGTGGCGGTCATCCGGTGGCCTTTCTCGCTCCGAGGGTGACCCGGGGGTCGACCAGCGGGTGCAGCAGGTCGACGACCAGGTTCACCGCCATGAACAGCCCGACCATGATCAGCGAGATGGCCTGCACGGTGGGGAAGTCCTTGGTGGTGGTGGACAGTTCGAGGAGCTGGCCGATGCCGCCGACGCTGAACGCCGTCTCCACCAGGACGGTGCAGACCAGCAGCGTGGAGACGATGAGCCCGCCGGTGGTCAGGACGGTGCCCAGGGCGTTGCGGAAGACGTGCCGGCGGATCACGTGGTGCTCGGTGACGCCCCGGCTGCGGGCGACGGTCACGTGCTCCTGGTCGAGGACTTCGAGCATCGCGGCGCGGGTGACCCGGGCGAGCATGCCGATCAGGTAGAGCGCGAGGGCGAGGGCGGGCAGGGTGAGGTGCCAGACCATCGGGCCGAAGCCGTCGCCGGTGCCGCCGGTGGGGAACCAGCCCAGCTTGACCGCGAACAGGCCCTGCAGCAGCACGGCGGCGACGAAGGACGGGGTGCCGACGGCGACGGTGGTGGTGACGAGGATGGTCGAGTCGGCGCCGCCGCCGCGGACGGCGCCGATCCAGCCGAGCAGCAGGCCGAGCACGAGGACGAGGACCAGGGCCATCACGACCAGCAGCAGGGTGGCCGGCAGCCGGTCGGCGAGCAGCCGGGAGACGTCGGTGCGGTAGGTGATCGAGCGGCCGAAGTCGCCGTGCAGGATCTGGCCGGCCCAGCGCAGGTACTGCAGGAGGAACGGGTCGTCCAGGTGGTACTGGGCGTTGACCGCCTGCAGGGCCTCCGGGGAGGCCGAGCGGCCCGCGAGCAGGAAGCTCGCCGGGCTGCCCGGCGCGAGGTACATCGCCCCGAAGATCACGAACGAGGCGCCGGCCAGGGTGGCGGCCATCTCGGCCAGCCGCCGGGCGGCGAATCTCAGGAAACTCACCGGGCCGCCCCCACATCGGCCGCCCACGGGTAGTACAGGTAGGAGATGGTGGTGGGCGCGCCCGTGATCCTCTTGTTGAGGAACACCGCGGTGGGCCACTCGGCGACGGGGATCCAGAGCAGCTGCTCGGAGGCGGTCTTCTGGAGCTGGGCCTCCAGGGTGAACCGCTCGGTGGGGTCGGTGGCGGCCGCGGCCTTCTGGACCAGGTCGTCGTAACCGGGGTCGCTGTAGGAGGCGAAGTTCTGGTAGGCGCCGGTCCGGAAGTTGGCCAGCAGGTCGAGCGGGTCGGTGATGGAGTCGTAGTACGTCTCCGGGAACAGGTCGATCCCCTCGCGCGCCTTCGGGTCGGTGAACAGGGCGGTGAAGGCGTTGGGGGCGATGGTCTTCAGCCGGACGTCGAGGCCGATCTTCGCGCCCGCGGCCTGGACGGCGGTCGCGAGCAGCGAGACGTCCTGGCCGATCGAGCTGGTGGCGACGGTGAGGGTCTTCCCGGTGGCGCCGGCCTCCTTGATCAGCGCCTTGGCCTGGTCGAGGTCGGGCGTGGTCGGGGTCAGCCCCTCGAACGCCTCGCTGCGCAGGTGCTCGGGGGCGGCCGCCCAGGCGGCGCGGGTGGTGAGCGAGCCGGTGACGCTGCCGGCCCCGCCGAGGCCGGTGCGGACGAAGCCCGAGCGGTCGAGGGCGAGCGAGAGCGCCTTGCGGACCCGGACGTCGCCGAGCACGCCCTGCATGTTGGTGACGTTGACGTTGACGGTGCTGAGGCCCTCGCCGAAGTAGAGCGTGCCCGTGCCGCCGGTGCGCAGCCGCTCGTAGCTCTCGGTGGGGATCAGGTAGCCGCCGTCGGCCTCGCCGCTGAGCAGGGCGTTGACGCGGGCCGAGGGGTCGGTGAGGAAGCGGAAGACGGCCTTGGCCGACTTCGCCCTGGTCCCCCAGTAGTCGTCGAAGCGCCGGAGCTCGATCGACTGGCCCTTGGTCCAGGCGCCGAGCTGGAACGGCCCGGTGCACGCGAGACTGCCGGCGGTGCCGTAGTCCTTGCCCGCCGCCTCGATCCCCGCCTTCGAGGCGACCACGCCCGCGGCGGTGGCCATGTACTGGTTGAACTGCGAGTCGGGCTGGGTGAGTTTGACGGTGACCTGGAGCGGTCCGGTCTTGGTGATGCTGCCGACGTTCTGGAACTGCTGGGCCCAGGCGGCCGCGTTGTCGGGGTTCATCTGCCGGCCGAGGCTGTACACCACGTCGTCGGCGGTCAGCACGCCGCCGTCGTGGAAGTGCACGTTCGGGCGCAGGTCGTAGACCCAGGTGGTCGGGTCGGGACTGGTGGCCTTCTCCGCCAGCCCCGGGGCCAGGGTCAGCTGCGGCGTCCACCGCATCAGGCTCTCGCACACGTTGGAGAGCACGGTGTTCTGCGGGTAGTCGAAGGCGGAGATGTAGTCCAGCGTGGGCGGTTCGGCGTAGACGGCCCAGGTGAAGGAGTCCAGGTCGCCCTGGGCGGGCGGGGTGCCGGCGGACAGCCGGTAGGCCGTCGCGCCGGCGGTTCCGCCGTCCTTCGGCGGGCCGGAGCAGGCGGTGGTGAGCGAGAAGGTGGCGAGCGTGGCGGCGGCCAGGGCCGCGGCCGCGAGGGCGGGCCGGCGGCGCGCGGATCTGCGGGTTCCGGGCCGGTCCTGGGGGTCTGGCATGAGGGTGGCTCTCTTCCGTGCGTGACGGGGGGGTCGTGACGGGGGGTCGTGACGGGGGTGGCGAGGGTGCCGGACCGCGGGCCCGCGCGCGGGTGGGGTGCGGGCCCGCGGTCCGGTCACCGGGGAGTGGAGGTCCGGCTCACCCGGCCGGGCGGGCCGCCGGCACCTGCTGGGTGATGCAGTGGACACCGCCGCCGCCGTAGGCGATGACCCGCGAGCGCACCCCCACGACCTTGCGGCCGGGCAGGGCGGCGGCGATCACGGCGAGGGCGTCCTCGTCCTGGGGCACGCCCGCGACCGGGACGACGACGCCGCCGTTGGCGATGTAGAAGTTGAGGTACCCGACCTCGGTCTCCTTGCCGTCGACGTCGACGAAGGCGCTCTGCGGCAGGTCGACGATCTCCAGCGTGCGGCCCCGGGCGTCGACGGCGGCCTCCAGGACGGCCCGGTTCTCGCGCATCCGGTGGTAGTCGGGGTGGCCGGGGTCGCTCGGGAGCTGGACGACCACCTTGCCGGGGGCCACGAACGCGCAGACGCCGTCGACGTGGCCGTCGGTCTCGGTGTCCAGCAGACCGCCGTGGGGCAGCCAGATGACCGTGCTGACACCGAGCTTGGCCACCAGCTCGGCCTCGATCTCCGCCTTGCTCAGGCCCGGGTTGCGGTTGGGGTGGAGCAGGCACTGCTCGGTGGTGATCAGGGTGCCCTCGCCGTCGACGGTGACGGCCCCGCCCTCCAGGATCATCCGGGAGTCGATCCGCTCGACGCCCAGCCGCTCCAGCAGCAGGGCGGCGATCCGGTCATCGGTGTCGAACGGGTGGTGCTTCTGCCCCCAGGCGTTGAAGCGGAAGTCCACGCCGGCGCGCTCGCCCTCGGGGCCCAGCACGAAGATCGGCCCCGAGTCGCGGAACCAGGAGTCGTCGATGGGCAGTTCCACCACCTCGACGCCCTCCCCGCACAGGGCCCGCGCCTCCTCGCCCTGCCCGGGACAGGCGACCATCGTCACCGGCTCGAACTCGGAGATCGCCCGGGCGACCTCGGCGTACTCCCGCCTGGCCTCGTCCAGGGTCTCGCCCCAGAGCTCGGCCCTGGTGGGCCAGGCCATCAGGCAGCCCTCGTGCTCGGTCCACTCGGCGGGCATGCGGAAACTCACGATGGAACTCTTCTCTGCTCGAACGTTCGGTCAGTGGAGTGGAGGCCCCCGCCCGGGGCACGGGTGGCGCCCCGGGCGGGAGCGGGCCCGGGTGCCTCAGCGGGTGTCGGGCACGGCCGGCTGGGACTGCGTGGAGCAGTGGATGCCGCCACCGCCGCTCGCGATGGCGTCGATGTCGACCTGGACGATCCTGCGGTCGGGGTACCGGGCCTGGAGGATCGCGTAGGCGACGCCGTCGGCGTAGCCGTCGCCGAACTGCGGGGCGATCACCGCACCGTTGACGGTGTAGTAGTTGGTGTAGCTGGACAGGAAGTCCTTGCCGCGGCCGCGGATCAGGGTGCGGTCCGGCCCGGGGAGTTCGGTGACCTGAAGACGCCGGCCCCGGGCGTCGGTGGCGCTGCGCAGCACCCGCTTGGCCTCCTCGTAGACGGCCACCCATCGGGGGTCGGTGCCCGGGCCGGGCTGGTCCAGGAGGACCTGGCCGGGGGCGGTGAAGCGGGCCAGGCAGTCGATGTGGCAGTCGGTGATGTCCTGCCCGGCCAGGCCCGGGACCCAGACGACCTTGTCGATCCCCAGCGTCGACTTCAGCGCCCGCTCGACCTGCGCCCGGTCCATGCCCGGGTTGCGGTTGGGGTTGACCAGCGAGCTGACGGTGGCCAGCAGGGTGCCCTCGCCGTCGGTCTCCAGCGAGCCGCCCTCGCCGACGAACGGGGCCCGGATCCGGTCGATGCCGTACTCGGCGAGGAGCGTCGCGGCGGCCGCGGCGTCCTGGGCGAACGGCTGGTAGTAGGCCGTGCCGGCCTTGCCCCAGCCGTTGAAGTTGGTGTCGACGCCGGCGATCGCCCCGGGGGCGACGACGAAGGTCGGCCCGAAGTCGCGGATCCAGAGGTCGTCGTTGGCGATCTCCAGGATCTCGATCGGGTGGTAGGCGCCGTAGCCGCACTGGTACCGCGCCTCGGCGGCCTGTCCTGGGCGGGCCAGCACCGCCACCGGCTCGAAGCGGGAGATCTCGTGGGCGAGGTCGGCGATGTTCCGGCGGACGGCGGACAGCTGGTTCTGCCAGACCGAGAACAGCGCGGGCCAGGCCATGAAGGTCCGGGTGTGCCGGTCGGTCTCCGCCGGCATCCGCAGCACCGGTCCGGCCGGGGCCGCGGTGGCGGCGCGGGCGCTCGCCGGGAGCGCCGTGCCGAGGGCCGCCAGGGGGAGCGCCGCCGCGCCGAACCTGAGCAGGCTGCGCCGGGTGGGGGTGGGGGTGTTCATGGGGCTCCCTGGAGGGATCGGGAGGGTGAGGGGTGACCACATCCTGGACTGAACTGAAAGTTCAGTCAACATCTCGGAGCAAAGCTTCTGCGCCCGGCCCGCGGTGGGCCCGAAAAGCCCGCTCCGTGCGCGGACGCACCGAATCGGTATCCCGGCCGACGCCCCGGGCGGGGCCGGGAAACGCCCTGCGAGGCCGCATCCTGAAGAAATGATCAGGATGCGGGTCCGGAAACGGGTTCGTACGAGTAGAGTGGGCACCCGTGTCAGACCGTCGAACAGAGATCGTCAGAGCCGCCACCCGCGTGATCGCGCGGCGCGGCGTACGCGGGCTGCGGGTGGGGGAACTGGCGGCCGAGGCCGGCGTCTCGACCGCGCTGATCTACTACCACTTCACCGACCGCGCCGGGATCCTCCGCGAGACCCTGGAGTTCATCGGCGAGCGGGCCGACCGCTACACCGCGGAGCCCGACCACGAGAACGCCGCGAAGGACCCTCGGGCGGAGCTGGAGCAGGCCCTGCTGCTGGAACTCCAGAACTCCGCCGAGGTGCGCGAGAACAGCACCGCCTGGGGCGAGTTGAGGGCGAGCGCGGTGTTCGAGTCCGGCCTGCGCGAGGATCTCGCCAGGGCCACCCACACCTGGGTGCACGAGATCGCCGAACTGCTCGGCCGCGCCCACCCCGCCGGCACCGCACCGGCCCACGCCGCGTCCGCCGAGCGCCTCACGGCCCTGCTGGAGGGGCTCAGCATCCGCTGGCTGAGCGGATCGCTGCCGCTCGACCACGCCCGCAGGCTGCTCGGCGAGGCCGTCGACGCGGAGATGGCCGACTGCCGCGCGGCGCACCGCTGAGCTTGACCGCCCGGTCAGTGGCCGCGGCGGGGCGCGGCGGCTCCGGCCGCGCCCTCCCCGCCGCACCGGCACGCCGAAGCCCCGAGCCCGCCGACTCGGGGCTTCGGGGCTCGGGGCTCGGGGCTCGGGGCTCGGGGCCGGAGCTCACCGCCCCGGCGGCGGGCGCGGAGCGCGGCGGTGAGCCGTCCGGTGCGACCGGGCCGGTCGGCTGTCAGCCGGCCTCCGGCTTGCCGGGCTGGTCGTGGGTGGAGCAGTGGATCCCACCGCCGCCGGAGGCGATGTTGTCGATCTTCACCGGCACGATCTCGCGGCCGGGGAAGTGGTCGCGCAGGATCTGCTGGGCCCGGTCGTCGGCCTTGGCGTCGCCGAAGCGCGGCAGGAACAGCGACGCGTTGGCGACGTAGAAGTTGATGTACGAGGAGACGAACGCGTCGCCCCGCCCGGTGATCCGGTCCGGGTCGGGCTGCGGCAGGTCGATCACCCGCAGCGGCTTGCCGTGGGCGTCGGTGGCGCCCTTGAGCACCTCGCGCGCCTGGGCGGCGGAGCGGGACCAGACGTCGGCGGGCGCACCGGGGAACGGCTGGTCCAGCAGGACGACCCCCGGGGCCGCGAACCGCACCAGGCAGTCCACGTGCGCGTCGGTGATGTCCTGGTCGCGCACGCCGGCGAACCAGATCACCTTCGTCACGCCGAGGGCCTTCTTGAGCTCGGCCTCGATCTCGTCCCGGCTCTTGCCCGGGTTGCGACGCTGGTTGACCACCGAGCTCTCGGTGACCAGCAGCGTGCCCTGTCCGTCGGTCTCGAAGGAGCCGCCCTCCGCGACCACCGGCGTGCGGACCCGTTCCATCCCGTACTTGCCGAGGACGGCGGCGGCCAGTGCCGTGTCGTTCCCGTGCTCCTTCTGCTTGTTGCCCCAGCCGCTGAAGTTGAAGTCGACGCCCTTCACCGTGCCGCCGTCCTCGACGAACACCGGCACGGTGTCCCGGGCCCACAGGTCGTCGACGGGCAGCGGGACGACCTCGACGTCCTTGCCGCAGGCGTTCTGCGCCGCGTCGACCTGCGCGGGGCGGGCGAACATCACCACCGGCTCGTAGCCGCCGACGGCGCGGGCCAGTCGCGCGATGTCCGCACGGACGTCGGGGAGTTGGTCGGCCCAGATACCGGTGGACGCCGGCCAGGACATGAAGGTGCGGGCGTGGCCCTCCCACTCCGCGCCGAAGCGGCGCCCGGGCGTCGCCGCCGGCCCGCCCGCGGCGGGCGGGGCGGAGGTGTCCGGGGCCGGCGGCTCGGCGGAGCCCGACGGATCCGGCCGGTCCGCGTCGTCCGACGGGGCGCAGGCCGCGGCGCCGAGGGCCAGCAGGCCGGCGCCGGCCGCGGCGCGCAGCATCGTCCGGCGGGACGGGGCAATTCGGGAAAGGGCGGACGACGGGGGCGGGTTGGACACGGGACGCTCCGACTGGATGAGGGTGGTGGACCGCGCGGACGGGGTCGACGCGCGGGCGGGAGTTCGAAGGCAGGATCTAGGGCCTGTCTTCGAACTCCCGTCGTCCGCCCGGAGGGCGGGCGGTGCGGCGTTGGGGTGCGTGCATCGCAAGGCGGAGGATGGAGCCACTGCGTAGCATTGGCGACTGACGACAACGCGGCGAGGTGCGTGCCCCGGCGTCGCACCGCAGGCGGGAGTTCGAAGACAGGCCCTAGGGCAGCGGTTCCTGCATGGTGGAGCAGTGGATGCCACCGCCCCCGGCCATCAGGCGGTCGACGTCGAGCTGGACGACCTCGCGCCCGGGAAAGGCCTCCGCGAGCGTGCGCCGGGCGGCCTCGTCCTTGGCCGTGTCGCCGAACTGCGCGGCGATCACACCGCCGTTGACGACGTGGAAGTTGAGGTAGGAGTCGACGAACTTCGCGTCGCGCGAGCGGACGGTGTCGGGGCCGTCCACCCGGATCACCCGCAGCCGGCGGCCCCTGGCGTCGGTGGCCCGGGAGAGGATGTCGAACTGCTCGCGGGCGTCCCGGGCCCAGACGTCGTCGCGGTCCGCCGGGGGCAGCTGCACCATGACGACGCCGGGCCGGACGAACCGGGAGGTGACGTCGATGTGGTCGTCGGTGATGTCCTTGCCCTTGATCCCGGGGACCCAGATCATCCGGTCCGCGCCGTACACCTCCAGGACGGCGTCCTCGATCTCGTCCCGGCTCAGGCCGCGGTTGCGGTTCTTGTTGACCAGGCTGCTCTCGGTCGCCATCACGGTGCCGTCGCCGTCCGTCTCGACCGACCCGCCCTCGCCGACGAACTCCGCGCGGGAGAAGGGAAGTCGGAGCATGCCGGCGATGCCGCGCGCGACCTCGGCGTCGTCCCGGTGGGTCTGCTTGTGGCCCCAGCCGTTGAAGTTGAGGCCGACGGCGTCGAGCCGCCCGTAGCCGTCGCGCCGGAACACCGGGGCGGTGTCCCGCATCCAGAGGTCGTCGGTGGGCACGGCGTCGGTCACGGTGACGGCGGGGCCGCACAGGGACCGGGCCTCCCGGACGCTGTAGTCGTCCGGGGCGCACATCAGCACCGGCTCGAAGCGGGCGATCGTCCGCGCGATCAGCGCGATGTCCTGCTGGACGCCGCCCAGCTGCCGGCCCCAGACGGACTTGCGGGAGGGCCAGGACATCCAGGTCCGGGCGTGCGGCACGTCGTCGCGGTCCACCCACCACTGCGGGAGTCCCGCCTCGGCGTCCTCGGCCGGCCCGGCGTCCGGGACCGGCCCGCGCGGGGGCTGGGCTCCGAAAAGTCGGCCGAACAGGGAACGACCGTCACCCTGGTTGTCGCTCATACGGATCTCCGGAATCAAGTATTGCCCACCGGGCGACCGGTGGCCTTGCGGCGGACGCCCCGAACCGTCACGACCGGGTGCCCTGGCCCCACTGTCGCATTGACTGAAATTTCAGTCAAGAATCGGGAGACAGGTGGGCGCAGGTGGGGCAGACGGCGCGGGCCGGGACGCGAAAGGGCCCCGGGCCGTGACCCGGGGCCGACCCGCACCGCGATGCACTAGCGGCGCAGCCGCTCCAGCTCGATGTCGATCGCGCCGGTCAGCAGCTCGCGCGCGTGCTCCGCCGGCAGGCTGCCGCTGAGCCACCGGACGCTCAGCCCCTCCAGGAGCGCGGTCAGCCGCTCGGCGGAGCTCGCCAGCGCGGCGGCCCCGTTCATCGGCCGCACCGTGCCGAGCAGTTCGGCGACCTCCTGCACCCAGACGAGCGTCGCCCGGGCCAGGTCCTCCCGCAGGTCCGGGTCGAACACCGCGCTCGCCCGCAGCTCCCCCCAGGCCGTGCTGTTCTCCCGCACCTCGGGGGTGTCCTGGAGTTCCAGCAGCAGCGTCTGCTCCAGCTCGCCCCGGGCGTCCAGCGGTGGCGCATCCGCCGCGCGCTCCGTGGTGTAGCGCCCGGCCCGGTCGTTGATGAACTCCAACGTCGCCCGGAGGATCCCCGCGCGGTCCTTGAAGTGGTAGTAGATCAGCGCGGTGGACACGCCGGCCTCGGTCGCCAGCTCCTCCACCCGCAGCCCGCGGACACCGCGCCGGGCGATGACCCGCGCGGCCGCTTCCATGATCAAGGTTCGACGGTCAGCCACGAGGGATCATCCTACCGGGATGTCCGCCCCGTCGACCCCACCCGACCCGGTCCTGACTGAAACTACAGTCGGGGTTATGATCCGGTGCGATTCCGGACGCCGGCGCACCCGAGAGCCTTCCGTGGGACCTCCCACCGGGCTCGCGCCGCCACCCTCACTCGATCCGCTGGGAGCCAGCCATGACCGCAGAGCCCTTCGGCGCCCAGTCGCCCACGGCGTTCCAGGCGCTGTCCCCGGACGACCCCCGCGAGGTCGGCGGCTACCGCCTCTGCGCGCGGCTGGGCGCGGGCGGCATGGGCCGCGTCTACCTCGCCTACACCCCGGGCGGGCGACCGGTCGCGCTCAAGGTCGTCCGGCCCGAGCTCGCCGAGGATCCCGAGTTCCGGCACCGCTTCGCCCAGGAGGTGGCCAGCGCCCGGCGCATCCACGGCCTGTACACCGCCCAGGTGGTCGATGCCGGTACCGACGCCGCCGCCCCCTGGCTGGCCACCACCTTCGTGCCCGGCCCCTCCCTCCAGCAGGTCGTCCACCAGCACGGCCCGCTGCCCGAGCGGACCGTCCTGCTGCTCCTGGCCGGCATCGCCGAGGCCCTCCAGGTGATCCACGCCGCGGGTGTCGTCCACCGCGACCTCAAGCCCGGCAACGTCCTGATCGCCGCCGACGGCCCCCGGGTCATCGACTTCGGCATCGCCCGCGCCGCCGACGCCAGCCCGCTCACCGGCACCGGCCTGCGCATCGGCTCACCGGGCTTCATGGCCCCCGAGCAGATCCTCGGGCTGCCCGCCACCCCGGCCACCGACGTCTTCGCCCTGGGCGCCCTGATCGCCTACGTCGGCTCCGGCACCCCGCCCTTCGGCGACGGCCCCGAGCCGGCCTCGCTCTACCGGGCGGTGCACGAGGAGCCCGACCTCTCCCGGCTGCCGTCCGGACTGCACGACGTCGTCCGGCTCTGCCTCGCCAAGGAGCCGGCACACCGGCCGAGCACCGCCCGGTTGATCGAGACCGCCCGCAACCACCCCGCCACCGGCGACGAGCTCCGCCTCGCCGACGACTGGCTGCCCCGGCGGGTCAGAGCCGAGCTCCGCCGCCACACCGAGCTGCCGACCACGCCTCCCCCGCCCGCCACCGCCCTCGACCCGGCCCTCGACCCGGCCCGCGCCGCCGCCGACGCCCCGACCGCCCTGGTCCGCCCCGCCCCGGAGCCCACCCGGCTGCAGCCCGCCCCCCGCGGGCGCAGGGCCGCGACCACCGCACGCCGCGGCGCCCGCACCGCGCTCCTGACCACCGCCGCCCTGGTCGTCGGCGCCGCCGGCGCGTTTCTGCTGCTCGACCCCGAGGCCTTCGACGACCTCGACGACCAGAACGTCGCCGCCACTGGCAGCGTGGCCCCGACCTCTCCTGCGCCTTCGACCCCCTCCACCCCCTCCGCTTCGCCGGAGCCGACCACGATCCCCGGGTTCACCGCCGTCTACACCGACCTCGCCCTCACCTCCCCGGACCACTCCTACGAGTTCGACCTCAAGACCGGGAAGGTCGCCGCCCAGGACACCTCCACCTGGTACCTGGGCCGCCACGCCGGCGAGTTCTACATCCCGGAGGACAGCGACGCCTACGTCGCCCCGGCCGACCGGCTCACCCTCCCCGACTGCGTCAAGGGCATCGAGACCCAGCCGGCCGCCACCCTGCCGTTCACCCTGCTGCGCACCGACCGCAGCTTCTGCGTCCGCGCCCAGGGCGGCCGGGACATCGCCCTCGTCCGCGTACTCGCCACCGCCCCGGACGACGGCGCGGTCAAGGTCTCCATCACCTACTACCGCCGCTCCGCCTGACCTCCGGGGGGCCGTCCCGCCGCACCGGCCGGGCCCCGGGCGGCGGGCCCTGACGGTGGCCCCGGGCGGCGGGCCCCGGACCGCGGGCCCGGGCGGTGGCAGGTGTCAATGCCGTGTCAGGAGTCCGGGCGTGCGGATCAAGGAAGCGTCAGGGCCGGGCCGAGGCGCCTCCGCGCCGGGAACAGTGTCAGGTGCGGGCACCGGTCCGAGCCGTCCAGGCCGGTCCGGCGCGCCCGAGGATCTCGCCCCTACGGAGGACCACCATGGACCGGCGCCACAGCTCGGACGACTCCGAGCCCTCTGAACGCGTCCCGGCCGGACGACTGCTCGTCCCCGTCCGGCCGGGCCCGCTGGGACACACCGCCCGCTTCTTCCGCACCCCGCTCGGCGGGCGGACGGCCGTCGCCTTCACCACCGAGCAGCGCCTGGCGGCCGCGTTCGGCCCCGCGCAGCCCTGGATCGCCCTCGCCGAGCCCGCGCTGCGCGCCCTCGCCGAGCCGCTGGGCGTCACGGCGCTCACCGTCGACCCCCAGCTGGTCGCACCGGCCGCGCGCCCGCTCGCCCCGGCCGCCGTCTCCCCGGCGGCCGCGCCGTGCGAGTGGTTCCCGCCGGCCCCCGGCACCCGACCGGCGGCGGCCGCCCCGCGCCGGGACCGGGCCCGCACCCGCTGAGCCCACGGCACTCCCCCGCTGAGCCGACGGCACTCCCCGGGACCACCGCCGCACCGGGCCGGCCGGGGCCGGTCAGCCGGCCGGGGCGCGGAGGGCGGGATCCCGGGCGAGGTCGGCCAGCAGGGCGTCCAGCTTCGTCCGGTCGACCGAGGGCATCACGAAGACGTGCGCGTAGCTGCGGCGGGTGGACTCGTCGCCCGGGACCATCAGCACGTCCTGGGAGGACAGCGACCACTTCGCCACCAGGTCGGGTCCGGGCTTGCGGAAGCGCACGGTGACGGCGCCCGGGGTGCGGGCCGGCCAGAGCTCGACGCCCGTCTCGCGCTCCATGTCCCGCAGCCGCCCTTCCAGGTAGCCGGCCAGCTCCTGGGCGGTGCGGATCCGGTCCACCTGGTCCTGGTAGGAGTGCCGGGACAGGTGGTCCCAGAGGACCAGCGGGGAGAAGCCGTTCCGGGAGCCCGCGAAGGTGGTGTCCGGCGCACCGATGTACTCCGGCTGGGACGGCGGCGATATCTGGTACTTGACCTTCGTCATGTAGATGCCGCAGGGCCACGGCGCGCCGGGCCACTTGTGGCCGCTCATGGCGATCGAGGAGACCATGTCGAGGTCGCCGAACTCCGCGGTGGGCAGCGTGAGGCCGAAGTCGAAGGCGGGCAGGTCGACTTCGGGGGTCCAGCCGTAGGCCGCCGGGTCCTGGGAGGCCATCCGCAGGAACGGCGCGTAGCCGGCGCCGAGCGCGCCGTCCACGTGGATCCAGAAACCCCTGCGCAGGTCGACCAGCGGCTCACCGGTCCTCGGGTCCGTGCCGTAGGCCACCTCACGCCGGATCAGGCCGTACCGCTCGAAGATCGGCAGCAGGCGCTCGCAGACCTTCCGGACGTCGTCGTGGGCGCCCTTGAAGGTGCTGCCGAGATTGAGGTTGACGAAGATCGGGTGACCGTTCGCGGCGAAGAACTCGACCAGCACCGCGAGGGCGTCGATGTCGATCTCGCCCGGGCCGTCCCAGGAGCGGCCCGAGGGGCCGGGGCGGGACGGCACCTCGGTGGGCCACTCGCGGCGCCCCGTGGCGGGGTCGACCAGCGGGCACTCGTCCCGGTACTTCTCCAGCCCGACCGTGTGGAAGGTCTCGACGCCCAGCACCCGGACGGCCTTGGCGAAGGAGTAGTGGGTGTCCTCGGAGTAGAACGCCACCGGGCGGTGGGCGTTGGGGTTGTGCCGGTCGGGCGCGGCCCGGACGTACCGCAGGGCGTCGAACGGGGCCGTCGGCGGCTGGATCAGCGCCTTGCCGCCCAGGTAGTCCCGGGCGTTCCAGAGCGCGTACATGTTGCCCTCGGTCGAGCCCATGGACAGCATGTAGCCCCAGTACGACTCGGGGTCGGCGGGGTCGTGCGGCCGCTCGGCGTTCCACAGGGTCGCGTAGTAGTCGAGCACCGCGCGCTCGACGACCTTGGTGTTCGGCTTGTAGCCGCCGCTCTGGAACGGGTCGCCGAGGTTGTTGATGTTGTTGGGCATGAACCGGGCCAGGTCCAGCGCGCAGCCCTGCATGTCCTGGGTGGCCTGGTAACCGACCAGGTGCCGGCGCTTCCTGGACAGGTACTCGTCCACGGTGTCCAGGGCGCGCAGGCGGCGGTCGTCGTCCAGGCCGCCCGCGGGGAGCTCGAAGTCTCGGCCGTCCAGCTCCGCCCCCGGGTCGACGGCGGTCCCGGCCGGCTCGGCCAGCCCGGCGGCGATGTCGGCGATGCGGGTGATGCCGGCGGTCTCGGCGGTCGCGGCGGCGAAGGCGGCGGTCGGGCTCATGGGAACGGCACTCCGGGGTCGGTGCGGGCCGGTCCCGGGCGGGGACGGCGGAGAGGCGTGCGCCGCTCGCGGCCAGGATGGAACTTCGCGGAGCCCGGCGGAAGATCTCCCGAACAAGATTCGGCACGACCTCGCAAACTCTTGCGAATCGACGGAATCAGCTGGAATCCTGCCCGGCATGCCGAATAATCCGCACGTCCGGAGGGCGCCCGTCGACGACGTGGACCGGGCGATCATGCGCACCCTCGCCGACAACGCCCGGATGCCGAACAACGCGCTCGCCGAGACGGTGGGCATCGCCCCCTCCACCTGCCTGGCCCGGGTGCGCGCGCTGCAGGAGCGCGGAATCATCCGCGGGTTCCGGGCCGATGTCGACCCCGCCGCGATCGGCCTGCCGCTGCAGGCGATGATCTCCGTCCGGCTCCGGGCCCACACCCGGGAGCAGAACGAGAGCTTCCGCGGCACCGCCCCCGATCTGCCCGGCGTCCTGGCGGTGTTCCACATGGCGGGATCCGACGACTACCTGCTCCACGTCGGCGTCGCCGGCCCCGAGGGCCTGCGCGACTTCGTCGTGGACCACCTCACCACCCACCCGGCGGTGGCCCAGACCCGGACCAACCTGATCTTCGAGCAGATAGCCGGGCGCCGCTACCTCGGAGACCCGCTCCCCCCGACCGTCTGAACCGCCCGGGCCGGCGCGCTCCCGGGCCCGTGGGGCGGCCCCGGCCGGATCGGAGGAGCAGTCTGGTGGTGTGAGGCGATCGCGGCGTGCTGCGCCGCCGGTGGGGCGACACACGGCGCGGTCGGCCGGGCGCGAGGAGGAAGGCCATGATCGTCGACTGCGCGCACTACCGCGACGGACGTCGCCAGCACGAGGGGCCGATGCCGCTGGAGGAGGCGGCCGCGCGCTGCGCGCAGGGCGGCTTCGTCTGGCTGGGGCTGTTCGAACCGGGCCCCGAGGAGCTGGCCAGGGTGCGCGAGAGCTTCGGACTGCACGAACTCGCCGTCGAGGACGCCCAGGCCTTCCACCTGCGACCGAAGGCGGAGCAGTACGAGGACGGCACCGAGCTGATCATCCTGCGCACCGCTCGCTACGACGACGAACGCGAGGAGGTCGACACCGGCGAGATCAGCGTCTTCCTCGCCGAGCACTTCGTGATCACCGTCCGCCAGGGCATCGCCAGCGAGCTGGCCGGTGCCCGCAGCCGGCTCGAACGCCGCCCGGAACTGCTGCGGACCGGCAGCGCCTCGACCCTGTGGGCGATCTTCGACCAGGTGGTCGACAGCTACGCACCCGTCGTCAACGAACTCGAACGCGACATCGAGCAGATCGAGTCCACCGTGTTCTCCGGCACCGTCGCCCCGACCGAGCGGATCTACTTCCTGCGCCGCGAGGCCACCGACTTCTACCGCGCCGTCCACCCCCTGCTCGCCGTGCTCGCCCGGCGGCTGCGGCCCAGCAGGTCGGCGACCGAGCTGCTGCCGTACTTCCGCGACGTGCACGACCACCTGCTGCTGGTCAACGAGGAGGTCGCCGCCCAACGCGACCTGCTGGCCACCGTCCTGGAGGCCAACATCGCGGTGATCTCGGTCGAGCAGAACAGGATCAACCTGCGCCAGACCGCCACCATGGAGCGGCTCACGATCATCGCGACCGTGTTCCTGCCGCTCTCCTTCGTGGTCGGCTTCTTCGGGCAGAACTTCGCGTGGCTGGTCCGGCACGTCGACAGCCTCACGGCGTTCGTGGTGTTCGGCCTCGGCGGCCTGCTGCTGCCGTGCGTGCTGCTGTTCGTCTGGCTGCGCGGGCAGCGCGCCCACCCGACACCACCGGTGCCGGCGGTGAACAACGCCGTCCACCACACGCCGAGATCCCCCGCGCCGTAGCGACGCCGCCGCAGCGACGCCACCGCACCCGGTCGCGGGCCCCGACGGCGGTCCGGCCGGCGACGGCGGTCGCGGGCGGAAAGCGGACGACGCGCGACCTGTTCCCCGGCCCTGCGCCGTGGCGTAGCGTGGCCGCGTGAACGCAGAGTCGTCCTCCCGGCACGACGTCGTGATCGTCGGTGGCGGGCACAACGGCCTGGTGGCGGCGGCGTACCTCGCGCGGGCCGGACTCCGGGTACTGGTACTCGAACGGCTGCCGCAGGTGGGCGGGGCGGCGGTGTCGGCCCGGGCGTTCCCGGGCGTGGACGCCCGGCTGTCGCGCTACTCGTACCTGGTGAGCCTGCTGCCGCGCAAGGTCGTGCGGGACCTGGGACTGCGGCTGGACCTGCGGCGGCGCCGGATCGCCTCGTACACGCCCACCGTCCGGGACGGGCGCCCCACCGGACTGCTGGTGGACGCGGCCGATCCCGACCGGACGCGGGCGTCGTTCCGGGCGCTGACCGGGGCCGACCGGGAGTGGGAGGCCTGGCAGGGCTTCTACGCCACGACCGGGCGGCTCGCCGAGCGGGTGTTCCCCACCCTCACCGAGCCCCTGCCCGCACGGGCCGAGCTGCGCCGGCGGATCGCGGACGACGCCGCCTGGGAGTCGTTCTTCGAACGGCCCCTGGGCGAGACGATCGAGCGGACCTTCGCCGACGACCTGGTCCGCGGCGTGGTGCTGACGGACGCGCTGATCGGCACCTTCACCCACGCCCACGACCCCTCGCTCCGGCAGAACCGCTGCTTCCTGTACCACGTGATCGGCAACGGGACGGGCGACTGGGACGTCCCGGTCGGCGGGATGGGCGCGGTGACGGACGCGCTGGCCGAGGCGGCGCTGCGGGCCGGTGCGCTGATCCGGACCGGCTGCGAGGTCACCGCCGTCGCCACCGACGGCACCGGTGACGCCGAGGTGTCCTACCGTCATCAGGGCGGCGAGGCGACCGCGGTGGCCCGCAAGGTCCTGGTGAACGCCGCCCCGGCGGTGCTGGCCCGGCTGCTGGGCGAGGAGCCCGGGCCGGCGCCGGAGGGCGCCCAGCTGAAGGTCAACATGGTGCTGCGCCGGCTGCCGCGCCTGCGGGACGCCGCCGCGGATCCCCGGGACGCCTTCGCCGGGACCTTCCACATCGCCGAGGGCTACCGGCAGTTGGAGACGGCCTACGCCGAGGCGCGGGCGGGCCGGATGCCCTCGGCGCCACCCTCGGAGATCTACTGCCACACCCTCACCGACCCGTCGATCCTGGGGCCCGAGGCACTCCGGCAGGGGCTCCAGACCCTGACCCTGTTCGGCCTGCACATGCCCGCCCGGCTGTTCACCGACCCGGCCGCCAAGGAGCGCGCGCTGGCGGCGAGCCTGGCGCGGCTCGACGAGGTCCTGGCCGAGCCGATCGCCGACTGCCTGGCGACGGATGCCGCCGGGCGGCCCTGCGTGGAGGCCAGGACTCCGCCGGACCTGGAACGGGAGGTCGGCCTGCCGGGCGGTCACATCTTCCACCGGGACCTCGCGTTCCCCTTCGCCGACGAGGAGCCGGACGGCGCCGCCGCCCGCTGGGGCGTGGCGACGGCGCACCCGGACGTGCTGCTGTGCGGCGCGGGAGCGATCCGCGGCGGCGGCGTCAGCGGCATCCCGGGCCACAACGCGGCGCAGGCCGTGCTGGCGGACCTCAAGCCGTAGCCCGGCCCCGGAACGTGCCGGTCGGCGCACCGGTCAGCGCACCGGCAGGACCAGTTCGGACGGGTCGGCGGCCGAGGAGCCGAAGGTCACGGTGCTGCCCGACGGCGTGAGACCGCCGTACAGGGCGTCCCGGGTGCCGAGCACCAGCGCGAGCCCGTGGCCGGCGGGCAGGTCGTAGGCGGTGTCGAAGAGCGTGACGTCCAGCGCGAACGGCTGCCCCGGCGGCCGGCCGGACCAGCTCTGCGGGGCGTGCGAGATCAGCCGGCCGACGCCGAGCGCGTTCACGTCGTAGAGGTAGGCGACGACCGTGCCCTGTGCGGCGGACGCGGTCACCGTGGTGTGCACCCGGGCGGCGCCGCGCACCGACAGGCCCTGCGGGTAGGGCGCCGACCGGCGGACGACGACGGCGGAGCGGTCGAGCAGCGGGACGACGGCGGTCGGCGGCAGGTGCACCACCTGGTCGGCCAGCCCGGACAGCAGGGCGACGCCGCCGCTCGCGCCGGAGGCGGTGTTGCCCAGCACGGTCGCCCGCCAGTCGGTCCCGGCCGGCCCACCGAGGGTCTCGGCGCCCAGCGCCAGGCGGTCGGTGCGGGAACTGACGGACTGCCAGTCGGGGCGGCTCTCGTGCGTACCGGCGGGGCGGACCTCCAGGTCGACCGGCGGCCGCCGGTCGCCCGGGGCCCCCTTGAGGTACTGGTCGAGCCACGAACGGGCGCTGCCCCAGGCCGCGTTCGACAGGCCGAGCAGGCCGGTGAACTCCTGGCTCGCGTGGTCGCCCGGGCGCAGTTCGAGGCGCTTGGGCCCGGTCAGCCGCTGGTAGAAGGCGGTGACCTGACCGGGGTTGAAGAAGCTGTCGCCCCAGGCGTTGGCCAGCAGGACGGCGGTGCCGTTGGCGTTGATCCGGTCCAGGTAGCGCGCCGGGGACCGGGCGTCCGCCCAGCGGACGACCTCGGGCAGGTCGCGGTCGGCGAAGAGGTCGTCCAGCACCCGCGCGAACTCGGGGCTGCGGCGACCGGTCGGGGCCTGGATCCCGGCGAGCACCGCGGCCGCCTGGACGTGCCGGGTCCGGCCGCTGTACAGCGAGTCGGTCAGATCGGCCCAGCCGCTCAGCGAGGCGACGGCCTTGATCCGCGGGTCGAAGGCCGCGCCGAGCAGGGTGAGTCCGCCGCCCAGCGAGAGCCCCACCATGCCGATCCGCTCCGGGTCGGCCGGGGTCTGCGCGAGCGCCCAGTCGATCACGGTGGAGATGTCGGCCACGTCCTTCGGTCCGGCCACGTCGACCTCTCCGCCGGAGCCCCAGAAGCCCCGCACGGTGTAGGTGACGATGACGTACCCCGCGGCGGCGAACGCGCGGCCCTGGGCGACGTACTCCAGGTCGTTCTGCCCCCAGCTGGCCGGCTGCACCACTAGCGGGTAGCGCCCCTGCGGGTCGGCGCCCGGGGTGCCGGGGGCCGGGGTGAACACATCGGCCTTGAGGACGACGCCGTCCTGCGCCGGGACGTCGGCCAGCCGGAACGAGCCGGCGGCGAACGCGGCGGAGGCGGACGAGCCCGCGGCGGACGAGCCCGCGGCGGACGCAGCGGCCGCCGGGGCGGGTCGCGCGACGGCGGCCCCACCGAGCGCGAGCGCCACCACGAGGACGGCGCTCGCCGCCCGGCGTCCACGGCGGGGGTGGGATCGTTCCATCACGTGCTCCATCTGTGCTCGAACCGTTCGGCCGCCGAGAGCCTACGAGCTGACGGGGCCTCAGAGGAGGTGATGATCAGCCAAATTACCGGCCAGTAGCAAACGGCCGCACAACCCCACCCGGCCGTCACGCCGACGCCCCGGCCGCCCCGCCCGCCGCGAGCCGCACACCGGCCCACATCGCCACCTCCCTGCACATCCCCGACACCTCGCGCGTAACCCGCACGCATCGGACACCCCCGCCGATCGGCAGGGGCACCGACCCGCCGAGTGTCCGGAATGCGGAGCGCGATGCAAGATCATTCGCAGGGATCTCCTACGCTACTGATCGGTCATCAGTTCGACGGATGACCGACAGCCAGGTGAACCATCGAAGAACATGGGGGAATCATGCGTCGCATGTCCGCACTGACCGTCTCGGCCGTCCTCGCAGGTGGCCTGCTCCTCGCCGCCGCGCCCGCCCAGGCCGCGCCCGCCCCGGCCGCCACCGCCCGGGGCGCCGTCTCGGTCAACATCGGCGAGCTGCAGGTCCAGGCCGCCAAGCTGCGCCAGCAGGCCCAGCGCCTGCGCAGCCAGGGCCACTTCCAGGAGGCCAACGTGACGGACGCCCGCGCGGCCGCCATCGAGGCGCAGATCCGTCGCTACCTCGACTGCGAGCGCAGCGTCAGCTGCTGACCGGCTCCTGACGGCCCCCGCGGCACGGCGCTCCGGCGTCGCGCCGCGGGGGTCCGCCCGTCTCAGCGAGGAGCGGACGCGCCCTGCCGGCCGGCGGTCGCCACGCCCCCCGGCAGCCGGACGTCCTCGGCGCGGACGTCCGCCACCCGGTACTTGCCCAGCGCGCTGATCAGGAGCCGCAGCTCCAGCGCGATGCTGTCGACCAGGCGTTCCAACCCCGCCGCCGCGTCCTCGTCCACCGCGAGCAACGCGGCCCGCCCCAGCCCGGCGGCCGAGGCGCCCAGCGCCAGCGACTTCACGACCCGGGCGCCCTCCCACATCCGCCCCGAGGCCAGCAGTGGCCGCCCCTCGGCCCGGGCTTCCAGGAGACACTCCCCCAGCGACAGCCCGACCTGCCGCAGGAACGCCGTCGGCGCCCACCCGGTACCGCCCTCGGCGCCGTCGACCGTCACCGCGTCCGCTCCGGCCCGCCACGCCGTCTCGGCGGCGAAGCCGACGTCCCGGCCCGGGTGCAGCTTCACCCAGACCCTCGCCCGCGGGAAGTTGTTGCGCATCAGCTGGATCTGCCGGGTGAGGATCTCCGCGGTGAAGGTGCCGGGACTGCCGCTGCGCAGGAACTGGCCCGCCGACTCGCCGAAGACGGATTCGACCAGGTACTGCGACGACGCCCGGGCCGCCCCCTCGGCGCCCAGCAGCGTCATGCCGCCCAGCCCCGGCTTGGCGCCCTGGCCCGTCTTCAGTTCGAAGCCCAGACGCCCGGTCCGGAGCAGCGGCTGGACCCCGGGATCGCTGTAGACGAGGTTCCAGACTTCGAGGTCCGCGTCGTCGGTGCTCTGCTGCACGACCACGCCGCCGACCGCGTCGGAGGCGGCCGCCTCCTGGTAGGCCAGCAGGCGGTCGAGCAACCCCGGGCCGGCGGCGCCCCGGTAGCCGGCCGTGGGGACGACGTTCTCCCCGATGACCATCGGGATCCCCAGCCGCCCCGCCTGCCGGCTCGCCGCCAGGCCCAGGTCGCCGCTCGCGACGCGGGTCGAGCCGAAGGCCGAGACGTACAGCGGCAGCGCGGATCCGAACCCGCCGACGGTGGTGCGCAGGTCGACGTCCGAGTGCAGCGGCTCGCGCCCGAGGTCGATGAGCTTCTCCAGGCGCAGCGGCATGAACACCGGCGGCACCAGCCGCGCGGCGTCGACGAGGTCGCCGTCGTAGGGGCCGGCCCCCTCCTCCGGAACACCGGGGCGACCGAACACCGTCGCCCCGTAGTCCCCTCGGGCCGGGAACACCGCCTCCGCGCCCACCCGGGCCCGGTGCCGCACCTGCGCCTCCGGGAACCCCGGCGCGCTGAGCCCGGTCACGGTGCGACCACCCCCGGCAGTTTCGGGAAGGCCACCGCCTGCCACACGTGGTCCAGCCCCGACACGTAGCGGGTCAGACGCTCGACGCCGATGCCGAATCCGGCGCTGCCCGGGATCCCCGCGCGCAGCAGTTCCAGGTACCACTCGTACTTCGCCGGGTTCTCGCCGGTCTCGCGGATGCGCGCGACGATGCGCCGGTACTCCGCCTCCCGCTCGCTGCCGCTGGAGACCTCGCCGAACCCCTCGGGCAGGATCAGGTCGAAGTTGTTCAGCACGCCGGGGCGCCGCGGGTCCTCCTTGTCGTAGAACCCGCGCGAACCCTTCGGGTAGTCGGTGACGAAGAACGGGCGGTCGGCCTTCTCCGACAGCAACTTCTCGCCCGGCCAGTCGATTTCGGCGTCGGGGTTCTGTCCGTGGTCGAGGCCGGCCAGCGTGGCGACCGCCTCGGTGTGGGTGATCAGCCCGAACGGGCCGTCGAGCAGCGGCGCGAAGGCGTCGGGGTCGCGGCCCAGCAGCGCCAGTTCCTCGCTCCGGTCCCGGACCACCCGGGCCACCGCGAAGGTGACCACGCCCTCCGCCGTGCGCATCGCGTCGGCCCGGTCGCCGTCGGCGATCTCCACGTCGAGCTGGTGGAACTCGGCCAGGTGGCGTCCGGTGCCGGCGGTCTCCGGCGGCTCCAGACGGACGTTCGGGGCGACGTAGAAGATCCTGCCGAAGGCGGTGAGCGCCGCCTGCTTGTAGAGGATGCTGCTCGTCATCAGCTTGTAGCGGTGGCCGTAGTAGTCCACGTCCACCTGCTTGGCCCCGCGCGCGCCGGGGTCGGTGACCGGGCCGATCACCGGCGGCAGCATCTCGACGAAACCCTGCTCGGCCAGGTACTCGCGGGCCGCGGCGAGCAGGGTGTTCTGCACCCGCAGGGCGGCCCGGGTGACGGGCGAGGCGAGGTGCTCGCGCGGGCTCGGCGGCATCCGGTCCGCTGACTCCGGGGCGTAGGACGCAGGGCCAGACTGCGTCGACAGGTCGGTGCTCGGCTCGATGTCCACGTGGTGGACGCTAGCCGGGCGCCCTCGGGCGCACCGGGGGCCTCGCAGGTTCCTGTGACCCCGGAGGGGCGCCGGGTGGCGGTGTTTCGCAGGTTCCTGTCGGGGCGGCCTGCCGGCGTGGGAACGGGGGCCCGGTCCCGGGGTCGGGGCCGAAAAAGTCGGCCGGCCGGTGCGGAACCGGGCCGCGTCGGGGCACCCCGCACCGGCCCCGGAAGCAGTGTCGTGTGGATCTGTCGGGCCGTCAGCTACCGCCATGTACAAGGGCGTTGACGGAAGCTATCCTCACGGGCGGGAATCCGCTCGGGGGAGCAGTCATGGAGGAGCTGGGGATGCCCGATCGCGCCGCGTCGGCCCCTACGAGATCGTCGGGGCACCCGGCCCCGGCGGCCCGGGGACGGTCCACCTCGACCCTCACGGTGGACGGCGGGCCGCCCGCCGCCGAGGTGGTCCGCGCCGACCGCCCGGCCCGCCGCGCCGGCCCCCGGCGCGTGGCGGCGACGCCGCGGCGGTCCGACTCGATGCGCATGCGCCCCGGCGGCCGACAACGGCGCCCACCGAAAACCCCGGACGGCATTCCCGCCAACCTTTGAGAACCGTACACGAATCATAATGGTGGCCCAGTGCTCGTATGGGACTTGCTCATTCTTAACGGCATTGACAGGGGACCGACTCGCCATGTTCAAACCGCACCCGTATGCTCTCGCCCCGGTGTGGTGCTCATCCGAGTTTTGGAGGGCTGATGTCCGTTCAGAGCCGGTACTACGGAGTCTGCGCAGTAAGGGGTGCTCATGAGGAATCCGTCCGCAGGCAGACCAGCGAAGGATTCGGACGATCCGCAGCCCGGCGGCGGACCGCGAAGACTTACGGACCTCATCGACTCCCGGCCTGAAGCGCTGCTCGACGATTACGACGGCGCGCTGACGATGCTGGAGAACGCCATCGTCACCGACCGCGCCGCACGCCGGGCCCGGGACCGGGACCGGGCCGACGAGGACGGGCCACGCCCGCCGGCCGCCACCAGGCTGTCCGCCGGCCCCCAGCCACCGGGCGGCGCCGGCATCGAGCGGGCCCTGTCGGAGGCCATGCACCTGATCGACAACGCCCTGGCCGAACACCGCAGCGTCGGCGGCGAACAGAGCGTGCTGGAACTGTCCGACAGCGACGAGGCGGCCACCCTGACCGTCAAACGGCTGGTCTCCGAGGCGCGCCGCGAGCTCGTCTGCGTGGGCACGCCGGAGCGCATGACCCACGGCCCGTTACGACCGGCCGCCGAGGCGCTGCGGGCATCGTCCGGGAGCACCGCGCCGATGCGGGTCCTGTTCCCGGTCCGCGGCGGCGACGACCGTCACCGGGTCCGCGCGCTGCTCCCCGGCGACGGCCGCAACCAGTCCCGGGTCACCGAGGCGCGGCTCCAGGAGATGGTGCTCGCCGACCGCCGGACCGGCCTGCTCATCTCCCAGTTCGGGCCGGATCAATGGCAAACAATGATCATCCGCAGCCAGGCGATTCTCACGGCGCTGCACGCGCTGTTCCTGCACAGTTGGGAATCCGCCGCACCGATGCTGCCGCTGTCACTGCTGGACGATCCGCGTCAGTGCGAGAAGACCAGACTCATCCTCGCCTCGCTCAGTGAGGGGCAGACGGACGACGTGGCGGCGCGCGAACTCGGCATCTCGGTGCGGACCTATCGGAAATACGTCGCGGACTTCATGCGCGACATCAATGCGACATCGCGTTTCCAGGCCGGGGTGCGGGCCGCACAGTTACGGTTGCTGCCGGCCTCGTGACGACCACCGACCCTCCGGCGCCGGGGCCGCGACCAGCCCCGGCGCCGGCGCGGTCGCGGACCGGGCGATCCACCGGAACCGGCGCAGCGCCAGGGCGAACAGGATCCCCCAGACGAGGAACGACAGGTCCCACACCCAGAGGTGCCACCACAGGGCCTTCCACTCGATCGGCGTCGACGGCTCGACCACGTGCGCGGCCGCGAGCGCGTTCGTCACGTCGAGCGCCCCGCCGTAGAGCGTCAGCCCGATCGCGGCGGCACACCCGAACAGCAGCAGCGCGCGGCGCGGCAGCCGCGGGCCCCAGGGACGCACCAGGGCCAGTGCCAGGGCGGCGCCGAACAGCTTCAGCACCCCGGTGACCCAGACCGCCACATAGACGGCGGTGTCGCCGGCCAGGGCGCGCCGCTCGATCGCCCCGCCGACGGTGTCGAGGAGGGCGCGGCCGCCGACCCCCCAGTAGAAGCTGATCCCGGCGAAGAGCAGCCCCCAGCCGCACGCCGCGTAGGCGGGCCAGGAGGGCGGCGGTGTCCCGGCGGATCCGGCGGGCTGCGGGGGGCGGGCCGCTTCGATGTTCATGAACGCACCTTCGGTGTCGGGGCTGAACGGGCTGAACGTCTTGCGAACGGACCATCGGGCGGTCCCGACCGGGCCGGTCCTGCGTGGCGCCGTCGACACCGTGCGTAGCGGGTCTCACGCTAGTGCTTTTCCGACGGCTCGTAGGATGTCTCGCCGGATCAGCCCGCTGCCGGCCCGGACGGCCAGCCAGTACGCCGCGAAGGTCCGCCGGGTCGCGGCGTCGGTGCTGAGCACGCGCGTCTCGGTGATCAGGTCGGTGCCGCCCGCCCCGGCGACGAAGCGGAAGTTCATCGCCACCTTCGACCAGCCGGGCTCGGCGAACGCGGCGAACTCCTCGGCCGTCCACTCCCCCGCCCGCGCCTGCGCGGGGCGCGTCGAGGCGTAGCGCGCGACCTGGACCAGCACCAGCTCGTCCGGCTCGGCGGCGATCAGCGGCCTCGGCGGCATGGCGTCCACGACCCGGGCGTCACCGTGGTCCGGCGCGATGCCGCCGCGCCACGCGCCCGGGCCGCCGCGCAGGCGCATCAGCGCGGTCGTGACCGCCAGGTCGCGCACCCTCAGGTCCCACAGGGCGTCCCACACCTGCTGCGGGCCCGCCGGCAGCCGCCGGCGGTGGACCTCGTGCCGGTCCCACCGCGGCATGAGCCGGTCGAGGTGGGTCGGCCGGTCAGCATCCGTCATCGGTCCTCCGTCCGCCCGGCAGGGCTGTCGCACCGCCGGCGAGGGTGCTCCCGTCGGCGTCCGCGTCGTAACGGTCCCTCATGAAGGACAGCGCGGTCAGCAGTTCGGTGCTGCCGAGGTGGCCGGAGCGCGAGCGCCGGGCCGCCGTCCCCAGCGGCAGCAGCCCGGTGTCGGACCAGGCCAGCCGCCCGTCCGGCTCGATCCGGCTGCGGGTGCGGCCGGGGTTGTCGGGGTGCAGGCAGTACGGCACGTCGAGGAAGCCGCGCTCCACGCCGGCTCCCAGCGCCCGGCCCACGTCGCCGTGCAGGTTCAGCACCGCCTCGATCAGGGCTCTGGCCTCGTCCAGGACGCCGCTGTCCGCCGGCCGGTCCGCCGGACCGGGCGGCGGCCGCCTCGAGGCCGCCGCGACCGCCCCGGCCAGTTCCAGCGCCTCGACGTTCTCCGCGACGGTCGGCACCCGGGAGGCCTCGGCGGAGGTCTTGACGATGAGCCGGGCCACGCCGCCGCGCACCGCGAGTTCGGCCGAGTCGCACAGCAGCCGCAGCGCGCCCTCCCGGGTGACCGGGTACACGCCCATGTAGGTGTACAGGACGATGTGCCAGTCCATGCCGGCCAGGTACTCGGTGGCGAGGGCGCGCAGTGCGCCGAGCGCCTCGCGGTCCTGGCTCCGGCTCGTCTGCTGCGCGTAGCTCAGCGAGACGGTGCGGATGCCCTGCGCGCGGAAGAAGACGCACTCGAGCACGGTGATCGCGATCAGCAGGCTCGGCGGACACAGCTGGCCGAGCATGCACCCGCCGAAGCTCTCCAGGTGCGGCTCGGTGCCACGGGTGTCGCGCAGCCGCAGGAACAGCCGGCACGCCCGCGCCCACTCCCGGATCGAGTCGCGCACCGGGACCCGGCCGTACGGCAGGCAGTAGGAGATCGGCCCGCCCTCGGTGGCGTCCAGGCCCAGGGCGGTGAGCGCCTCGACGATGTCGCAGGGCTGCGCCGAGCCGTGCCGGACCTGGACCGGGAAGTCCGGCCCCGCGAGCCCGCCGAGCACGCCGCGGGTCACCTCGGCCGGGTGGCTCACGATCGGGTAGCCGTTGAGCGGCGTGCCGGCGGCCAGGGCGGACCGCGCGCTGGCGTAGTCGCGGACCCGGGTGTAGCTGTCCAGGGTGATCGTGCCCACCGAGGTGGCCCGCGCGGCCCGGGTCGCGCGCAGGCCGCGCCGCATGTCCGCCGGGTCGCTGAAGCCCATCCGCGGTTGCACCACCAGCTCGCCGCGGCGGTGGGCCGCCGCGACGAAGGCCGCGAACGTCCCCGGCGCCCGGGCCGGCTGCGCCGCGACGCGGTGGCCGGCCGCCGGTGCGCTCACGTGGTCACCGCCGGGCGTCCGCCGGCGAGCACGGCCAGGTACCGCGTGAACGAGGCGATGCCGGCGCCGTCCTGGAACACCGCGCCGAAGCCGGCCGCCAGCAACGCCGCCACCCGGGCCGCACCGACCTCGCCCGCCACGCCGAGCTTGCCGCCGATGACGGCCGGGATCCCGGACAGCTCCTCGACCCGGCGCACCGCCGTGATCAGCCGGGCGCCGTCGATGTGCCCGTGCCCGTTGACCGAGCTGACCACCAGCAGGTCCGGCCGGTGCCGCAGGCAGGCCTCGACGACCTCCTGGTCCGGCGTGGTGGCACCGAGGCCGACCACCTCCCAGCCCAGTTCCTCCAGCAGCAGGCGCAGGTACACCAGGTTCCAGGTGTGCGCGTCGGAGGAGACCCCGGTGAGCACCACGGTGCCGCGGCCGGCCGGGCCCGGCGCGGCGCCCGGGGAGGCCGGGCCCTCGCGCGCCGGGGCGTCCGGGCCCTGGTCCGGCAGCCGGACCGGCAGACGAAGCATCACGACGCCCCCGTCGCCGGGGCCCCGGGCCCGGACACCGGGGCCGGGAGCCGGTCCAGCCAGCCGTGCCGGTCCGGGACACGGCCGCGCTGCACATCGGCGAGCGCGGCGTGCAGCCGGGCCGCCACCGGTCCGGGCCGGCCGCCGCCGATCGTCCACGCCCCGCCCGAGGACTCGGCGCGCGCGACCGGGGTGACGACGGCCGCGGTGCCGCACGCGAACGTCTCGGTCATGGCACCGCTCTCGGCGTCGGCCCGCCACTGCTCGACCGTGATGCGCCGCTCCTCGACCGCCAGGCCCGTGTCCCGGGCGAGCGTCAGCAGCGAGTCGCGGGTCACCCCGGGCAGCAGGGTGCCGGTCAGCGGGGGCGTCACCAGGACGGCCTCCGGGCCGGAGCCGTAGACGAAGAACAGGTTCATGCCGCCCATCTCCTCGACCCACCGGTGCTCGACGGCGTCCAGCCAGACCACCTGCTGGCAGTCGTGCCCGGCCGCCTCGGCCTGCGCGAGGAAGCCCGGGGCGTAGTTGCCCGCGCACTTGGCCTCACCGGTGCCGCCGGGCGCGGCACGGGTGTACCGCTCGCAGACCCAGACCGACACCGAGGGCGCGGCCGCGCCGAAGAAGGCCTCGGTGACGAACGCCATCAGGAGGAACTCGTAGCTGCGCGAGGGCCGCAGCGCGAGCGAGACGTCGGTGGCCAGCATCAGCGGCCGCAGGTAGAGGCTCTGCGTCGGGTGCGACGGCACCCAGCGCTCGTCCACGGCCAGCAGTTCCCGCACCGCCCGCACGAAGAGGCCCTCGGGCGGCTCGGGCATCGCGAAGCGGCGCGCCGAGCCGGCCATCCGGCGGGCGTGCTCGGCCGGGCGGAAGACGGCGACCGTGCCGTCGGCCTGCCGGAAGGCCTTCAGGCCTTCGAAGACCACCTGGCCGTAGTGCAGGCCCACGGTGGCCGGGTCCAGGACCAGCGGGCCCCACGGCCGCACCTGTGCGTCGTGCCAGCCGGCCTCCTCGGACCAGCGCAGGGAGACGAGGTGCTCGGTGAAGACCTGCCCGAAGGCCGGCTCGGCGCAGCGTTCGGCGATCTCGGTACCGGTGGCCCTGACCGGCTCCGGCAGCGGGGTGCGGTGCCACCGCAGCGGTCCGGGCGCCGCCACCGCGGGGGCGGCGGGCACCAGAGGCGTCGGGTTCATCGCGCTCAGACCATCGGGCTGAAGAAGAAGGTGTCGCGCCGGGCGAACCGGCCGTCCTCGCGCAGGGCGAAGAAGTCGGCGAACCGCAGGGTCACCCGGCTGCCGTCCTTCAGGGTGCCGGAGAACTCGCCCTGCACCGCCACCTGGTCGTCGGAGACCACGACGGTGCGCAGCGAGTGCGTGCCCTCGGCGATGACGCGGTCCGCGCCGTAGAAGCACTCGAGTTCGGCGCGGCCGATCAGCGGGGGGTAGCCGGGGCGGTGGTAGACGGCGTCCGGGGCGAACAGGTCGAGCAGGCCCTCGATGTCGCTGGCGTCGACCAGCTCGTAGTAGTGCCGCACCGTGGTGCCGGGGGCGCCGGTGATGGGGGACATGTACGTCGTTCCTCCGTTCTGGGGTGGGGCGGGGATCAGTCCCGCGCAGCCTCGGCCATGGCGCGGACCAGGCTCGCCGGCCGCATGTCGGTCCAGTTCTCCTCGACGTAGGCCAGGGCCCCCTCGCGGGACCCAGGTCCGTGGGCGACCGTCCAGCCGGCCGGGACGGCGGCGAACTCGGGCCACAGCGAGTGCTGCCCCTCGTCGTTGACGAGCACGAGGTAGCTGCCGTCGGGGTTCTCGAACGGGTTGGTCATGTCTCGTCTCCTCTACGGGTTCTCGCGCAACCGCTGCGCGAGGATGCGGCCGATCTCGGCGATCGGTCCGGTCCTGGTCAGGTCGTCGTGCCGGGCGGCGACGGGGTGGCGGGCGATCCCGCCGGTGATGTGCGGGCGCCAGGCCGGGGCGTCGGGGGCTCCGTCGGCCTTGCCCTCGGTGGCGACGAACAGCAGCGCGTCGCCGCGGAACCCGCCGGGGACGTGGGCCGCGGCGATGCGCGCGTTGTTCTCGAAGACCCGGTGCAGGGCCCGGACCCGCTCGGCGTCCAGGCCCGCGAGGACGCCGCCCTGACGGGACAGCAGCTCCGCAACGCGCTCCGGGGTCTCGTCGGCGTCCGCGACCACGACCGGGTCGTAGCCGGCCAGGTCGAGCATCCCGGCCAGGAAGTCGCGCTGTGCCAGCACGCGTTGTTCCCCGGCCCGCCGTCCGGTCGCGCGACCGGCACCGGGCCGGGGGAACGAGTCGAGCAGGGTCAGCGAGCCGACCTCGTCGCCGGCGTCCTGGAGCCGGACCGCGACCTCGTGCGCGACCAGGCCGCCGAACGACCAGCCGAGCAGGTGGTACGGCCCCGCCGGCCGGACCGAGCGGATCACCGCCAGGCACTGCGCCGCGACGTCCGCGACGCTGCCGGGCAGGGCGCCCCCGCCCGTCAGGCCGCTGGCCTGCAGGGCGTACACCGGGCGGCCGTCGGGCAGGTGGCGCAGAAGGCCGGCGTACGACCAGCCGAACCCGCCGGCCGGGTGGAAGCAGAACAGCGGCGGCAGGTCCCGCCCGGTGTCGCCGCCGGTGCGCAGCGGGAGCAGCGGCTCGAACGCGTCGCGCTCGTCGCGCTCGCCGAGGCGCCCGGCGAGCCCGGCGACGGTCGGGGCCTCGAACAGCGTGCGGATCGCGAGCTCGGCGCCCAGGGTGTCGCGCACCCGGGCGATCAGGCGGGTCGCCAGCAGCGAGTGCCCGCCGAGCTCGAAGAACCCGTCGTCGATGCCGACCTCCGGCAGCTCCAGCACCTCGGCGAACAGCCCGCACAGGACCTGCTCGACCGGGGTGCGCGGTGCCCGGCCGGCGGCGGCCGCGGTGCGCGCGGGCACCGGCAGGGCGGCCCGGTCCAGCTTCCCGTTCGGCGTCAGCGGCAACGCCGCCACGGCCACGAACGCGGAGGGGACCATGTGGTCCGGCAGCACCGCCGCGACGTGCGCGCCCAGCTCGGCCGCCGTCGGCGCGGCGACGCCCGGCGCCGGGACGACGTAGGCGACCAGGCGCCGGTCCCCCGGCACGTCCTCCCGGGCCAGCACCACCACCCGGATCAGCGCCGGATGCCGGGCCAGCACCGCCTCGACCTCGCCGGGTTCGACCCGGAAGCCCCGGATCTTCACCTGCTGATCGCCGCGGCCGAGGAACTCCAGGAAGCCGCCCGCGCTCCACCGGGCCAGGTCGCCGGTGCGGTACATCCGCCCGGCCTGCCCGCCGTCGGGCAGGAGGGGCCCGCCCGGCCCGCCGTCGGGACGGAGGGGCCCGGCCCCCGGCGCGCCGAACGGGTCGGCGACGAAGCGCTCGGCGGTGTGCGCGGCGCGGCCGACGTACCCGTGGGCCAGGCCGTCCCCGGCGACGTAGAGCTCGCCCGGGACGCCCGGCGGCACCGGCCGCAGCGCGCCGTCGAGCAGGTAGACGCGCTTGTTGGCGATCGGACGGCCGATCGGGACGGAGGCGCGGGCCACGTCCGACGCGGTGATCCGCCGGGTCGTGGTGTAGCCCATGCTCTCGACCGGCCCGTAGCCGTTCAGCAGCGCCAGCTCCGGGTACGCGGCCATCGCCCGGGCGATGTGCGGGACGGACAGCGCCTCGCCGCCGACCATCGCCTGCCGGACCGACTTCAGGGCCCGGGACCCCTCGTCGACCATGACGTTGAACAGGCCGGGCGACAGCTGGAGCGTGACGACCCCGTGCGCCGCGGACAGCTCCTCGATGCGGGACAGCTCGGGCGTCTGCCCGGGCTGCACGACGCACACCCCGCCGAACAGCAGCGCCGAGAAGACTTCGAGCGCGAAGGCGTCCCAGGGCACCGGCGAGCACTGCAGGCTGACCATCTCCGGGCCGAACGCGGTGTAGTCCGGGCCGACGTACGTGCCGACCAGCGCGCGGTGCGGGGTGACGACCCCCTTGGGGCGGCCGGTGGATCCGGAGGTGAACATGACGCAGGCCAGGTCGTCGGCGCCGACCGGCCGCCCGGGAGCGGTGGCGGGGCGGCC
Source organism: Kitasatospora sp. NPDC003701 (assembly GCF_053587085.1). NCBI lineage: Bacteria > Bacillati > Actinomycetota > Actinomycetes > Kitasatosporales > Streptomycetaceae > Kitasatospora > Kitasatospora sp. NPDC003701. The sequence continues at coordinate 53,175 of NZ_JBSFNM010000062.1, forward strand.
GGCGATCGCCTCCGCGTCGGCGTCGAGCGCGACGACCGTCACGCCCGGCGCCGCGAGGGCCTCCGCCGGCCCGCCCGGGCCGATGAGGACCCGGGCGGCCGACTGCCGCAGGACGTCCCTGGTCCGCTCCGCCGGGTGCGTCGGGTCGAGCAGGGTGTAGGCGCAGCCGGCCTTGAGCACCGCGAGGAGGGCGACGATCAGCTCGGCGCCGCGGTCGACGTACACGCCGACGATCTCCGCGCGCCGGACCCCGCCGGTCTCCAGGAGGTGGTGCGCCAGGCGGTTGGCGGCGTCGTCGAGCTCGGCGTACGTCAGCGTGGCGCCGTCGAAGCGCACGGCCGGGGCGTCCGGGGAGCGCCGGCGCTGCGCCTCGAAGAGCCCGTGGACGGTCGCCTCGGCCGGCCGCACCACCGGTGCCCGGCTCCACTCGCCGAGCACGGTGTCGCGCTCACCGGGGAGGAAGAGGTCCAGTGCCCCGACGGGCAGACCGGGATCGGCGCACACCGCCTCCAGCACCCGCACCAGCCGGGCCGCGAGCAGCCCGACCGTCGCCGCGTCGTACAGGTCGGCGTCGTACTCGATCTGCCCGTCCAGGCCGGACCCGTCCCGGCCCTCCCGGACGCTGACCGAGAGGTCGAACTTCGCCGACGTGGTGCGGACCGGCTCGCCGGCCGTCTCCAGACCGGTCGGTGACGGCTGCGCGCGCCGGTCGCTCTGGAAGGTGAGCGCGACCTGGAACAGCGGGTGCCGGGACAGCGACCGCGCCGGGTTCAGGATCTCGACCAGGCGCTCGAACGGCAGGTCCTGGTGCGCGTAGGCGGCCAGGTCGGTGGCGCGGACGCGGCCGAGCAGGGTCCGGAAGTCGGGATCGCCCGACAGGTCCGTGCGCAGCACCAGGGTGTTGACGAAGAAGCCGACCAGATCGTCCAGGGCGCTGTCGACCCGCCCGGCGATCGGGCTGCCGATCGGGATGTCGGTGCCCGCGCCCGCCCGGCCGAGCAGGACGGCGAGCGCCGCCTGCACGACCATGAAGACGCTGACCCGGTTCTCGGCCGCCAAGGCGGCGATCTCCCGGTGCAGTTCGGCCGGGACCGCCAGCGGCACCGTGCCGCCCCGGTGCGCGGAGGAGGCGCCGCGCGGCAGGTCCGGCGGCACCGTCGCGAGCTCCGGCAGTCCTGCCAGCGCCTCGCGCCAGTAGGCGATCTGGCGCGCGACCGGGCTCTGCGGATCGGCTTCGTCGCCGAGGACCTCCCGCTGCCAGAGCGCGTAGTCGGCGTACTGGATCGCGGCGGGGTCGACCACCGGGCTCCGGCCGGCGACGCGCTCGGCGTAGGCCGTCTCCAGCCCGGCGGCCAGCGGTGCCGCCGACCAGCCGTCGGCGGCGATGTGGTGCAGCACCACGAGCAGCACGTGCTCCTCGGCGCCGAGCCGGAACAGGTACGGGCGGATCGGCACCTCGGTGGTCAGGTCGAAGCCCCGGGCGCCCTCGCGCGCCAGTGCCGCTTCGAGCCCGGCCGCGTCGACCTCGACCGGCGGGAGCGGCAGGTCGACCGCGGCGGCGTCCAGGACGAGCTGGTACGCCTCGCCGTCGGCCTCCGGGAAGACGGTGCGCAGGCTCTCGTGGCGCCGGACGAGGTCGTGCAGC
>NZ_JBSFNM010000063.1:0-54250 GCF_053587085.1 Kitasatospora sp. NPDC003701
GATCGGAGAAGAGCACCGGATCAGCGAAGTACTGACCGTTGAGCAGATGTGCCCGCCGCTGGGGGCCGCCGTGCTCGGCCTGCAGTGCCGCGAGGCAGGGCCGGACCGTCAGGAGGCCGCGGCCCGGTCCTGGGAGTCGAGCTTGGTGAAGTCGACGTCCAGGTGCGGCTCGTACGCCGCCGGGGCTGGTCGAGCTCGTGAGTGAAGTACTCGCCGAACCGCATGATGTTCTCGGCCAGGTAGGGCGAGGCCTCGGCCAGTACTCCAGTATGACTTTGTGATCTTGCACTGAGTGTGACCGGGCGTCGCCGCGGACGGGTGGTCGCCTTGGTGTGCGAGGCGCCCAGGGAGCCGTTCCGGTTAACCTCCCGGCATGGAGCAGGACTACCCTCTCGTTCGCGACGCGTTCCCCGATCTCATCGCCGAGCTGATCACCCTCTTGGAGGACGAAGACGAGCATGAGTTGGCCGTTCGCGTCCGGGATGTTCGACTCGTCGCCCGATGCGACTGTGGCGATGACTTCTGCCAGAGCATCCGAACAGCCGCCCACCCGAAGGGGCAACCGTACGGTGAGGGCCATCGATGCGTGCCGCTCCTGCCCTCGAAGGGCATGCTCGTCCTGGACGTCGTGGACGACCGGATCATGTACATCGAGATACTGGACCGGCCGCCGATGAACGACCAGCACGGCCGGACCGGTGGGGCGGGGCTGGCAGTGCCCTCTGCGGGGGCGATCTTGGCGATCACTCCCGCAGAGGTGCCGCGGCGGCCATGCCTCGGGGATGAGGGCGCCCGCTACGACGTGGTCCCCATCGAGCGACAGCCCGTCAGGGGCAGCGGCGTGCGCGGCCGGCCCACCACTTGATCGCGGGCCGGTCACCGGCTCGTGGTGCGGGGGGAGACCGGGATGGGGGTGTGAGCCGCGAGGGCGAGCGCGGGGTGTGGAGGCGCGGTGGGTGGCGTGCCCGGTGGTGTTCGGCGGTGCTGAGTCTGCGCAGGAGCATTCGCCGAGCGGAGGTGGCAGGTCGGACGGCAGCGTCCTGCTCCGCGTCGAGCAGCCGGTCGCCGGGGTGGGTCTACTTCTTGCCGTTGTGCTGTTGCCAGATGGGGTTGGTCGCAATGGCCCTGATCTGGTCGAGAGTGAGGGACGGGGTGGGGCGGCCGGCCTTCGTCCTGCCCGTGTTGTCGTGGACCGCGGTGTTGTATGCCTGCACGACGACCCTGGTGCCGTCGGGGTGCAGGATGTCCGCCGACCACCGGACCGTCTCGCTGCCGGATGCCGGCGCCTGCTGGACCACCAGCCTGCTGCCGTCCGGCAGGGCGGTGGAGTGGTCGTATCGCGGGTCGGGTGCGCCGGCGGGTTGCTTGGCGACGTAGACCTGTACCTCGCCCTTGCCGTTGCCGTCGTCGACGTTGAAGCGGGCGAAGCCCTTGTCCGTCGTCGCGTCGGCAGCGGCGAGGCCGGAGGGCAGCAGGGCCGCGACCACGGTCAGGACCTCGTCCCCGCCGGGTTGGGCCTCCGGACTCGGCGGCATCGCGTCCGAGTTGGACTGCGTGGACTGCGTGGGCTGCGCATCGGGATTGGACTGCGTGGGCCGCGCGTCAGTGGTCTGCGAGACGGCGAGCGTCGGGGGGACGGTGGTCGAGTCCGCCGCCACGCTGAGAACGCCCGGCCGGGCCGGACCGCCGAGACCGACCGCGAACACACCTCCCACGCCGACCACCGCCACCGCGGCGACGCTTCCCGTGAGAACGGCCATCCGGCGGCGGCGCAGCGTGCGACCGCGGGTGGCGATCTTGTCGAGCCGGGGTCCGGTCGCCGGCCGGAAGCTTTGGCCGACCGTGGAGAGGGCGTTTCCGAGGGCGTCCTCGAAGCGTGGGTCCGCCTGGTTTTCCTCTGTCATGGGTGGTGTGCCTTTCGGTCCGTCGGTGATGGCTGGGGGTGTCAGTGGGTGATCAGGTCGCCGAGGCGGTCGCCGAGCTGTGACCGCAGTCGTCCCAGCGCGCGGTAGCTCTGTGTCCGGACTGCGCCTGAGCTGGACCGGAGGATGTCGGCGGTCTCCTCGATGCTGCGGTCCTCCCAGTAGCGCAGGACGAGCACCGCCCGGTCCCGTTCGGAGAGCTGGGCGAGGGCGTGAAGCAGTACGAGCCGCAGGTCGCTGTCGCCCGCCGAGCCGGCGGGCAGGTCGGGGAGTTCGCCGACCGGCCGCTCGGTGCTGCTGCGTCGGCGATGGTGGGTGAGGAACTGGCGGACCAGGACGGTGTGCGCGTAGACGCTCGGGTTGTCGATCCGTTTGCCGGTGGAAATGCCCGGCAGCCACGTGGTGCGGCGCCATATCGCGTGCATCCGCGCGAGTGTCTCCTGCACGAGGTCCTCGGCGAGGTGGGTGTCGCCGCCGGTCAGCATGCAGGCCGAGCGGTACAGCTGATCGAATCGCCCGAGGGCGAACTCCCGGAACTCGGTGTCCTCGCTCTGGCGGGCGGCACTCCTGCGGCTCATCGTCATCCCTCGTTTCGACACCCTTGCAGGTCCAAGGACGCGATGACCCCCAGCGGGTGTCACACCTGATCTCGGATGAGTTCTCGGCCATGCCGCTCGGAAGCCGGGCACCAGCCGGACAAGGAAGCCGCAGGGCGGGCCGGGCGCAGCGGAACAGCGGGCCGAGCCGGCAGGTTACCGCCGGGTCACTCCCCCGAACCGGACCGGGTTGCGCCTGGGGGGCGCTTCGGCGGACTCCAGGGCGGGTTGCCCCACACCGACCTCGGCCGGGAACTCACCGCGGCCGCGCGGAAGCGGCCACTGCCCGGCTGGGCCACCGACGCCGGCCGCACCGAAGACACCCGGCTGCGCCAGGCCCGCCAGCCACTACTCGAACCCATCGCCCGCCGCCACCACGTCGGCCCGGCGCCGGTCGCCGGCACCGAGCGGCCGTGGTGACAGCCCCGGGCAGTGAACAGGAGAACGAGCCGATGACCAGTCAGCTCCCCTGCGACCTCACCGCCGTCCAGCCGATCAGCGGCGGCATCAACGCACCGCTGAACCGCACCCGGCCGGCCGAGGTCCGTCCGGAAGAGCGGGCCGGGTAGGTGGCCCGGCCCGGACGGGAAATGGTTCCGGCCGGACCGGGAGTAGGCCCGCGCCCAGGTGCAGCGCACCGGGTCCGGGGCGCGGTGCGGTGAGCCGGTGCCGACCGAGAGGATCCGCCCCGTTCCCGCGCCTGGGCCGCGGTCGGAGGGGGGTCGGGCGGACGGTGCGCGGTGTGGCGGTGGTGCCCGGGCAGGGCGACGGGCGCCCGGTACGGCCGCAGGAGGCGCGGGAGGTGGGCTGCCCCAAGTGCGGGGTGGACGCCGACCAGTGGTGCCCGGGCCGGAGAGCACGGTGGGGGTGGTGCCTTCCCGCTCGTGCGGGTGGTCCTGGTGCTGCCCGCGGTTCCTTGGTGCAATGGCTGTCGTGACGACTCCCTGGATGGTCCATCGCCCCGAGTTCCTGCGACTCACGGATCTGCTCGACCCGGCGGTGTCGGCGGCCAGCACGTTGTCGACGTGGGACGCGGGCGAGTGGGAGATGGCTGTCGGAGATCTCGCCGAGCAGTTCTCCGACTACCACACGCCGCTGCTGGCCGCGGACCGGGCGGCCGTCCTGGCGCTGGCCGAGGTGTTCGGCGTGTCGGCCAAGGTCGCGTCGGCGCTTCGCTGGTGCCCCGACCCGCAGGCGGACACCGAGTGGTGGTGGGAGGTCGAGGACTCGCCCCGGGCCGCAGCCCTCGTGGGCGAACTCCGCCGGGAGGTCGCACCGGGTCACCTGCTCCACGGCATCGCGCTCACCCCCTGGCTCGAGTGCGGGGCCTGCGACGACGTCCTGGTGCGCCTCGACGACGAGAACGCCCTCGTCGGCACGACCCCGTATCGGGTCGCCGTCGTCCGACCGACCTGGTCCCACGGCCCCGAGTCCCCGCCATGGCCTGCAACGGCCGTCTTCGACCAGGCGCTCGACGCCCTCGACCGGCTCGAGTCCTGCTTCCGCACCGCACCGCCCCAGGTGTGAAGCCACCGCCCCGGGCGACCGCAGCCGCCCGGTCAGCCGAGGCGATCGGCGAGGTCGTTCGCGCCTGGTCGTTCGGCCTCTTCGATCCGGGGGCCCGGAGCGGGTGACGGTGAATCCGCTGCTACTCAGGGCCTCCGTCCACACCCGCGAGTCGAACCATCGGTCGATGTCCGGTACCTGGGTGGTGGTCCCCTTCATCCAGGCCCGCCGGTCGTGCCCGACGGGGCCGCAGGCTGCCTTCGCGCCCTGGGCAGCCGTCCTCGGCGTGGATGTGTCCGGCCATCCACGCGTGGACCGACCGGTGAGCACTCTGTTTGAGCCCGAGGGAGATTGCGCCGTCCCGTCGACGGCATCATCAGCGGCTGAGTGTCACAGCTCCTCCAGCTGCTCGTCGAGGCGCTCGCGGTTGCGCCCCCGGTTGAAGTAGTCGGTCCAGTCGGCCCATGCGGGATCCGCAAGGATGGCAGGGACGAGGTCCTGGAGGCTGTTCCGTTCCCGCCCGAGCAGCTCCCCCGTGAGTACGACGGCCACGACCACCGGCGTGCCGGCCGCAGCCATCGCCCGCTGCACGGCGGGCATATCGGTGCGGCCGAGCAGTTCGCGGTAATGCTCGACCCACGGCTCCAGCCACCACTGGCTCAGCTCCCGGGCGTCGGCGCCGTCGGTGCCGTGGAACGTCTGGGCGAGGGCGACTGCCAGGCGCTCGACATACTCCGCGTCCGTACCGGGGATGTCCGGGTACTCCTGCGCGAAGTGCTGCCATTCCACGCCCAAGTCGGTGATGGTGGCAGGCCGCACGGGGTGCAGGGCGTAGTGCGGCTCGGCGGCGAGGAAGGCGTCGCGCAGCACCTCGTACCGCAGGTGGCAGGACTCGGCGAGCAGCACCGCGTCATAGAGATCCTTGCCCTGCGGATGCATGTCGGTGACCAGCCACATGATCTTCCAGGCCAGCGAAAGCTCCGGTGTGACCGCGTTCAGCGTCGCGTCGGCGGAGAGCGGGAACGGCTCGGGTGCGAGCGGCAGTCGCTCGTTGAACACGAAGTCGAGCTGCACCACGCCGCCGGGCATGCCGTCGGCCGTCCACGGCAGGACCAGGCGCCGCCCCGGGACCCGCTCGTAGGTCCAGATCTCCTCGCTGACCGCGTCCGCGGCCTCGAAGCTCACCGGGCCCGCGCCGGCGGCCTGCTGGGCCGCCAGCGCGATGCCGTCCAGCATCGCCGTGGTCCGCTCCTCCTCGATCCGCCAATCGTGGGGAACGACGACGAAGTCCAGGTCTCCCGGCTCCCGGGCGTCGTCACCGAACCAACCCTTGAGCAGCACACTGCCGCGCAGCACCAGGTGGTCGGCCCACTCGGACCTCGCGATGGCCGTCAGTACCAGGTCCAGCGCCGCCCGCCGGGCGGCATACCAGGCAGCGCCCACCACCGCGTCGGTGAACCGGGGGTCAGCGGCACGGTAGGCGTTGGAATGCTGCTTGAGCGCCGGATCGAAGATCGGCCGCTGCACCACTCCCTCCTCCCGCACCGGGCGGAGCGTCAGCGGCACCCCGAGGCCCACTCGCCGGCTGTCGTCCAGCTCGGTCCTCGGCACCTCGGAGGCCTGCCACCCGAAGGACTCCCATGTCGGCGTCATCTCTGCGGCCCCTCCCCTATCCACCCGTCGTCGACGGCGATGTTGCTGTCGTACACCACGAACTCCCGCTCCACGGACACGATCTCGTACCCGGCGCCGGACACGGCACCGACCAGCCGTTCCAGCCGCTCGCCGGCGGCGTGCAGACCGACGCCATAACAGCGCTGGGTCACGAACCGCTGCTGGTGACCGTCGTCCACGACCCGCCGCGCGTTCCAGGACACATGAGCGCCATGGCCGCTGACCAGGGCTGCCATCGCCGCGCGGTCGAAGTCCGGCTCCACGAGCACCTTGATGTGGTGCTCGAAGTGAATCGCCGGGCCGAGTCGCGCCGCCTCCACATCCGATCGCGGCACCCCGCGCGTCCAAGGCGCCGCCTCGATCTTCACCCGAACCGGCTCGAAGCCCGACATGCGGAGCTCATCCGCCACCGCCAGCGCCGCCAACCGCTGCTCCGGAAAGGTGCCCGCCCCACGGAGCGTCACCATCGGTTGCGAGGTCATCCGCCCCCTCGCGAGCACGATGTGCACGAAACCGACGCCCCTGCCCGCTGCCCACCGTTCCAGCCTGCGCACCGCCCCATCGCCCTCGCACTCCACGGTGACGTGCGTCTCGAACTCGCCGACGAAGCTCTCCGCAGCGATCGGACGCTCGGGTGTCCTGGGAACCAGCAGTGCCATGACCACGATCTTCCCAACCACGGCCGCCCAAGGGAAATCCATTGATCACCAGGCCGCAGCCACTATCTGGCGGGCACCAGCGGCTCTCCTCCACGACATTCGAAGGCGGAACGCGCTGACAGCCGAAGGGGTGGGCCGGGCGCGGCCTCACCCCTTCGCTCACTGTGCTACTTTCGCGGCCGCCGAACGGCCGCACCCGGCATGCGCCGAACCGCCGAAGCGGTCACCGGCCGCGCAGCGCCCGGACGAGCGGCAGCACGGTCTCCCCGTGCCCCAGATACTTCACGGCGTCGTGGTGGTTGATCCCTCGGTTGCCGACCTTCCGGGTCGCCGCCAGCAGGCCGTAGGGGTCGTTCACGATCTTCTCCAGATGAAGGGTGGCGACGAAGAAGTCGTCCGGATCGGCGACGTTGACCCATTGGGAGATCCTGGGCGGCATCGTCAGCGGATGCGGGCGCAGCTTCTCCTTGACGACGGTCCGCAGGCCGAGCGGTGAGCCGAAGGTGACCAGGAGCGGCAGCGGCCGCTCCAACCGGTGCAGCGCCTCGTAGGCGACGACGGTGCCCAGGGAGTGGGCGAGCACCACGCGGGTCTCCGGGCCGATCTGGGTGAGCAGCGTCTGGGCCGCGGCCTCCCGGACGTCCGCGTCGTCGAGGTAGGCAGCGACCTGGCTGAAGTAGGAGATGCCGTTCGCGCTGAGCGTGTTGAAGCCGGCCGCGGCCAGCGGCCGGACCCGGCCCAGCGCCCCCAGGAGCAGACGCGCCACCTCACCGGCCCCCTGGGCCGGTCCCAGCTCTGCCCGGAAGAGTTCGAGCTCCCGGGTGGCGTCGTTGCGGTCGGCGGAGTCGCTGCCCCGCTCCTCGACATTGACCAGCAGGTCCTCGGCGGTGGTGGACAACTTCTCCACCTGGCTGTCCGGAATCAGCCCGGCCTCGGCGGCGGCGACGTGCGGGGTGAACAGCGAGCGGTAGTAGGCGACGGAGGTGGTCAGCGTACCGTCCGCCAGCTCGTCGGCGAGGTCCTCCGCGTCATGGGTGCGCAGCGTGGCGCTCAGCGCGCCGGTCCAGGCGGAGCGCAGGTCCTCCGCGGACTCCCCGAGTGGTCCCATTCCGTGCACGAGAACGATGTCTGCCATCTCAGCCCCCCTTTGGTCGGTCGGTCTCGGTCGGCATACCCTTCATCATGACGTGAGTCACAGTCAAATGCTGGCGTGTGCAGGGGGTTTGTCGGATGAGGTCCGAGAGTTCGAGGCGGCTGGCACTGGTCGTCGCGTCGCAGTCCGCGGCGGAGGCCGAGCTGGAAGGGCTGGAGGCGCTGGCGGATTCCGTGACGACGTCGCTGTTCGACCCGGACCGGGGCGGCTGGGCGGCCGCCGAGGGCACTGGGCTGCTGATCAACCCCCGGTCGGTGGCGGAGGTCGAGCGCGCGGTGCGGGCCGCCGTCGAGCGGGCCGCGGGGTGTCGAGCCAGCCTGTTGCTCGTGTTCCTCGGGCACGGGGCCCGTTCCGCAGCGGGGGATTTCCTCTTCCTTCTGCCCGACAGCGGCAGGCCGGCGACGGCAGGGACCGCCTACCCGCTCGCCGCCGGGCTCCGGGAGGCGCTGCTGAGCGAGGACGCACACGGTTTGGAGCGCCTGTTCGTGATCCTCGATGCCTGCGCGTCCGGGTACGCGGCCGAGGAGGCCGCCCGCAAGCTGTTCCCGCTGGCCGTCCCGGTCAACCGGAGCATCGAACTGGTCACCTCCACCGACGGCGGACTCGCCTACGACCTCGCCTTCAGCCGGAGGCTGGACGAGATCCTCGACCGAGGGCACGCGCGGCTGCCCGCGAGCCTGGACGCGGACGCGCTGCGCGAGGTCCTGGTGAAGGCCCCCGCCCAGCGGCCACAGGGGACCCGCCATGACAGTCGGCAGGAGAAGCCGAAGGACGGCGACCGGGTGGCCCGCAACGTGGCCCATGACCGGAAGTACAGCCTGGTCGCCGCGGCCTCGGTCGGCCTGTCGAGGTTCGCGCACTTCAGGCTCACCAAGCAGGTGGCCGAGGTGGCGGCCGCCGCCTTCGTGCGCCGCGTCGTCGTGCTGGAGGATGCCCTCGGGCGGGGCAAGACCACCCTGCTCGCCTCGCTGACCCGGCGTGAACTGCTCAAGGACACCGAGGTTCCCCTGATCGCGGCGTTCGTCTCCCTCAACGGCGGCATGTACGCCGACCGGGTGATGGCCGGCCTCAGCCTGCTGCTCCGCGACTTCCTCCCGGGGTTCGCCGAAGCGGTCGCGGAGTTCGAGCGGGCCGTGCCGACGGCGGAGCGCCAGAACCTCGCATCGGCCGAACGGCACGTCAGCGGGCCGCTGCGTCATCTGACGCCGCTGGTCCGGGCCGCTGACGGCACCGCGGCCCCGGTGCGCGTGATCATCGACGGCCTCGACCAGCTGGCCGGCCCCTTCCGGCCGGGCGTGATCGCCGAGATCGGCCGGCTGCTGGAGACGTCCCCCGAATGGTTCGGTGTGATCATGGCAACCCGGTCGGGCCCGGTCCTCCCGCAGGCATGGCACCGGAAGACACTGCCGCCGGTCTCCGGTCAGGTCCTGAGCGAGTACTTCGAAGACCGGGGCGTGGACGAGGAGCACCGGACGGCCCTGGTCGAAGTCGCCGCGGGCAACTGGCAGATCGCCAACCTGCTGGCGAAGCACGGCCAGACCGGGGACGTGGACACGCCCGGCCTCACGCAGCTCTACGACCAGGAGCTCGGCCGCGCAAGGAGCTCCGTCCCCCCGCACTGCTTCGCCCGGGTCGACCCGCTCGTCACGGTCCTGGCGGCCGCCGGCGCCGACGCCGTGCTGCCTGTTCCGCTGCTGCTGGACGCGGGATCCCGCCTCGGCGGCCCGACCGTCCCCGAGGACCTGGAGGCGGTGCTCACGGAACTGGCAGGCCTGCTGGTCCGCCGCGACGACCCGGCGGACGGTCCGCTCATCGGCGTCGACCACCCGAGCTGGGTCGAACACGTCCGGGCACACGGCGTCATCGGTCATCCTGGGGGCGAGGCGGCCGTCATGGCCGGGCACGGCGCGATCGCCGACGCGATCGCCGCCCTGGCCCCGATGGAGCGGCACGACCCGACGAGCCCGCTGCACCGATACGCAGCGACAGCCGAGCCGGAGCACCTGTGGCAGGCCGAACGGTACCCCGAGGTGATCGCCGCCCTGGAGCACCGGGCGTCCGACGATCCCGCGGCCAACCGCGATCTCTGGCTCGCCTGGGCCGTGCGTCTGGCCGAGGCTCTGGGGCGCTACCGACCGCTCACGCTGACGGCCCGACGCCGGGCCGCCTATTGGGCCGGCAAGGCGGGCTCCTACGAACGCTCCCGCGAGCTGTACGAGGCCGTCCTGGCGGACCAGCTCCGCGAATCGGCGCCGGAGGATCCGGAGGTGCTGGACAGCCGGCACCGGATCGCCTACGCAACCGGCCGGCTCTCCCAGTTCGCCCGTGCCATCGAGCTGCACGAGGCCGTCCTGGCGGACCAGACCCGGGTGTTCGGCCCGGACGACCGGCGCACCCTGGAGACCCGGCACCACATCGCCTACTGGACCGGGCGCGGCGGCCGCCGGGCCGAGGGCCTGGCCCAGCACGAAGCCGTCCTTCGTGACCAGTTGCGAACGCTCAGCCCCCTCGACAAGGACGTGCTGGAGAGCCGCCACTACATCGCCTACTGGTACGGCCAGGAGAACCGGCTGGCGGAAGCGCTGGACATGCACACCCGGCTGTTGGAGGACCGGACGACGAAGTTCGGGGCCGGCAGCGAGCAGGTCGTCTACAGCCTGATGAACATCTGCCTGTTCACCGGTGAGAGCGGCCGGATCCAGGAGGCCGTGGCCGGCTACCGCGAGCTGCTGCCGATGGCGGTGCGCCACAAGGGGAGCGACCACCCCGACGTCCTGTTGATCCGCTTGAACGAGGCCCGCTTCGTGTGGGAGGCCGGGGATCCGGAAGCGTCGCTGCGGCTGCACCTCGCACTGTTGGGAGACCTCCTCAAGGTCCACCGGGCCGACGAGCCGCGCGTGTCGATCTGCCGCCACAACATCGCGATGGTCCGGGCGGAGACGGGTGACACCGCAACCGCCCTCGCCGAGCTGGACGCGCTGCTGGCAGAGCGAGTCACCCGTTACGGCGCGCCCGACCACCGCGAGGTACTGATCACCCGGCACGGGCTGGCCGACATCGGTGCGCGGGCGGCCGGTCCCGAGGAGCTGCCGGAACGTGTGCGGGAGCTCCGTTCGGTGCTCGCCGACCGGGAACGAACCCTCGGGCCTCAGCACCGGGACACCCTCCTCACCCGGTCGGTGCTGGCCGGCGCGCTGGCCCGGGGCGCCTCAGGCCCTGGCCTCGCCGAGGCGGAGCGTCTCCTGCGGACCGTGATCGATCAGCAGGCCCGCGTCCGGGGCGGGCAGCATCCACAGACCATGGCCTCCCGATACACGCTCGCCGACCTGCTGCTGCGCACCGGACGGCAAGCCGAGGCGAAGGCGATGCTGAACCTGCTGCTGCCGGACCAGACCGCGGTGCTGGGTGCGGACCACCCGCAGACCAAGCAGACCTGGCTCGCCCTCTCCTGACCGATCGACGCGGCGCGCCACCCGGGCCGGCACGGCCGACGGCCACAGACCACCCCGCCCCCGGGCACCGCCTCGACAGGCCGAGCTCTCACCGGCCCCTGACCTGCGCCGATGCCCGAAACTTCACCGGTGCCTCGGACCGGAACCCGCCGCCCTCCCGGTGGAACTCCTCACCGCAGGTCAGAAGAGGTGCCCGAACTCGGGATCACCACTGGCACCACGCGGTCGTCGGGAGGCTCGGAAGGGCGCGGCCGGTCACACCTGTTCCAGGTACGCCTTCAGCACGGTGCGGGCAGCTTGCCCGGGCGCAGCCCCGCTCCGGCAGGAGGCCCTCAAGGGCGGGCAGAACCGGCACCAGCGGCCCGGCTCGGACCGGCCGGAGCTGGGGGGTCAGCGCTGCGAGTGTTGCCTCCACGCGCCCAGAACCGAACATTCAGCCGTGCGAGTGGCCGCCTGGGCCAACGCCCGCAGTGGCACCAAGCCCGTCACCTGGTTCCCCGCCGCCCTGATCGAATGGGACACCCCCATCGAGGGACGGCCCGGCCCCGCTGCCACCGAAGCCCCAGCAGCACAGCCCTGGTGGCGCCAGATCTTCCAGCTGACCAAGCCGAGCCGTTTGATCGGGCTCTTCGGCCGATCCCTGATGACGTGGGCGGATCTGGACGCCTCCTCATTGCTTGGCGCTGTGCCCCAGGTGACGCAGTGCAGCGCGCTTACCAACCCGTTGGCGCAGCTCAGGGCGTGGTCCGCTCGCCCTTGAACCAGGCCCGAACTTCCTCCTCGTTCGGCCAGACAAGGGCCACGATGGCCACCACCAGCAGCAGAAGGCCGAAGAACCGAAGCAGCAGCAGGAGCGGCAGGGCGAGGCCGAGTGCTGCCCAGCCGTAGGCGCGAGCGGAAACCCTCACATTGGGCTTTTGGGTCGGAAACTGTAGAGCGGTGAAGATCCCCCAAGCAGCCATCGCCAGCAGGAGAACTCCGGCAAAGGAGACGAGTCCGGCATGCGCTTCACCCTGCGTCCGGCAGCAGTGCTGCGAGACCCCGTCATTACCCCAGACCGATATGGCCACCGATAGGCTGTTGGTGACCAGGAACAACCCGGACACCGCCTGAGCGGCACCAAGGACCGTCATCAGCACACGCAGCCTCCGTACCAGCGGGGGCATGCCCTCCTCCCGCCGAGGACCTGGACCGGGGTGTCCGGGCCGGTCCCCACCGCCGCCGGAGCCACCCGCCGGGAGCCCTTCGTTCTCCGGACGATCCCAAGGCCGCCTGTTGTCCGTACTCATCGCATCCCCCGCCCTGAACGGCCGCGTACTCCTCGCGCAATCGTCCGGCGCCCCGCAAGCACTGTCCAGACCGTCCAACGGCAGTGCCGTCCTGATCACCCATCGGTGAAACGACGCTGAGACTGGTCAAACTTCGGTGAGACGGGTCCTCGCACACTGAGAGAGCTACGAGCAGGTGAAGCTCCTGGTTTGGCCTCGGTCAGCCGTTGCTTCTCGTAGCGTGTCTCCTGTCGGACGGCGAGCGCGCGGGAGCTGAGCGAGGCACTGGCAGCGCGAGCATTGGTCGACAGCTGCTTCCATTCCGGCCTCCGTCAATGGCACGAGCTGGCCACGCTTGTGCGCACCGGTGAGAGCCGGACGACCAATGTGGTCAGCGGCGGCACCTTTCACGGACCGACCGTGTTGGGCGAGAACATCTCCGGGGGCTCACTTTCACCACGTATGCCCCGTCGTCCGCCCCCGGCGTCGGCTCCCCATCGGACGAGGAAGAGGGCCGCGCACCGCATGCCCAGTAGAACTGGAGCCAGTGCAGCCGGTCCCTGACCCTACTCGGGAAGCCGTCCCCAGAGTCCTGCCAGGAGCTGTGCGCGGTCATGCTCCCCCAGCTCCCGCAGGACGGTGATGACGGCTTTCGCGGCGTACAGCGTGTCAGGGTGGTCGTCGCCCAGCGTTCGTCGGTATCGCATCAACGTGTCCTCCCCGACGGCAAGTGCCGTCCGGTGCTCGCCGACGCCCCGCAGCATGCCCACCAGGTTGGAGGCCGCGCGAAGTGTGTGCGGGTCATCGGGGCCGAGCGCCCGCCGACTCCGTCGCAGGACGTCCTCGCACAGATCCCGCGCCTGCTGGTGCGCACCCGTTCCGCTGAGACACCCGCTGAGGTTGCTCGCGACAATCAGAGTCAGGGTGTGTTCCCTGCCCAATGCCCTCTCGCACCGGGGCAGGAGGTCGGCGAACCGGTCCCGTGCCTCCTCGTACGTGCCCAGGCCGATCAGGAACCCGGCGAACCTGTTGGCCACGGCCAGGGTGTCCGGATGGTCCTCACCGAGTGTCGTGCTCCAGCTGGCGTGGACTTTGCGGCCGAGAGTCGCGCCGGGCTGGTACTGGCCAGACACGTATTGGTAGCGCAGCACCCGGATGAGCAGGGAGCGGAACTCATCCGATTCGTGGCTGCGGAAGTCCGGACGGTTGAGCAACATCCGTACGAGCGAGGCGAGCCTGCGGTACTCGGGCCAGGAGGCCGGGAGGTCCGGATCGCTGGCCGAGAGCCCGGCGTCCAGGGCAAGGGCCTGACGTCGGAGATCGTCCGGGTCATCGTCCCTGAGCCTGCTCGGCGGCCTGGTGGTGGCGCCGCCGGCCGGCGGCCCGCCGAGCAAGGCGGGCCGGGTGGGCGGTGGGTACGTCGGAGGTGTGCCGGTCTCCCAGATGGATGTGGGGGACCCCGACTCTTCGAGAAGGAGGGACGGGCAACCCTGCTCATGATCTAACACACAGCCCGAGCGCAGCACCGAAGGCTCACGGCCGTCGAACAGCGCGGCCACGGGGTACACCTCGAACGGTTCCCCGTTGTTGTTGATGACCGTGGTGCCGCGGCGGCCCGCGCAGGTCCAGTCGAGCTCCAGCTGCCACGAGATCTCGTGCTCGCGGGTGATGGGCTCGAACCAGAACTGTTCCACGTCGATGGCACTGATGGAGAACGGGAAGTCTGCGCCCTGAGGCTGCAACTGGGGCGGCTGGACGTCGAAGTCGGTGGTGAAACGCCGGGGTTCGACCTTCCCTCCGATCCGGAGCTGTAGGCAGGCAGGGCGTGGTGTCCTGCGGGCCAGTACGACAGGTCGCGCAGCGTCGAGGACCACCGCCCGGTTCGTCCGGGCCTCCAGAGTGACGATGTGAATCGTGCCGCTGGGCACCATCACCCTCGGCGGATCGGAGTCCACCACCAGATCCGCCAAGGTCCCGCCGGGGACCAGCCGAACGGAGGCGATCACCGGGTCGTCCAAGGCGCCCGGAGTGTCGCCGCCACTCTGGTTGAAGGTCACACCGCCATGGACCGTGCCCACCATGACGGCGTTGCCGAAATGGCCGCCCGAGATGTAGTTGCCGTCCTTGAGAGGGGCGGGGACTGCGTCCTCGGGTCCCCTGCGGACGGCCTCGTGGTCCCCGCCGTTGCCGTCACCAGTCGCCGACTGATCGTGCTCGCTCACCGGCTCTCCCTCCGCCATGAGGCACCCAGCCTATGGCGGAGCCGGACGGGCGGGGAGTGAAACCGCGAAGACCGTCGTGGGGGCCGGCACCGGAGCACGGTCGGACCAGCGAAGCCCGGGACAGGGCCGAGCCCCGGGTGGTGGGCCTCGGGTGATGGGCCTCGCTACGCGGGCGCACGCCTTCGAGATCGTCCCACTGCCCCTCCGGGGCTCACCTTGGCCGGCCCCTCCACAGCGATGCTTCCGTCCCGCCGTATCGCCCCGCGGAACGAATCTCAGGTGGACCTGTCACTGCCCGGCTCACCGAACGTCGCTGTGACGTGATCCGGCGAGACGGGGCACCGGGTGTGTCGGGAGCGGCGGCTAGGGTGCTGGGTCATGGACGCTGATGATCTTGATTACCGGGCCCGGACCATGTCGGGCTGCATTCCCGCGTCGCTGGTGACCAGGCTTCTGGAGCTCGGCCACGAGCGGGAGGTGGAGTCCCAGGCCGGGCGCGGGGAGTGGTTCTGCGCGCTGGAGTGGGCGCGGCTGCTCGGTGACCGACGGCAGTACGAGCAGGCACTGGCCGTGCTTGATCCGTACATCGCGACCGGCTGGTGGCCGGCCGCCCGGGCTCGTGCGGAGCTGCTGGAAGGCTGGGGCAGGGAGCACGAGGCGATCGAGCTGTCCCGCCCCTACGCGCAGGCCGGCGACCGGGTGGTCCTGGAGTTCTTCGCGCGTCTGCTGGCCCGCCACGACCGGGCTGCCGAGGCGCTTGCGCTGCTGCGGCCCGGGATCGCGGACTGGTTCATCGCCCAGGCCCTGGTCGACGTCGCCGAAGCCGCAGGCCAGGACGAGGAGGTCGCGGCGCTGCTGGAAGCCCGGATCGAGGCCGCGGTCCCGGCCTGCGACGATCCCGACTGTCACCGGCTCCGCCTGGAACCGTCCAACGCGTTCGGCCTGCTTGCCACGGTCCGGGAACGACAAGGCCGCGTCGACGAGGCGATCGCTCTGCTGCGCCGCCGGGAGGTCACGTCGGTCAACGGCCGGGACGCGCTGGCCGACTTGCTGGCCAGGCATGACCGGATCGGGGAACTGCGTGCGTACGCCGACTCCGAGTACCACGGGCACGCCGCGCAGAGCCTGGCCGAGGTACTGGAGACACGCGGCGACGTGGAGGGAGCGACCGCCGTCTACCGGGCCTTCGCCGAGAGGCCCCACGGCATGTGGCGCGTGGGCCATCTCCTGTCCCGGCTCCTGGTCCGGCACGGTCGCATCGACGAGGCGATCGCGGTGGTGCGCACCATGACGGACTCCCCGGGCGGCGCGGACGACTGCGTCGTCCACGCGCTGTGCACCCTGTACGCCGAGCACGGCCGTGCCCAGGAGGCTCTGGCCTACCTCGACGCCCTGAAGGAGCGGCGTGACGGTGAGGAGGAGTGGGACTTCTTCCAGATACGGCTTCCGCTCATGGCCGACTGCGGCCTACGCGATGAAGCGATCGAGCAGGCCCGGGCGCATCCCGAGGGCGGCACCTGGTACGCGGCCCGGTCCCTCTCCCACCTGCTTGCCGAGGCCGGCCGCATCGAGGAGGCCGTCGCTGTCCTCGAACAGCACCCCGGTTCCAACGACACTGTCCTGGCCCACCACCTCATCGACCTCGGCCGCGTCAACGAAGCCGTCGCTCTCCTCCAGGTCCGGCCGAGCGCCGCCCCCGACCCCGACCCCTGGGGCGGCACCTACTCCGACGAACCACCGTTCTGACCCCGCGGGCACCCCGGGCGGAGCCTCGAAGCGGATCAAGACGAACTCGGGCTCCGGCAACTGGGGCAGGGGCTGACTCACGGGGAGTCGTCGCCGACCGGTACAACCCGGAAGTAGCGCTGCCCGGTCGGCCCCGCACCGGCGGCGGCACCCGCGGCTCACCCGGTGTGTGCCGCAGCGAGGTGGGCGAGGACCGCCCCGGCGCCGTCCTCCGCGGCGATCCCGCGGGCGAGGTCCGCAGCGCGGCGGCGGTGGGACGGGTCGGAGAGGCAGGCCGTGATCGCGGCACCGAGGCCCTCGGCGGTGAGCTCCCGGAACGGCAGCGGCCGGGGGGCGACCCCCAGCCCGTGCAGCCGGGCCGCCCAGAACGGCTGGTCGGCCAGGACGGGAACGGCCACGGCGGGGACGCCGGCCCGCAGTCCGGCCCCGCTGGTGCCCGCCCCGGCGTGGTGGACGACGGCGGCGGTGCGCGGGAACAGCCAGTCGTGCGGGACGTCGCCGACGGTCAGGACGTCGCTGCCGGCGCTGCTCAGCCCGGCCCAGCCCGCCTGCACCACCGCCCGCACGCCGGCCCTCCTCACCGCCGCTGCCACCAGCTCGCTGAGCCGCTCCCCCTCCCCCGGCGCCATGCTGCCGAAGCCGACGAACACCGGCGGCGGACCGGCCTGGAGGAAGTCGACCAGCTCGGCCGGGGGCTGCCACCCGTCCGGCCGTGCGGACCACCAGTAGCCCGCCACCTCGATCCCGGGCGGCCAGTCCTCCGGACGCGGCACCACCAGCGGGCTGTAACCGTGGAAGACCGGCCGCAGCTCGCCCGCGGCCGCCGGCGCGCCGGCGGGCAGCCCGAGCCGGGCGCGCAGCCGGGTCACGGCGCCCGCGAAGAGTCCTTCCGCCCGCCCCAGCACCTCACGGCCCGCGGCGAGGTTGGCCCCCGGCCCCAGGTCGTCGGTGGTTCCCGCGTTGGGCAGCGCGAACCGTCCGGTGGCGAAGGCCGGGGTGAGGTAGGTGCCGACGACGGGGATGCCGGCCGCCTCGGCGGCGGTCCGGCTGAGCGGCGCCGGGCCGAAGGCGGTGAGCAACAGGTCGGCGCCGCCCCCGACGGCCGCCGCCACCCCGTCGGCGAGCCCGTCCACGTACACCCGGGTGGCCGCCCGGGCCTCCTCCCGCGACGCCGCCCGGGCCCATTCCCGGATCAGCTCCTGCGGGTCCCCCGGCACCGGCCGGAAGCCGAGGCCGCAGCCGCCGACCAGTGCGGCGAAGGACGGGTGAGCGGCCACGGCGACGTGGTGGCCCGCGTCCAGCAACCGCCGTCCCAGACCGGTGAAGGGGGCGACGTCCCCGCGGGAACCGGCGGTGATGATCAGAATCCGCATGCGGCGATTCTCCCTGAGCGGACCACCCCGGTCACGGCTCGGGACACAGATCGGGACGCAGATCGGGGCATGGCTCGGGGCACAGCTCGGGGCACGGCTCGGGACACGGCTCGGGGCACCGCTTCCCGGAGCGGCACCGGCCGGACCGGACCGGCCCGGTCCAATCCGTTGCGGCGCCGGTCTCCGAAGAGGTCATGACCAGCCACCGGACGGCACGGGAGGAAGACCGATGGGACACCACACCACACCGACCGGACGACGAGCACGCGGCGACGACCGGGAAGGCGGCGGCTGAGATGCCCCGGGAGAGCGCAGCGGACGTGATCGTGGTGGGCGCGGGCCTGGCCGGTCTGGCCTGCGCGCTGGACCTCACCGCCGCGGGTCACGAGGTCCTGGTCCTGGAGGCCGCCGAGGACGTGGGCGGCCGGATGCGCACCGACGTGGTGCAGGGGTTCCGCCTCGACCGCGGCTTCCAGGTGTTCAACACCTCCTACCCGCAGGTCCGCCGCCGCTTCGACCTCGCCGCGCTGCGCCTGCACCCGTTCACGCCCGGTCTCCTGCTCGCCGACGGGCGGCACGCGCAGCGGCTGGTGGATCCGACCCGCCGGCCGGCCGAGGCCCTCGGGCTCCTGGCCGGCGGACCGCTGCCGCTGCGCGACCTCGCGGCGCTCGGGCTGCTGGGACTGTGCGACGCGGCGCTGCCGGCCGGCGTGCTCAAGCGGGCACCGCAGACGAGTACCGCCCTGGCGCTGCGGCGTGCCGGGGTGTCGCGGCGCACCGTCGAGGGCGTGCTGCGGCCGTTCCTGGCCGGGGTGTTCCTGGAGGACCGGCTGGAGACGTCGAGCCGGATGTTCCATCTGGTGTGGCGCAGCATGGTGCGCGGGAGCCTCTGCCTGCCGCAGGAGGGGATCGGCGCGGTGCCGCGGCAGTTGGCTGCCCGGCTGCCGCGGGGGTGGCTGAGGTGCGGCTCGCCGGTGGAGGAGCTGACGGCGGACGGCGTGCTGCTCGCCGACGGGACGGCGCTGGGTGCGCGGGCGGTGGTGGTGGCGACGAGGGCGGGTGCGGCGGCGCGTCTGCTCCCGGGGCTGGAGCTGCCGGTGGCGCGGGCGGTGACGACGTTCCACCACGCGGCGCCGGTCAGCCCGTTGGGTGAGCCGACGCTCGTCGTGGACGCGCGGCGGCGGGTGCTGAACACCGTCGTCCTGTCGGAGGTCGTGCCGGGCTGCTCGCCGGACCGGCGGGCGCTGGTGTCGACGTCCGTGCTGGGCGTGGGGGCGGACGAGGGTGCGGTCCGGCGACGGGCCGGTGAGCTGTACGGCGTGGACACCGCGGACTGGGAGTTGCTCCGCGCCTACCGGATCGCCGAGGCGCTGCCGGCCGGGCCGGCGCCGCTCCCGCTCAGCCGGACAACGCGCTTCGCGCCGGGCCGCTACGTGTGCGGGGACCACCGGGCCACGGCCTCCGTGCAGGGGGCGCTGGCCTCCGGCGCGCGGGCGGCGCGGGAGGTGGCGGCGGACCTGGCGGACCCGGCGGGCCGGGCCCGTCGGGCGGGGCCCGCCCGCTCGGTCCGCTGACCGTCCCGGGCCGCCGGCCGCGGGTGTCCGGGCCGGCGGGCCGCGCGGCGCGCCGCCGGGACGGAAACGCTGCACAAACGATGCGACTGGGCCCGCGGTGTCGAATCGCTGCACCGTGGAACGGTGACTTCGCGAACACGGACGCGTGATGACCTGCCGGCCTCCCGGCCTCCCGGGACGGCCGGCGGCGCCGGGCCGGGGCCCGAGGAGCTGCGCCCGCTGCTGGCCCGTTCGGCGCGCGGCGACGACGCGGCCTTCGAACTGCTGTACCGCGCGGTGGCCGGCCCGGTGTACGGGCTCGCCCTGCGGATCCTGCGCAGTCCGGTGCACGCCGAGGAGGTCGCCCAGGAGGTCCTGCTGGAGGTGTGGCGCACCGCTGCGGCCTACCGGCCCGAGCGCGGCACGGTGATGACGTGGGTGCTGACCATCGCGCACCACCGCGCCGTGGACCGCGTCCGCTCCGCCCGGGCGGCCGTCGAACGCGAACAGCGCGTCGCCTCCCCGGAGCCCGCGGGGCACGATCCCCTCGACGAACAGGTGGTCCGCTCGCTGGACCGCTCCCGGGTGCGGTCGGCACTCGCGGGACTCAGCGTGACGCAGCGCGAGGCCGTGGTTCTGGCGTACTACGGTGGGTACTCGCAGCGGGAGATCGCGCACCTGCTGGACGTGCCGCTCGGCACCGTCAAGACCCGCATCCGCGACGGCCTCGGCAGGCTCCGGACCGCGTTCGTGCCCGATCCGGCCCGTCCGTTGCCGGAGCCGGCCCGTCCGCTGCCCGACCCGGCCCGTCCGTTGCCGGAGCCGCGCCCGCACCGGAGGCAGGCGCCGGGAACATCCGAATCAGCGGGAGGACACCATGGCTCTCGACCGACCGCTCGCCGCTCCTGAGCGGCCCGCACCCGCTCCCCCGCCCACCGAGACGCCCGAGTGCGAGGCGTCGACCTGCGCGGGCATCTCGACCCCGGAGGCGACCGAACTGCACACGGCCTGGCCCGGCTGGGTCCCCCTGCTGGTGATCGCCGTCCTGGTGGTGTGCTGCGTGGGCTTCGCCGTGGGGAGGATCGGCGGATGGTGACACCGCTGGCCGGGCACCCGGACGCCGCCGGGGCGGGCCTGCCGACCGGTGGCGTGGCCCGGCGCCTGGGGGTGTCGCCGACGACGGTCCGCTCGTGGGAACGGCGCTACGGCATCGGTCCCGCCGCGCGCGAGGCCGGGCACCACCGGCGCTGGAGCCACCAGGACATCGCCGTACTGGAGGCCATGTGCCGGCTGACCGCCCGGGGTGTGCCACCGGGCGAGGCCGCCCGGGCCGCGCTGGCGGGGCGCCGCGCGGAGGCCGTGGAGGCAGCGCAGGCCGTGGAGACCGCCGAGACGGTGGTGACGGCGGAGCCCCCCGGCCGCCCGGCGCTCGACGAACTCCGCGCCGACGCCGCCGGGCCGGACGTCGGCGGGCCCGCCGACGCACCGGGCGGCCGCGGTCCCGGTCCCGGTCCCGGCGGGAGCCGGGTCCTGAGGGTCGGCACGGTGCGGCCCGAGTGCCGCGGCCTGGCCCGGGCCGCGGTCCGGCTGGACGCGCCGGTGATCGACACGATCCTGCGGGAGGCCGTCGGGACGCTCGGTGTGGTCGACGCCTGGACGGAGGTCATGATGCCCGCCCTGCGGGCCGTGGGGCGCAAGTGGGCGGTGGACGGCGAGCAGTACGTCGAGGTCGAGCACCTGCTGTCGTGGCACGTCTCCGGCGCGCTGCGCGGCGCGGCCGTGGAGTCTCCGCGGGCCCGCCCGGTGCGGCCCGTCCTCCTGACGGCCACACCCGGTGAGCAGCACACCCTCCCGCTGGAGGCCACGGCGGCGGCCCTGACCGAGCGCGGACTGCCGTTCCGCATGCTGGGAGCGGCGGTCCCGGCCCGTGCACTGCTCGACGCCGTCCACCGGCTCGGGCCGGGCGCCGTGATGATCTGGTCCCAGGACCGGCACACCGCGGACCGTGCGCTGCTGCACCAGGTGGGCGCCGACGCGTGGGGCCCGCGCGGCTCCCGCAGCGGGGCGACGGTGGTCGCCGCCGGCCCGGGCTGGATCCGGCCCCGGCCACCGGCCGGAGCCGCCAGCCCCCGCACCCTCGCCGCCGCCGTGGACCTCCTGGAGCAGGCGGTCACCACCTGACGCCCGTCCGCGCCGCGCACCACCGACCCGCCGGGGACGGACCCGCCGAGGAGCAATCCGGGTCCGGCACGGCTCCGAAGGTTCGATGCAGCGAGAGAGCGGGCCGAGGTGCGGCCCCGGACAGGAGGGGCTCCAGTGACGATGTCCACGACCGTGTCCACCACGACGGCGGGCCGGGCCCCCGACGGCGGTGCGCGCCGGCGCCGGGTCGCGGTGGTCGGTTCCGGCGTGGCCGGCCTCACCGCGGCCTACGAGCTGTCCCGGGTCGGGGTGGAGGTCGAGCTGTTCGAGGCCGACGACCGGCTCGGCGGCCACGCGCACACCCAGGACGTCAACGGACCGGACGGCCGGACACTGGCCCTGGACACCGGGTTCCTGGTCCACAACGAGCGGACCTACCCCCACCTGGTGCGACTGTTCGAGGAGCTCGGCGTCCGCACCCGCGCATGCGCGATGAGCCTGTCCGTGCGGTGCGACGGGTGCGGGCTGGAGTACGCGGGCGCGAGCGGGCCGGCCGGGCTGTTCGCCGGGCGCGACACCCTGACGCGTGGCCGGTACCTGCGGATGCTCGCCGAGGTGCCCCGCTTCCACCGGCGTGCCCGGCGGCTGCTCGCCGACCCCTCCGCGGGCGAACCCAGCCTGCGCGACTTCCTCGCCGCCGAGGGCTTCTCGCCGTACTTCGTGAGCCACTTCATGACCCCGGTGGTCGCCGCCGTGTGGTCCTGCGCGCCGGACCTGGCGGGCGACTACCCGGCGCGGTACCTGTTCGCGTTCCTCGACAACCACGGCATGCTCTCGGTGACCGGTTCGCCGACCTGGCGCACCGTGGTCGGCGGCTCGCGCAGCTACGTCGAGGCGATCGCCGAACGGCTGACCGCCGTGCACCGCTCCACCCCGGTGCGTTCGGTGCGCCGCCACCGCAACGGCGTCACCGTGCAGTCCGGCCGCGGCGACCGCACCGAGGTGGATGCCGTGGTGATCGCCACCCACGCCGACCAGGCGCTGCACCTGCTCGCCGACCCGACCGACGCCGAGTTGGAGGTCCTCAGCGCCTTCGCGTACTCGCGCAACCCGGTCGTGCTGCACCGCGACGCCACCGTCCTGCCCACCGCCCGCCGGGCCCGCGCCTCCTGGAACTACCGGATGCCGGACTGCGACGCCCCCTCGGACCGGGTGCGGGTCAGCTACCACCTCAACCGGCTGCTGCGCCTGGACACCGCCGAGGACTACCTGGTCACCCTCAACGAGGACCGCCGGCGCCCCGTCCCCGAGGGCCTGGTCGTCTCCCGCACCACCTACGAGCACCCCGTCTACACCGCGCGCACGGTCGCCGCGCAACGCCGGCTGCCCGAACTCACCACCGGGCGTACGGCGTTCGCGGGCGCCCACCACGGTTGGGGCTTCCACGAGGACGGCTGCCGCTCCGGCCTGGAGGCGGCCCGCGCCCTGCTGGCGGTGGACGCGCCGTGACCGCCGCCCTGCCCGGCCGCTGGGGGGCCGTCCTGTACGACACCCGCACCACCCATGTGCGGACCGCGCCCCGGCGGCCCGCCTTCCACCACCGCGGCTACCTGTGGCTGGTGGACCTCGACCGCCTCCCGCCCGTGCCCCGGCCGCTGCGACCGCTGGCCCGGTTCCGCCCCGAGGACCACGGACCGGAGCCGGCCGCCGGAGCGGGGCCACCCGGCGGAGCGCGGCCCGGACCGGAGCCGGCCGCCGGGGCACGGACGATCCGGGGGGACGTGGAGCGCTTCCTCGCCGACCACGGCCTGCGGCTCGGCGGCGGACGGGTGCTGATGCTGACCCAGGCCCGCGCGCTCGGGCACGTGTTCAACCCGCTGACCGTGTACTGGTGCCACGACGAGGACGGCCGTCCGCTGTGCACGGTCGCCGAGGTGCACAACACCTACGGCGGCCGCCACCGCTACCTGCTGCCGCCGGATCCCGGGGGCCGTGCCTGGACACCCAAGGAGTTCTACGTCTCGCCGTTCTTCCCCGTCGACGGCCACTACCGGATGGTGCTGCCCGAGCCGGGGCAGCGGCTCCACCTGACCGTCCATCTGGAGCGCGGGGGCTCCCGCGCCTTCACCGCGACCGTCCACGGCACCGCGCGACCGGCCGGCCCCGCGGCCCTGCTGCGCGCCGCGCTCACCCACCCGTTCGCCACCTGGGCCGTCAGCCTGCACATCCGCTTCCGGGGGATCCTGCTGTGGCTCGGCGGACTGCCCGTCCATCCCCGCCCCCGGACCGACACCTCCGCCGGTGCCACCGACGTCGACACCCCACCGTCCAGAAGAGAGGCACACCTCCCATGACGACCACGGTCTCCACCGGTGCCGGGCCGCTGCCGGTCGTCGACCCCGCTCGCTGGCCGGACGTCGCCCGGGTGCCGCGCGCACCGCTGCGCGCCGCCGCGGCCGGGCGGTTGCTGCGGCGGGCGGCGGACCTGCGCGACCTGCGCGTCGAACTCCCCGGCGGCCGCACCCCGCGGTCCGCGCCCCCCGGTGCGCCGGTGCTGCGGCTGCACCGCCCCGGGGACTTCCTGCACCGGGTCGGCGAGGGCGGACTGATCGGCTTCGGCGAGTCCTACCAGGCCGGCGACTGGGACAGCCCGGACCTGGTCGCGCTGCTCACCGCGCTGGCCGCCGCACCGGAGACCCTGGTGCCGCGCGGCACGCACTGGTTGCGGCGGCTCTACGTCCGCCGACCGCCGGCGGCGGAGCTCCCCACCGTCACGAACGCCCGGCGCAACGTCCACCGCCACTACGACCTGTCCAACGACCTGTTCGCCCTGTTCCTCGACCCGACGATGACCTACTCCTCGGCGCTCTTCCCCACCGCGTCCGACGGCACCCCGCAGGCCGCCTGGGACGCGCTGCCCGCCGCCCAGCACCGCAAGATCGACCGCCTGCTCGACCTGGCCCGGGTCGGCCCGGGCACCAGGCTGCTGGAGATCGGCACCGGCTGGGGCGAACTCGCGCTGCGCGCCGCCGCCCGCGGTGCGCGGGTGGTCAGCCTCACCCTCTCCGAGGAGCAGCTCGTCCTCGCCCGCCGCCGGATCGCCGAAGCGGGGAAGGGCGGGCGGGCCGAGGTCCGGCTGTGCGACTACCGGGCCGCCGAGGGCCGGTACGACGCCGTGGTCAGCGTGGAGATGATCGAGGCCGTCGGGCGACCCTTCTGGCCGGAGTACTTCGCCACCCTCGACCGCGTCCTGGCCCCCGGCGGCCGCGTCGCCCTGCAGACGATCACCATGCCCCACGCCCGGATGCTCGCTGCCAGCCGCACCCACACCTGGATCCTCAAGTACGTCTTCCCCGGCGGCCTCATCCCCTCCCTGGAGGCCGTCACCGGGACCGCCGCCCGGCACAGCCGCCTACGGGTGGCCCGCGCCGACGCGTTCGGACCGCACTACGCCGAGACGCTGCGCCTGTGGCGCGAGCGGTTCGCCGCACGGTCGGCGCAGCTCGCGGAGCTCGGCTTCGACGAGGTGTTCCGGCGCACCTGGGAGCTGTACCTCGCCCACTCGGAGGCCGGGTTCCGCACCGGCTACCTCGACGTCCGGCAGCTGCTGCTGACCCGTGACGGGGCGACACCGTGAACGCCGGCGCCTTCGGCCTGAACCTCGCGGTCACCGCGGCCGTCACCCTCGCCGTGCTGCTCGCCGCGTTCGCCGTCGGTCTGCGCACGGGGCGCCACCGCGGTGTGGACGTCGCCTGGGGGCTGGCGTTCACGGCCGTGGCGCTGACCGGCTACGCGCTCTCCGCCGGGTACGGCGACCCCGGGCGACGGCTGCTGGCCACCGTGCTCGTCGCCGTCTGGGGCCTGCGGCTGTCCGCGCACCTCTGGTGGCGCGCCCGGGGCGAGCCCGAGGACCCGCGCTACGCCCGGATGCTCGCCCGCGCTCCCGAGGGCGCGGCCCGCACCCGGTACGCGCTGCGGACGGTCTACCTGCTCCAGGCGGCCCTGGTCTGGTTCGTCTCCCTACCGGTCCAGGCCGCCCAGTACCTCCCCGGACCGCCCGGACCGGTCGCCTGGACGGGCACCGCACTGTGGGCGGTCGGCCTGTCCTTCGAAACGGTGGGCGACCGGCAGCTGGCCAGGTTCAAGGCCGACCCGGCCAACCGGGGCCGGATCATGGACCGCGGCCTGTGGCGCTGGACCCGCCACCCCAACTACTTCGGCGACGCCTGCGTCTGGTGGGGCCTGTTCCTGCTCGCCGCCGACGCCGCCGTCGGCTGGGCCTTCGTCCCCAGCCCGCTCCTGATGACCTACCTGCTCGCGTTCGGCAGCGGGAAACCGATGCTGGAGCGACACCTCTCCGCCCGACGGCCGGGCTGGGCCGAGTACGCCGCCCGAACCAGCGGATTCCTGCCCCTGCCACCGCGCCGGCACCCGACACCCCCGACCGCACCACCCGCGAGGCACCACCCGTGACCGTATCGATCGCCCTCTTCACCCAGGACCTGCGCCTGCACGACAACCCCGTGCTGCACGCCGCCCGCACCTCGGCCGACCAGGTCGTCCCGCTGTTCATCTCCGACCCGGCCGTCGAGGCCGCCGGCTTCGCGGCCCCCAACCGGCACGCGTTCCTCGCCGACTGCCTCACCGACCTGGACGCCTCGCTGCGCGGCATCGGCTCCCGGCTGACGGTGCGCCGGGGCGACGCCGCCGAACAGACGGCCCGGCTCGCCGCCGAGACCGGCGCGGGCTCGGTCCACGTCGCCGCCGGGGTGACCGGCTTCGCCCACCGCCGGGAGGTGCGGCTGCGCAAGCTCCTCGACGACCGCCTGCACGTCCACGACGCCTCCGTGACCGTGGTCCCGCCGGGCCGGATCACCCCGGCCGGCCGCGACCACTACACGGTCTTCACCCCGTACCACCGCGCCTGGCAGGCCGCGCCCCGCCGTACCGTGCTGGGGGCGCCGAGGGCGCTCCGCACGCCGGACGGCATCGGCAGCGACACCCTGGTCGTCGACGGCCCGACCTCCCCGGCCCTGCCTCCCGGCGGTGAGACCGCGGCCCGGGCCCGGTGGCGGCGGTGGGACGTCGACGCCTACGCCGACGTCCACGACGACCTCGCGGCCGACGACACCTCCCGGCTCTCCCCCTACCTGCACTTCGGCTGTCTCTCCCCGACGGAGCTCGTCACCCGTGCCCTGCGCCACGACGGCCCCGGCGCACAGGCCTTCGTCCGGCAGCTCGCCTGGCGCGACTTCCACCACCAGGTGCTCGCCGCCCGCCCCGACGCCGCCCGCCGGGACTACCACGACCGGGACGACCGCTGGCACCACGACGAGGACGAGGCCCAGGCGTGGCGGCAGGGTCGCACCGGCTACCCGATCGTCGACGCCGGCATGCGCCAACTCGCCCACGAGGGCTGGATGCACAACCGTGCCAGGCTGATCACCGCGAGCTTCCTCACCAAGAACCTGTACCTGGACTGGCGGATCGGCGCGGCCCACTTCCTGTCCCTGCTGGTCGACGGCGACGTCGCCAACAACCAGCTCAACTGGCAGTGGGTGGCCGGGACGGGCACCGACACCCGGCCCAACCGGATCCTCAACCCGCTGCGCCAGGCCGACCGTTACGACCCCGACGGGGCTTACGTGCGCCGCTGGCTGCCCGAACTCGCCCACCTCGCGGGGCCCTCCGTCCACCGCCCCTGGCTGTTCGACGGCGACTACCCGGTGCCGATCGTCGACCCCGACTTCCTGGGCGACCGGTTCCGTCACGGGCGCCCCTGATCGCCCCTCACCGGGCCCTCGCTGGTCCCTCGCCGGCCCCGGGGTCGGGAGGCGGCGTCCCGAGGCGGCGTCCCGAGGTGATGTCCCGAGGTGGCGTTCCGAGGTGGCGTTCCGGCCGTCGGGGGCCGGACACCACCGACTCAGGTGAGCGGCAGGAGCAGCACCGGCGCCGCCGTGGGCCGCGCCGAGCCCCCGGCCGGTTCCACCGTGACGCCGACGCCCCTCGCCCCGCCGAGCGGACCGGTCAGCAGGAGCACACCGTCACCGCCGGGGAGCAACCCCGCGACGCGCATCGTGCCCGCGTCGTCGAACCACAGCTGGTAGGTGGTACCCGCGGCCGGGGCGGGCAGGCCGGAGGCGAGGAACGCCACCCGTCCGCGCTCCCGGGACCACACCACGGTGCCCGCGCCGGCCCCGCCCGTCGCCGCCCCGGTGGCCGTGCGGGTGTCGGGCGCGGTGAGCAGCCCGGCCAGCCGGTCCGCCTCCTGCCGGACCGCGGCCGCCCGCCCCCGGGCCTCCTCGGCCTGCCGGTGCTGCTGCACCGCCAGACCGCCGGCGCCCGCCGCGGCGGCCAGGCAGGCGGCGAGCGCGAGCTTCGTCCAGCCGCCCGGACGGCGCCCGGACCGGATCGTCCCGCCGGGCACCGGGGCGGTCGGCGGAGCATCCTGCCGCACTGTGGGCAGCGCGGCCAGAACCTGGACCCTGAGGGCGTCCGGGGGCACCACGAACGCGGCGGAACCGAGTCTGGCCAGGGTCGCGGCGAACTCGGCCACCTCCCGGGCGCAGACCGGGCAGTCGGTGAGGTGGCGCTCGAACGCGGCGCTCTCGACGGGGTCGAGGGCGTGCGCGGCGTAGGCACCGGTCAGCGTGTGCAGGTCGGCGGCGTTCACTCCCCCACTCCCAGGCAGTCGCACAGGCGGATCAGGCCGTCCCGCATCCGGGTCCGGATCGTGCCCAGCGGTGCGCCGAGCACCCCGGCGACCGGGGCGGCGCAGCTGCGGTAGTACGCCAGGGTCAGCGCCTCGCGCCGCAGTTCGGTCAGCGTCCGCAGGCAGCACCGGACCTGCTCGCGCTCCAGCCGGCCCTCGACCTGTACCGCGACCTCGTCGGAGTCCGGGGTGCGCGAGACCGCCGCAGCGCGCCGGTCACGGTCGGCGGCGGCCCGGGCGGCGCGGGCCCCGTCGACCGCGCGCCGGTGGGCGATGGTCAGCACCCACCGCACCACCTCGCCCCGGTCGGCGCGGTAGCGGGCCGCGCCGCGCCACACGTCGAGCAGCACCTCCTGGGCGACCTCCTCGGACTGCGCCGGATCGCGCAGCACCCGCCGGACCAGTCCCGGCACCGGGCGGGCCACCGCGTCGTACAGGCGGGAGAAGGCCTCCCGGTCGCCCCGTGCGACGCGGGCGAGGAGGTCCTTCAGGTCGGGGCCGGGCCCGGCGGGAGCGGGCAGGTGAACGACGGCGCTCATCCGCCCACCCGTTCGGTCCGGTGGCCGGGCAGCGGCCCCGGTCGGCGGGCGGCGGACATCGCGGGACTCCCCGCGACCGTTGAGGGGCCGGGTCACGGCCTCCGCCGGGCGCACAGTACGGATTTCACGTGGGTTCTTCGCAGCGGGCGGGTCGGCGGATTGGCCGGTGCGCGGGCCGGCTCCGGACGGTCGGTGCGGGAGCCGGTCCCGACGGTCGCTGCGACCACCGTCGACTGCGGCGCGGTCCGCCGCCGCGTCGGGCTGGACGTGACCGTTCCCGGAGCCGGCGACGGGCGAGCGGTCCTCGCCCCGGCAGCATCACCCACCACCCCAGTCTCGCCAACAACTCACCCTGCTTCACGAGCCGTTGTAGAGTTTGGCCGTGAGCGGACAAAGGAGCCTCGCCGACGGTCGGTACGCGCTCGAGGACGAGCCGATCGGCACGGGCGGGATGGGCTCCGTCTGGCGGGGGTACGACCGGAAACTGCACCGCGCGGTCGCGGTCAAGGCGCTCCACCTGCCGGATGGCCTCGACGCCGAGGAGCACGCCAGACTGCGGGCACGCGCGATGCGTGAAGCCAGGGCGATCGCGCGCCTCGAGCACCCGGGCATCGTCGCGGTTCATGACGTCCTCGAGGAGGACGGACAGCCGTGGATCGTCATGCGGTTCGTCGCCGGCCGGACCCTGGAGCAAGAGGTCCGGGCCAACGGCCCGCTGAGTCCGCAGCGGGCCGCCGAGGTCGGCGCGCGGCTCCTCGACGCGCTGTCGGCGGCGCACGACGAGGGCGTCCTGCACCTCGACGTCAAACCACAGAACGTGCTGCTCGACGACAAGGGCCGACCGGTACTCACCGACTTCGGCATCGCGTCGGTCACCGGCGCGACCGCTCCCCAGACGACGGCGTTGCTCGGCACCGTCGGATATGTCGCCCCGGAGCGGCTGGCCGGAGCCCCACCGGGTCCGGCGGCGGATCTGTGGTCTCTGGGCGCCACGCTCTACTTCGCCGTCGAGGGACGACCCGCGTTCACCGCGGACGACGTGGCGACCGTGCTCGCGGCGGTCATGACCCGTGACCCCGAGCCGATGACGCGCGCGGGGGTACTGGCACCGACGATCGCGGGCCTGATGGCACGAGACCCCGGCCTGCGCCTCGACACGGCCGGTGCCGACGCGGGACTGCGAGCCGCCGTCACCACGACCGAGATCACACCCCCTGCTGATCCACCGCGGACGAGAGTCCTACCCACCGAAGCGCTCGACCCACCGTCCGGCCGGCTCTCACGGCGCAGAACCGTGGTGGCGGTCGTGGCGCCCCTCCTGCTCGCCGCGGCCGCTTTCCCGTACGTGCTCTTCCACGACCGCGGCTCCGCCGGGCAGCGGCCCGACGCGGCGAGCTCCCCGGCCGCAACCTCCGCGACCCTCGGTCCGACACCTACCTCGACACCCACGCCGACTCCGACACGGACGCCGACCCCGGATCCGACAGTCGCCGTGCGCTACCAGGGAATTCCGAAGATCTGCGCCGCGGTGGGCAGCCGGTCCAGCGCCATCATTCCCGACATGGACACCGGCAAGGAGGAGAATGAGGCGGTCGGCGCCCGCCTCTTCACCGGCATCTCGGAGTCCCACGCGTGCCGATGGGCCACGCAGGGCTACTGGTCCGACCATCCCTGGGGCGCCGAGGTCGACGTTGACATCTTCCGGTTCTCGTCCGGCGCCTACGGATCAGCGGCCTTCGAGAAGGAGCGCACGGGCTCCTTCTACGGGAGCGCCGCGCGACTCCAGGACTTCGCCGACGACCTCTGCCTGGCCAACCCGACGGGCAAGGACTACGGCTACGCCCACGTGATGTTCCGCATAGACAACCTGCTCGTGCAGGTGGCCTACGAGGTGAACATCAACACCCCGGGTCCGCCCGCCCCCGCGCCCTCGGAGGCGAGATCCCGCGGCCTGGACGTGGCGAGGTATATACACGATGCGCTGATCGCCGGCCCGTAGCACCCAGTGACCGCGCCCGGAAGGCCGGGCGACAACCCACCGACTCCACGTCCGACCGCTGCCGACGGCACGGGGAGCCGGTCCTCGGACCGCGCGGGGCAGGAACCGCGACCGGCCCGCCGTCCCGGCGGCTCGACGGACGCCGTCGGCCGGCCGGATCCTCGGATCCGGCCGGCCGACGTGCACCCCGGGTCAGTGGGCTGTCGCCCCCTGCCGGGCGAGCCCGCCGTGGCGGTAGGCGTCGGCCATCGCGGACGTGCCGGTGGTCAGGTAGTCGTGGATCGCGGCCAGGTAGGCGTCCCGGCCCAGCAGCCCGTCACCGGCGGCGTCCAGGGCCTCGAACGCGGCGGCGGCGCCGTCGGCGGAATTGCCGGTGGCCGCGCGCAGCCGGGTGAACTCCTCCCGGCCGAGGCGGCCGTCGCCGTCCGCGTCGGCGAGGTCGAACAGCGAGCCGAGAGCCGGCCGGCAGAACTCCTCGAACGCGTCGTGACCCGCCCAGCCGCTGTACTCGGCGAGGCTGACACGACCGTCCCCGTCGGCGTCCATCCGCCCGAACACCTCCCGGTGGGCTTCGCGGGCCGCTTCGACCAAGGGGTCGAGGCCGCCGCGCCCGGTGGCCGCCGCCGCGCGGTCGACCCGGGCGAGATACTCGTCCCGTGAGATCACGCCATCACCATCGGCGTCCAACATCGAGAAGATCCGCCGCTTCGCCGCGTCCGACATCCCGTCACCGTCCATTCGCCCGGGGCTCGTGCCTCGGAACGCTAACGGTGCGAGATCCACGCGCCTGGCAGGCGCGCGCCGAGGCGCCCGAAGTCCGACCGGCCGTACCGGCACCACCTCGCCGACGGCCTCAGCAACGTCGTGGTCCCCGGGCCCGGACCGGCGACCTCCCGACCGCCCCGACCGCCTCGCCCGTCCGAGGCCGCTGTCGCCCTCGGCGCCCTTCAGTCTGCACACCCGCCCCGCTGACCGACCGATCCGCCGGGGCCGGACGCCGGGTCGGCGCGCGGCGACCGGGCAGCACCGACCTCACCACGGCCTACGCCCCGGCCACCACCCACTCCCCCGGTCTTCCGGGCGCACCGGGCCTCAACACCGGCTCCGGGGCCGCCTACGGCAACGCCTCGGAGGCGACCGCCGCGGTGGGCCGGGCCACCGGCCGCCCTTCGCACGCCGCTCCCGCTACAGAACCGGCGCCGGCAAGGGCAACCGATCGGTCACCACTGACTCGCCGGCCACCCTCTTCCGGCCACGTGCCCCCGAGCACCGGTGCGGCGCGTTCGGCGGTCCCACCGTCTGCCCATGTCAGAGCGGTCGGCGGGTGGCCTTCGGTCGGTGTTCCAGCTGCCCGGCCCCGGAACCTCTCGGGCCACACCAGAACAACGCACCCCACGCCTTGCGGAAATTCCGGATGGAAATGACCTGGAACACGTTGAGCCAAGGTATGTTCGATTGACCCTCGCAGAAACGGTCTGGATACTGATCGGGCACGACGCAACTGAAACTCGTCGTGCAGCGGAATGCAATTCGTAATTTCATCTGACTGGGGAGGATCCATGTTCTCGAACGCGAAGAAGGTCGTGGGCTCGATGGCTGTGGCCTTCGCCGCGGCGGCCACGCTCACCGTGGCCGTGCCCGGCAATGCCTTCGCCATCGACCACGTCGCGTGCGACGGGAACCGCAACGACTTCCTGAAGATCTGGTCGCACCTCGACGGCCGTGACAGCGTCGACTGCTACGCGAACGGCGGGTCGATCGGCTTCGGCGGGTGGTGGGTCGACCGGATCTCCACGGGGAACAACGACCTGGTCTACTCCGACGCCAACGGCGACTCGGTGAGGATCAACCGCTGGACCGACATCAGGTTCCCGAACCACCCGCCGAAGGTGAACTCCATCCGGATCCTCTGAAGAACCGGCGGAGCGACCCCTCGCGGAATTCACCCGGCCACATCATCGCAAGTCTCACCAATTGAGTCGCCGTCGAATTATCTCGTGACGTGAATTCGCTCCAGCCCGCCTCACCGGTGCCGGCCACGCCCCCGGGCATGGCCGGCACCGGCCTGTGCTGCCGCGGCCCGCCAGACCTGGTACCACCCCCGGAGAGATGTCCGGCCCTCCAACTCGACCGGCGCCCAAGGACACCGGGCACGCTCGCCGAGGACAAGCTCACCGGCCGGGAGATCACCGTCTCCACCGGGCTCGGTCCCGGTGAGGGGTGGGGGTTCGCTACGAGACCACCATGACCCCGCTCGACCGCCGGAGGGCCGGCGTCCCGCTCCCGGTGCCGGCCCCGACAGACCTCACGGCGGAGTTGCGCTGGTCCGAGCACCGCGCCGTCGCCAAGACCGGCCTGGTCCCCCGCACGACAACCGCTCCCAGGTCGACCCTGTGCCGACCGGGCGACGGATCGAGCCGGTCTTCGGCCCGTCCGACCTGCACCTCCCGCGGGTCCGCCCCGACGGTCACGACGCGGGCACCGCGCTGCCGTTCCGGATCAGCCGGCAGCCAGGTCCAGCCGCCCCGGCGCTCCCCCGGCGTACACCGTCACCCGGGCCGGCGGGCAGCGGTGCGGCCCGATGACGTTGCCGCGCCGGAACTCCTCGCCGGTCCCCGGTCGACGTGGATGTACGGACGCTCGTGCCGGAACATCCTCGGCTCCGCCGCTGCCACGTCAGACCACTCTCCGGTCGGCGAGCGCGGCCACCTCGGCGAAGTACGCGCGAAACAACGGCTCGTCGCCGGGCGGTACCCGGAACTCGGGCGAGGTGCTGTACCAGAAGGCGGCCCGGTCGGTGCCGTAGAGCGCGGCGTCCGGGTCGCGTACGGTGCCGATGAACAACTGGCCGGGCCGGTCGGGCTTCTTGTAGTGCACCAGCGCCCCGAGCCACCGCAGTGGGACCCGAAGCTCGGATCTGCCCCTGCCGAACAGTTCGAACACTCCCCGGTCCACGCGCAGATGCAGGCTCTCGTAGTCGAACGTCAACGGCTCCATGGCGGGAAGATAGCCCGCTCCCGGTTCACAGCGCGACCACCCCCACCACGGCCACCCCCACGACCAGCACACCCACCACATTGACGACCATGTCCCGCTTCCAGCAACGGCGTTCGACCTAGACCTCGACGTCGAGGACGAAGCCAGCCGGGTCGCGGCAGGGCCGGTCGGTCGGCTCCGATCCACCCCCGCACGCCACATCGCGGCCTCGATCGGATCCACTGCCACGACCGGAGCGACCAACGTCCGTGCCAGCTCCTCGGTGACCGAACTCTTCCCCGCACCGGGCAGCCCGGCCAGCCGCCGACCACCCACCGAAGGGCCGACGGGCCAGGAAGACTCAGACCGCTCATCCAGCCACGCCGTCATCCACAGAACTCGGCAATCGCTCCTTCAGCGATCCGGTCCCGGTCTCAGTCGATCTGGTCGGATTCACTCTCCGCCTCGGGCGATCCGGGTCCAGGCGACCAGCCTGCAGATGATGCTGCCGCAGGCCAGTGCTTCACCGCTCTTTACAACGAGTACATCGCCGCGGAAGGGCTGACGTCCCTCCTGCCAAGCAGATCGCGGCCTATGTCGCCGCGCCCCTGGAGCGATGTCCTGATCTCACGGAGGATGACGACGACATCCGCGCCTACCCGCTCGCCCGGTCGTGGTGGCTCGACTCCGACGGATGGGTCGACCGGGCGCGACCGCCGCCGGAATGGTGCTCGGTGATCCGCTCGATGGCCTCCCGTTGCTGGAACCTGCTGGCCTTCACCCACAGCCCTCACCCCCCTCAACCAGCCCACTGCCACCCAACCCGCTGACACCACCCCACCCCCTCACAGATCGGGAGATACACCGGTCACCGTTCAGACCCCGGGTGCGGGCGAGACCGTCGAGGGAACGATCGATCTCCCCCCGCCGGTTACCGCACGACGCCGTCGCGCGGTAACCCCCACGGCGCCTCAACTGCCACCCAGTCACCGGACTCGTCGGCCCCGGGTTCGGGCACGTGACTTCCGGAGTCCACTGGTCTCGAATCCGTAAATGCCATCGATCCCTCTCATTGAAGCCCGAGGCTCTACTGGACCTGACCTCCAGCCCAGGGCCGATCAGCCATGGTGCGTTCCCGTCAGTATCGCTCGCTGAGCAATGACTTCCAGAGGCAAGGGTCGAGGTTCCGATCGATCATTTCCTCGGCGTCAGGGAACTCTCCCCTCAGGACCGCCACAAGGAAGTCAGCCATTCCCCCGTCGAATCGATTCATCTCGTCTCCACCGTACCGCCACACCACAACTGGCCATTGGTCTGGATCAGATCCGACCATGTGCCAACAGAAATAGTCAGCAGACGTGTTGCTGGCCCAACTCATGAGGCCACCTGGCGCCAGGAACGGCCCGTAAGGCCGGACCACCTCCGGAAACCACCCGCCCCACTGCTCCATCATCTGACTCAGATCCTGGTTGAACCGATACAGACCGTCAAATCTGGCCTCATCGGGAACATCAGGACTGAACGATGGGGATACAACAACGAGATCGCCCGAAAAACAGACGGGCCCGTATCGTTCAATGAACGCTCGATAGTCCGAAGGAAACGGGAAACCGAGCCGCTCTACGGCTTTATTCCATGGCACCTCGAGCGGGGAATATCCGGGCACCCCCATGATTGCCTCAAGGTGGCCGATGGCGCGAGACATAGACTACACCTTCCCAATCGCCGAGCCGAACGATTCCATTGACTCCCACCTTCTCATGGCGGACGTACCTGAAATCCCGATCCCCTGGACGCCAGCGTACTGCCCAATAGCAACCATGAAGAATCCCATCGGAATTCGACTCGAGGCGTCTTGCAGACCGGAGTAACTGAATAGTCGACAATTTCCTTGTCCCTCATAGCCGCCCCGACGACGTCCACCTCGAACCCTCGCATAGCTGACTTCGTGGTGTTCACGCCAAACCCGAAGCATGGCGCGAGGTTCCGGGCGACGCCGGGGCCGCCGAACTCGCGCGCGATGAAGTGGCAGCGAGCAAGGCCTGGTGCCCCATCGGGACTCCATGTTCCCGTACTTGATCGCCCCAGTTCCAGTCCCGTCCTTGCTATCGGTGTCGGATCCCGCCGGACGGCGGTCCAGGCAGCTCTGGGGCTTGGGGACGAGGACGAGGAGGACGAGGAGGTCGGCGCTGCCGTAGGCGGCAGCGCTGGGGTCGGGGGCGCCGTGGGGGTTGGGGGCCGTCCAGTCGGCTTGCGGGGCGGGGCGTTCGGTGTAGGGCCCGGTCTTGCCGAAGAGCGGCTTGGGCGGTTCGGCCCTGGCCGCGGCGGGGCGCGGGGTACGGGAGCGCCAGCGTGAGGTGGTCGGTCGTACCGGTGGCCCGGAAGTAGACCGCGGGCCTACCGGTGGTCTTGGGGATCCCGCGGCTGAACACCTGGATCCGGGTGGCCGTCTTCCAGTCGGCGAGCTGGATGTGGCCGTCCCCGCGCAGCGGCTTCGGAGCCGGACGGGGCGAGGTCGGCGGGCGCGCGTAGTCCTCGCCGGCGGGCGGCGGGGTGTCCGCGTCACCCGCGGGCGCGGGCGGCACGGGGCCTCGGCGGCGGCGGGCGAGGAACCGCCGAGAACGGCGGCCGTCGCGAACGAACCCGCCGCAATCCGAAGGGAAAGACGTTTGGTCATCTTCCGTTCCTTCGTGGTTGAACCGTGATTCTCCTCGGGAATCCTGGCAGATCGATACCGCGCCCCAGGGCATGCCTCCGTGTCCCCGGGAAGGGGCTTCGGAAATTGTCCCGGCCGTCGACAGACCGTCAACTCGGGCGTACCGGGCTGGGATGACGAGGTTGTAAAGCGTCACCCTATGTCCGACATGAGGGGGATTCGGAAGTCCAGAACGCGCCGCCGGGAATGGCTTGACCCGGTGCTTCGTCCAATTCTCCGCCAGATAGGCTCCCGACGACCGGTGTTGGTCGTGGACGACTGGTGAAGGGGATTCGATGGGTGCCATATTGTTCGGCCGGACACGGCGAGGGAGGTGGTGGCGCGACCGCGTCCTCGGTTCGGCGAGTCTGCGGCTGCTGCCGCTCGCACTGGTGGCCGGCCTGGTGGGTGCGGCGGGCCCGGCGGCGGCGGACGAACCGGCCGCCGAGCTGGTCCCGACGGAACGGGCCATGGTTCTCCGCCACTGGGAGAACGGCGGACCCGCGGTCAAGGCCGCCGCGGCGGCGGCGCTGCTCGCCGGGGACGCGGAGGTCACCGCCTTCCTCGCGTCGGGCCGGCTGCCGGCCGAGGTGCAGGACAACCAGGTGCAGGTGGCGCGGATCCAGGCCGCGGCCGGCCCCGGGGTCCAGGAGGCCGCGCGCGCGGCACTCAACGGCACCGCCGAGGACCTGCGGTTCTTCCTGGGCGGGGGCTGGGAACAGGCCCTGGTGGGTGACCAGCAGCTCCAGGTGTCACAGATGCTGAACGGCGCCGACCCCGGCCTTCAGGCGGCCGGACGCAAGGCGCTCAACGGCAGTGTCGAGGAGCTGCGGACGTTCCTGGCCGAGGGCCAGTTCGCGGCGCGCGACGCCGACGACCGGGTCAAGCTGGTCCAGATCTTCGACATCGGCGGGCCCAACACCCAGGCGGCCGCCAGGCTGGCGCTCAACGGCACCATCGACGACGTCCGCGAGTTCCTGAAGGTCGGCCAGCACGTCGCACGCGCCCGGGACGCCGAACGGACGAGCGTCGCGCAGCTCGTGCAGCAGGCCAAGGAGGCGTCGGCGCAGGCGGTCCGCGAGAACGAGGCCGCGAAGGCCGCGTCCGCGCAGGCCGTGGCCGCCGCGCAGCAGGCCAAGGAGGACGCGGCACGCGCCGCGGCCGAGACCCAGGCCGCACAGCAGGACACCTCCAAGGCAGGCGCCGCCGCCGAGCGGGCCGCCGAGGCGTCCACCCGGGCGGCCGGGGCCGCCCAGACGGCGATCCAGGCGGCCCGGGCGGCCGGCAACACCGCCCGGACGGCGGCGAGTGCGGCCGCCCAGGCCGCGTACGCGGCCGGTGGCGCGGAGCAGGCGGCCGCACGGGCCCGCAAGGCCGCCGCCGCCGCGGCCACCGACCGCAGCAAGGCGGCGCTCGCGGCCGAGGCCGCCCGGGACGCCGAGGCCGTGGCGATCGCGGTCGAGACCGCCGGGAAGGCACTCGACGAGGCCGTCACGGCCAGTGCTCGCAGCGAGGACGCGGCGGACGCGGCGTACAAGGCGGGCAGTCACGCCCTCGCGGCGGCCGGATCGGCCGAGCAGGCGGGCGGGTTCGCCTCGCAGGCGACGTCCCAGTCGGCGAAGGCCACGCAGGCGGCGGCGGCGACGCGTCGGCACGCCCAGGAGGCGACCCGCTCCGCGACCGCGGCGAAGGCGCTGGCGAAGGACGCCGGGCAGGCCGCGGCCGAGTCGAAGACGTACGCGGCTTCGGCTGCCGCGCACGCGCGGGCCGCCGCCCAGGCGGCCGCCGACGCGGCCGAGCACGCGACGGAGGCCGGCCAGGCCGCGGCGGTGGCCGGCGCCCATGCCACGGAGGCGAGGAACGCGGCGGCCCGGGCCAAGGAGGCCACCCAGCGGGCCACCCAGATCCAGGACGTCGCGCGGCGCGCCGAGGCGGAGGAGCTGGCGAGCCGCACGGCCGCGGCGGTCGAGAGGGCGCAGGACGCCAAGGCCGCGTTCGAGGACGAGCGGACCCGGGCCGGGCAGGCCGTCCAGGAGGTCCGCCGGGTCTCCGACGAGGCCACCCGGCTCGCGGCGGCGCTGGCACAGCCGAACCCGGACAACGCCGGGATCGTCACCGACGGGCGCAAGCTGGCGCTGTTGTCGGTGCAGATCGCCGGCACCTGGGAGGCCGCGGCCGCCCGGACCGCGCTGTCGGGCACGGACGCGGCGGTGCTGGAGTTCGTCCGCACCGGCCGCCAGAAGGGCATCGCCCTCGACGAGCGCGCCAGGGTGGCGTCACTGGCGGGCGAGTCCGAGATGCCGACGGTGCGTTCGGCCGCGGCGACCGCGCTGCGGGGCGACGACGCGGCGGTCAGGACGTTCCTGGCGACCGGCCAGTACGCGGCGGCGACCGCCGACTACCAGGTGGCCGTCGCACAGTCGATGAACGACGCCGGACCGAGCGTGCAGGCGGCGGCGCGGGCCGTGCTCAACGCGGGCACGGTGGACGCGCTGCGGGAGTACCTCGGCGGCGGCCGGTTCGCCGCGCAGATCGCCGACGACCAGGTCAAGGCGGCCCAGCTGCGCAACGGCGCGGGCCCGGAGCTGGACGCGGCCGCCCGGATCGCGCTGCAGAGCCCGCCGCAGGCGCTGCACGCCTTCATCGCCACCGGGCAGTACATCGCCGACCGCAAGGACCAGCTCGCCGCCGCGCACGTCGCGGACGTCCAGCGGCTGATCGCCGAGGGCGTGGCGGCGACGGCGCTGGCCGAGCAGGCCGCGGCGGAGGCCGCGTACGCGGCGGCGGTGGCCGACAACGCGCAGCAGGAGGCGGCGAACTGGGCCGCCCAGGCCCAGCAGTCGGCGCAGACGGCGGCGACGTACTCGGCCCAGGCGCAGGAGAAGGCCGCGCAGGCCGGGACCAGCGCGGACCGGGCCACCCAGGCGGCCAGGTCGGCGACGGCAGCGCAGGAGTCGGCCCAGAAGGACGCGGCCAGGGCGGACTACTCGTCGTTCAAGGCCGAGAAGTCGGCGCAGGCCGCGCGTGGCTCCGCGAAGTCGGCGTACTCGGCCGCGGCGGCGGCCCGGGCCTCGGCCGCTGCGGCGGGCCGGGACGCGCAGGCCGCCGCGGAGGCGGCCATCGGCGCGTACGAGGCGTACGGCGCCAAGGCACTGGCCGAGTACGTCGCGCAGATGCTGGCGCGCGAGCTGGAGCTGCGGGACCCGGTGAAGCAGGCCCAGCAGGAGGCGGACGACAAGAAGACCGTCGACGACGCCACCAAGGACAAGCGCCGCCCGGGCGACAAGGACGGCTGGGACTGGAACGTCGACTGGGACTGGCTGTCGCCGGTCCAGCGGGTGCTCGAGTTCTACGGCAACGCCTACCAGTGGATGTTCGACAAGTACGGCGACTTCTACGGCGCCCTCTTCCCCCTCCTCGGCTCGGTCGGTTCCTTCTACTCGACGCTCTTCCTCGACACCGTCCCGACCCTCGTCACCGAAGGCTCCCAGTGCTTCTGGGGCAAGATCACGGGTGACGCCAAGTCGAAGGCGCCGCAGTGCCAGAACGCCCGGGACGCGGTGGGCGAACAGATCGACAAGTTCCTCGACATCGGGGTGGGCGACAAGAGCGTCCGCGGCCTGGTCGACAAGTTCGGGAAGTTCCTGAACGACCACCTCCCGGACGCGATCCGGTGCCGGATCTCGCACAGCTTCCCGGCCGGCACCGAGGTCCTGCTGGCCGACGGCTCCACCAGGCCGATCGAACTGGTCAGGACCGGCGACGAGGTCCTGGCGACCGACCCGGAGTCCGGCTTGACCGGGGGCCACCGGGTCGAGGCCACCATCCTGACCCCCGACGACCGCGACTTCACGAAACTGACGGTCCGCTCGCCCGGCCGCACGACCGGCACCCTCACCGCGACCGACAACCACCCGTTCTGGTCGGACAGCCGGAAGGCGTGGCTGGCCGCGGCCGACCTGAGGCCGGGCGACAGCCTGCGGACCACCGGCGGCCGGAGCGCGACGGTCGACGGCGCCACCCACCGGCAGGCGCTCCAGCCCGCCTACAACCTGACCGTCCAGGACATCCACACGTACTACGTGCTGGCCGGTGGAACCCCGGTCCTGGTCCACAACCAGGGACCGCCCCCGCCTCAGTGCGGCCCCCGCTGGTACCGCCAGTCGTACGGGGGCAACCTCTCGGAGCAGGGCACCACGGCGACGATCAACGACGACGGCGTGGTCGAGATGGCGATCCGCGCGCCGGACCTCCCCGGCGTGCCGAAGGGCGGCGACCAGTTCACGGCGGCCATGCAGTACTTCGGCGACCGGGTCAAGGGCATCCAGGGCATCTGGGACAACTCGCGCGACCTGCGGGCCAACCTGGACACGTTCAACCAGCTGCTGCGCGACAATCCGTTCCTATCCAACGGGGAAGCGGCGCGCGGGACGTTCACCGGCAAGATGGCGGGACGCGACGGCTGGCCGCACAAGTACACACGGGTCGAGGTCGTGGAACTCGTCGGCAGCAGGGGCAACTACACCTCCGTCCAGGTGATCTTCTGGCCGGAATGACAGGTGACGGAACCACAGGAAGGAGCCACATCATGCCCGCGTTCCACGAGCCCGGTTTCGACCGCCGCGCATTCATCCTGCGACTGCGGGAGCACGGCAGGCGGAGCGGATCGACGCTCGACACGCTGTGGTGGCTGTCCTGCGAGCTGGGCGCCGACGACGGCACCCCCCGCAAGACGTACTTCATGTTCGACATCCTCTGTGAGGCGTTCGAGATGAGGATCTCGGGTGCCTCGGCCGCGACAGCGTGGCACCGCCTCGACCTCGGGGGCTCGCTGTCCGACGAACGGGTCCTGGCCCGGCTCGGGCCGCGGCTCGTGCCCAGGACGGTGGACATCATCTTCGAGTCCTGAGCACGACCGCGCCCGACCCGGGAAAGGGAGCACGAAAGGGGGGCGCCCCCGCGGACCGTATCCGCGGGGGCGCCCCCTTCCGCTGTGCGCGCCGCCGACCGGGCCCCGGGACCCCGCGGTGGCGCGCGCAGCCCCGCACGGCGCCAGGATCATCCGGCCCCGGCAGCCGCTTCACGCCGGCCGGTACCCCGGTGGCGCTCGCGCGCCGCGACGTCGGTGCCTGTGCCCCGGCACAGGCAGAGGCGCAGGACGGTGTCCGCGCCAGCGCAGACGCCCACGTGCGCTCCGCAGGCGTCGTCGGTGGCGTTGAAGTGGAACAGGTTTGACGGGC
Organism: Kitasatospora sp. NPDC003701; assembly: GCF_053587085.1. Lineage (NCBI taxonomy): Bacteria > Bacillati > Actinomycetota > Actinomycetes > Kitasatosporales > Streptomycetaceae > Kitasatospora > Kitasatospora sp. NPDC003701. The sequence goes on from NZ_JBSFNM010000063.1 coordinate 41,428, forward strand.
GCACGGTCCTCACCCGCGAGGTGGCGTCCCGGTCCTCCCACCGGTCGCCGGAGCGCGGCGGGGGAACGGCGCGACCGAGGTGGGCGAGCACCGCGCAGGCGTACAGCCGGCGGTTCGCCCCGGCCGCGAGAGCGGGCCGCTCGGCGACGGCCGGTCAGCCGGGGCAACGGGCCCCGACGTACGGGACGTCCCACAAGGAGCCGGTGGCGACCGTGGAAGCCCGCCCCGGAGGCGAGGAGCAAGCGTTCGTGTCGCCCTTCGCGCCGGGCACCCGGCTCAACACCGGGAAAGCCCGCCGGACGAAGCCGGCCCCGGGCCGGCCCGCGCGGCTCGCCGAACACGGGGTGGAGCGGGCGTAGCAAGCCGTCCGGACCGGCCGGTGGCTACCTGTCGACGCGCCGACCGGGCCCGCTGACGTCGGTTCAGAGCGCGCCGGTCCACCGGACGGGCCGGGAGGTGGCGCGGTCCGGGACGAAATCGACCTGGACCCGGCCGACGTCGGCGGGCTGCAGCGCGAAGGTGCGATTGCCGACCACCTGCTCGCCGGGCTGGAGGGTGCCGTCGATCGACATGTGGCTCCCGGGCCCCTCGTAGAGGTCCTCGGCGTCGCCGTGCGGACCCTTCAGGTAGAGCAGGCCGGCGTGCATGATGCGCGGCTCGGCCGTGGTGTTGACCACCGTGACCACCACCCGGACGGCCCGCACACCCGGCTCGGCGGGAACGACGCCCAGGCGCGGGGCCCCGGTCTCCGGCTTGGCCACGGTGATCTTCAGACCGTCGGCGGTGGTGTAGCTCTGGCCGAAGGTCAGCTGACGGGCCTGCTCGTCGGCCGCCCGGCGCTGCTGCTCCGCCCGGTCCGCCTGGGCGGACTGGTAGAGCGCCATCCCCACGAAGGTGCCGACTCCGCCCGAGACCAGCAGCGCGAGCACCCCGAGGATCACCCCGGCCAGCGCCGCGCCCCGGTTGGTCGCCGCGCCCCGGCGGCACAGCCGCAGCCCGAGCACGCCGAGCACCACCGCCACCAGGGCGGGCAGCCAGGCGAGCCAGAACAGGACCACCATGAGCGCCAGCACCATGCCGACGATGCCGAGCACCATCGCCGCGACGCCCGGCCCGTTCCGCGGCTCGGGGCCGGACACCGGGTACGGCGGCCAGGGGACGGGGGCGGGCTCCGGCGACGGCGCGGCCGGTGCTGGGGCGCGGTCCGCTGCCGGGGCGTGCCAGGGGTCGGTGGACTCCGGCGGCGGGGCCTGGGTGGTCACGTGCGGTCCTTCGAGTGATCCGTGATCGGACGGACGAACGTATCATTCACATGATCGGCACATCTCCACCGCCCTCCCCTGCCGCACCGGTCCACCCCGTGACCCTCCCGGCCGCTCGCCACGCGGGTCCACGACAGTGACGGCGCGGACGGCCGGGCCCGGGTGAGGGTCCGCACGTATCCGACCCGGGAACTCGCCACACATGCCACGGGGTCCGCCCGAGCGGCGGCCGGCCCCGTGCCGGCTACCGTCGCCGGTCCGCCGGCACCTGGGACGAGGCTTCCCGCTGGTGCGGGACCGGCGAGGGGGACGACGGTGCGCCCGCCCCGTCCGGCTGCAGCGAGACCGTGCGCGTGGGCGCGGGGATCGAGATGCCCTCCGTCCGGTACCGCTGGTGCAGGCGCTTGATGAACTCGTGCTTGATCCGGTACTGGTCGCTGAACTCGCCGACGCCCAGGATCACCGTGAAGTTGATCCTGGAGTCCGCGAAGGTGTGGAAACGGACGGCGGCCTCGTGGTCGGGCACACCACCGCTGATGTCGGCCATCACGCTGTCGACGACCTCGAGGGTGACCCGCTCCACGTGCTCCAGGTCGCTGTCGTAACCGACCCCGGCCTGGACCAGGATCGACAGCTTCTGCTCGGGCTGGGAGTAGTTCGTCATGTTCGTCCGCGCCAGGCGGCCGTTGGGGATGATCACCAGGTTGTTCGACAGGTTGCGCACCACGCTGTTGCGCCAGTTGATGTCGACGACGTACCCCTCCTCCCCGCTGGTGAGCCGGATGTAGTCACCCGGCTGGACCGTCTTCGAGGCGAGGATGTGCACACCCGCGAAGAGGTTGGCGAGGGTGTCCTGCAACGCCAGCGCGACCGCGAGACCGCCCACCCCGAGGGCGGTGACCAGCGGGGCGATGGACACCCCGAGGGTCTCCAGGGCCACGAGGACACCCATCGACAGCACCACGACGCGGGTGATGTTGACGAAGATGGACGCGGACGCCGCGACGCCCGTCCGGGACGCGGCCACCGACTGCACCAGCCCCGCCACCACCCGGGCGGCGCCGAGCGTCGCCATGACGATGAGCACGGCCGTCAGCGACCGGTCGACCAGTTCCCCGATCCGCACGGTGAGCGGCAGGGCCGAAGCGGCCACCGCGGCCCCGCCGATCACGGCCGCCCAGGGGACGACGGTGCGCAGCGCGTCGACGATGATGTCGTCCCCGCTCCACCTGGTCCTGCCCGCGTGCTTGCCCAACCACTTCATCAGCGCCCGCAGCACCAGGGCGGCCGCGCAGCCGCAGGCCAGCGCGATACCGGCCACCACCCAGTCGTGCAGGACCAGGTCCCGGGTCACCGCCGTGCCCCCGCGGCGTGGGGGGCGGGGAAACGGGCCGCCGGCCACCGTACGTGCTGTGTCGTCACCATGTCGCCTGTCAGGTCGTCTTCAGCGCTGCCACGCTGGAGCGGATGTACGCATTCCGAACAAACCGTCATCCTGCCCCATGGCCCGACAACGACCACAACCGGACCCCGGTGCAGCGGTCGGTGCGCCGAAGCCGCGCCCGGGCCGCTCGATGGCTCCTCGCTCGTGCCTCGGCTCGCCCGCCGGACTCGCCGCCCGCCGACACGACCGCACGCACCCGCGGCGGGCGGACGGAGGGTGGGGGCGCGGGAACGGGAACCGAATCCAGCTTCATGATCGTCTCCAGGTCCGGTACGAACGGACGATCGAATGGGGGAACGGGCATGGCGAGGACGGCGGGCGTGGTGCTCTGCTTGCTGGCGGCGGGTGTGGTCTGGTTGCTCGGCATGATGTCCGGCTTCGAGACCCGGCCGACCCGGGCCTGTGTCACCGAGCTCTACGGATGGGACCCGGTGGAGTACCGGGCACCCGAGCACAAGGACATCCGGATCGAGGAGTCGCTCTTCCCGCCCTCGCACGTCTGCCGCTGGCCGGACGGCCGCTCCGTCGATCTGGTGCCCTGGTGGAACGCCCCGCTCCTGTTCGGCACGCTGGCCGGCGCGGTCGCGCTGCCGACGTACCCGCTGGCCCGGCGCGCGGTCGCCCGGCGACGGGAGCGCAACACCGCGTCGCGGGCCGTCCACACCGAGAGGTAGACCTGAAGGTCGACGACCGGCGGCGGTCGGCCCGCCGTCACCGGTCACGCCGAGACGCGTTCGCCCTGCTCACGTGGGGGTTGATCGGCGCCGCCGGCGGTCTACGGTGCGGCGCCGAAGGCCGGCCGGGAACCGGGCCGGTGCGGGACCTGCCATACCCGGACGGCGCCGCGCGAGGGCCCCGAGCCGGTGGCCGCCGAGGCCGCCGAGGCGAAGCCGGCGCCTCCCGCACGGACCGGTTCGCGCGGGGCCCCGGCGGCGCTCGCGGCGTTCGTGGAGCGGGAGGCCACGCGGTCGTCGAGCGCCCCCGCAAGGAGCCGGTGGAGACCGTGGAGGGCCGGCCCCAGAGACGAGGAGCAAGTCGTCGTGTCGCACTTTGCGCCGAGCACCCGGCTCGGCAACCGCAAGGCTCGCCGGGCGAAACCGACGCCGGCCCGGCTCGCGCAACTCGCCCAACACAGAGTCGAGTTGCCGTTGCGGGGCCGTCCCGTCCGGGGCCGCTGTCGCCCGCCCGGCGGTAGGCCGCCGGGGCCCTGAGGAAGAACTGGAAGGCCTCGCCTGGTGGCGGCCTTCCGGCTTCCGGCGCGTGGCGTGCCCCGGCGGGAACGACACTGGGCGGACGGTCCGCGGACGGGCCACCGTCGCGGCGCCGGGGCGTCGGCTCCTCAGGAGGCCGCCTTGAGGGTGTCGTCGAGCCAGTCGTAGACGCGGGCCTGGGTCAGGCGCATCGCGCCGGGGTGGCAGTGGGCGCCGGCGCCTTCCTCGGCGGTGAACACCATCAGGGTCTTGGGGCAGGTGAGGTGGTCGTAGAGCTGTTCGGGCTGGCCCTTGAAGAACATGTCCTCCTCGGCGTCGCAGACGAGGGTGGGGCACTGGATCCGCTCGGCGATGCCGCCGGCGAGGGTGTAGTCGAGGTAGGAGGCGTTGAAGGCCCGGGGGGTGTCGACGCCCATGACGTACATGCCGTGGTTGATCGCCCAGCGGGCGATGGGGTCCTCGGCCATGATCTGTTCGAGGGCGGCGTCGAGTTCGGGGGCGGACCGCGCGCGCAGCAGCCGCTCGGCCTCCTCGCGGGTGCCGGGGATGTTGCGGACGGAGGTCTGGCCGAGGTCGTAGAGGCCGTCGACGGCGATCAGCGCGGCCAGCCGGTGCTCGAACGCGGCGGCCCTGGGGGCGAGGATCCCGCCCATGCTGATGCCGAGGAGCGCGATGCGGGTGTTGTCGACGTCCGGGAGGGTCTCGGCGAAGTCCACGACGGGGGTGATGACGTTCTCCCAGTCGGGGCGGAACACCAGGCCCTGGTGGTGGCGCGGACCGGGCATGCCGGGGCCGTCGAAGACCAGTACGGTGTAGCCGCGCTCGACGCCGGCCATCGCCCCGAAGAAGTGCAGCTCCTCCGCGGTGCCGTCGAAGCCGTTGTGCATGATCAGCGTCGGCCGCGGGGTCCCGGAGTCGTCGACGCGGTACAGGTAGCCCGGCAGGGTGGTGCCCTCGTACGGGATCTCGACCGGCTCGATGATCGGGGTGAACAGCGCGGCCGCCGCTCGGAAGCAGGCCACGCTGCGGTCGTAGGCGTGGTCGTGACGCGGGTCGCAGGGGTGGCCGTGGAGGAAGAACTCGGCCGACCGGTAGTAGTTCGACGCCCGCAGGAACCCGTCCCGGGCACTCACCCGGTGACCGGCCGCCAGCGCCTTCTCGGCCTGGCCGGACACCCGGTCGGCGGTGGCCAGCCACTCGGTGTACCAGCTGGCGTAGTCGCCCTCGGTGATGCGCTCGCCGGTGGCGACGACCTCGCCGAAGTCGGCCCCGCCGTAGGCGATGTGACTCATCGACCGCAGGGTCTCGTACCAGAACTGGATGTTGTTCGGGAACAGCAGCTGCTTCATCGGACACTCCCCAAGACGGTTAAGCACGGATCTGTGCTTACGACGGAAACTGTAGCCCCACCGGACTCTCGAAGCAAACATCTGTGCTTACGATGTGGGGGTGACCCAGAAGCAACCGACCCCACGCATCCGCAAGAGCCCCGAACAGGTCCGCGCGGCCGTCCACCAGGCCGTCATCGACCTCCTCTGCGACCCGGAGGGCGAAGACCTCAACATCCCCGCGATCGCGCAACGCGCCGGCGTGAACCACACCAGCGTCTACCGGCGCTGGGGCAGCCTCCACACACTCCTGGCCGACACGGTCACCAGCCGCCTCGAACGCGACTCGCCGCTGGCCGACACCGGCACCCTGCGCGGCGACCTCCTCGCCTGGGCCCACGCCAGCGCCGCGAGCATCCGCACACCCGAAGGACGCGCCCTCGTACGCGCCGTCATCCTCTCCATGCCCAACAGCACCCGGACCCCCGACGAACGAGCTCAGCACTTCCGACGCCGGATGCACTCCATCGAACAGATCCGCCACCGCGCCACCGCGCGCGGCGAGAACCCACCAGCCCTGGAACAGATCCTCGACCAGCTCGTCGCACCGTTCTATCTACGAGCGATCTTCGGCATCGACCCACCCACCACCGGCTACCCCGAGCTCCTCGTCGACAGACTCCTCCACGACACACACACCGACCCCGCCACCGACTGACACACCGTCGGCGCGGACACAACCGCCCACCCGCCGATCGCCATCGCCCGGACGATGTACAGCCGGACACCCGAACGGAATCCGGGGGAACCGCCGGACATCACGCGGTTCCCCACCGGGCAACGCATCGGGGAGCTCCTTGCCGGCGGGGTCCGTGCCAACGGTCCACCGGCGACGCGACCGTGCGAACCCCACGAACCGGCCCGCGATGACTGCACCAGCCCGCCGAGCACGGCTCACGCAAAGGCACCCGCGCCCGGCCGCGCAACCGGGCGGTCGACAACACCCCGGAACAGGTGTTCACCACCCCGTCCGCGCAGACGAACACCGAGAACAGTCAGGACCAGGACCATCGGCCGCCCGGTTCGACCCGGACGGACCCGGCGGGAAGTCCGGCGCGCGGAAGGCCGGCGCGGGAGCGGTCGCCGACGCGCGGTAGGCCTGCCACCACGCCGACCGGCAGCAGGATCCGAGCGCGCTGGCGACGGGAGCGAACAGCCCGGACGGGACAGCCACCACAGGACCGGGCGCCCCGCCCCTGTCGGCGCGGCCCCCGCCGCCCACATGGACGAACCCGAGGGCAGGACGACCGGCAGCATCCTCGCCGCCGGGGGCGAGGATCGCAGTCGAGGCCGTACGGTTCCTGGCCGAACACCCCGAACCCGCCTGGCGCCGACCGCCCCCGGGCCTCCAGGGAGGCCTCGACCTCCGCACCCTCCCCCTGCCTCACACCACGCCACTGCACGCCCGGGGCCGAACCGCCTGCCCACCAGCCCCGGAACCACCGCCACCGGGCACTCGGTCACCGGCGCCCACCAGGCCCCGCAACACCCCCACACGGCACGGCGGCCCACCAGGCCCCCGGAGCACGAAGCCTCGACGGGCACGCGATCCCCGAGCCACGAAACGGCAACACCTCTGGCGTCAATTTCGTATATCGCATATGTTTCGCGGCACGACTCCGGACGCGGCGCCGACACCGGGCCGCAGCCGACCGGGCCCCGCACCCACCGGGGCCCGCACCGGCCGCGGTCCACCGCACAAGAAGACCCATCCATCACACCGCCATGCCCCGGCCCCGTCCCCAGCCCCCACCCCGGAAACCGGCCCCACCCCCGGCCGAGCCGCCCCCATGAAGGAAGACCATGACCAGACCCGAGCCGCACGCCATCAGCCGCCGCTCCGTCCTGCGCGGCGCCGCCATCGCCGGCGCAGCCGCCTCCCTGCCCCAGATCCTCGTCCCCGCCCGCGCGCACGCCGTCGACGACGACACCAGTGGCAGCTACGTCATCGCCTTCAACGACAACGGGGCGAAGCGGCAGACGATCCTCGGCCTCGGCTTCGAGATCCAGTCCGACTCCATCGGCTCCAACGACGGCCCCACCGACGACAGCCTGGTCAGCGGCGTCCCCCTCGACCTGACCGCCGCCGCCTACACCCGCTTCATCAACGACATGCTCAAGGCCGGCCGCACCGACCGCGGCTTCCGCTACTGCCGACTCGCCATGGGCCTCTACCACCGCGGCGTCACCACCGACGGCAAGCGCTTCCAGGACCGCTACCCGGACCAGACCAAGAAGCTGGCCAAGATGGTCCAGGACGCGGGCATCGAGGGCCTCGGCGTCGAATACTGGTCCCCCGCCCCCCACTGGAAGAGCAACGGGCAACTCGGGGGCGGACCGAACAAGAACGCGACCCTCGCCTCCTTCGCCCCGGCCGAAGTCGCCGCCATGGGCGACGCCATGGTCGCCGACCTGAACTACCTGGTCGAAAACTCGAGGGAGACCCCGACCTCGCCGCCGAGGCTGCAGATCTCCTGGTGGAGCCTGCAGAACGAACCCAACCAGGGTGCCAGCTACAGCAGTTGCAAGTACACCGACGAGCAGTACCGGGACGTCTTCGACATCGTCGCCCCCAAGATCCGCGCGAACCACCCCGACGCGAAGATCCACGCGACCAGCATCAGCGGATGGTGGAACAACCGAGGCGCGGTCCTCAAGAACTCCGCCACCACCATGCAGTACATCGACGCCTGGACCTGGCACAAGATCGGCGCGGACAGCAACACCCAGATCACCGAGAACTACACCGGCAGCGGCGTCGCCTTCAGGCCCGTCTTCAACAACGAGTTCGAGTACCTGTCGGGCCACGGCCCGGTGACCGACCAGGACACCCTCAACACCGCCCAGTCGATCATGAACTGGATGACCTTCCAGAACTCCCCCACCTGGTGGTGGCTGCACGCCCTCAAGCCCAGCACCGATTCCCTGTCCGAGAACTACGGCCTCGGTACCTGGCGGCCCACGGGCGCGCCCGTGGACAGCCGCTTCCCCGGCCTCCAGCCCGGCGACTGGACGTGGAACCCCCGCAACTGGAACGCCGTCGCCGGCTTCGTGAGGTTCATGCCCTGGGACTCCGTGCGCTACAACGTCGAAGAACCCCACCCCACCGAGGCCGACGGCGGCCTCAAGACCCACCCGAACGGCACCACAACCCCCGGCGGCATCACCTACCGGCCCAACCAGCGCATCATGGCCTGGAAGACCCCCGGCGGCAAACCCGTCTTCGTCGTCACCAACCGCGGCACCGCGAACTACACCTTCACCATCGACACCCAGACCACCGGTACCTTCCGGGGCTACCGCTACGGCCCCTCCACCAACATGCTCGGCATCGGCGCCAAGACGGGCACCGCCCTCACCGTCACCGTCCCGCCCCTGTCCATCGAGTTCTGGGTCCACGACTGACACCACCGGCCCGGCCGGGGCGGCGCCGGCCCCCGCAGGCGGCCGGCGCCATCGGACCGCGCGCTCCGGTCAGGTGGCGGCGAAGGCCCTTTCCAGGCGGGGGATGTAGTCCACCAGGTCCTGGGCCCAGCAGCCGGCGTTGTGGTCGCCGTTGCACCGGGTGCCCCAGCCGGCCCCGTCGCCGTAGCCCACGTAGTAGTAGGGCATGCCGAGGGCGTTCAGGCTGTCCCTGGCGTGCTTGTTCGCTCCCTCGATCCAGAACTCCGGGGCGAGCGGGTTCCCGCCGCCGCTGCCGGTGTAGATCGAGATGCCGATGCCCGCCAGCCTGGCCATGTGGGAGGCGGGGTCGGCCTCGTTCCACAGCCGGTCGATGTTGAACACCGGGTAGGGCGAGCCGAACAGGGCGTCGCTCGACACGGCGGGCGTGTAGCTTCCGGTGCAGTCACCCCCGGCGGACGAGAAGGCGCCGCAGAAGCCGCCGGGGGCGTTGGTGAGCGAGGCGACGATGGCCAGCCTCAGGTCCATCGAGGCCGCCGACAGGTCGAGGCCCCCCGACAGCGAGGCGACCTGGCTGAACAGTTCGGGGTGGCGCTGGGCGTAGCGCACGGCACCGAAGCCGCCCATCGAAATACCCGCGACGGCGCGGCCCTGCTTGGTCGCGACGGTGCGCAGGTTGTCGTCGATGAAGGGGATCACTTGGTCGAGATGGAAGGTTTCCCAGTTCTGGGCGCCGGCTGCGGTGTTCTGGTCACGCCAGTTGGCGTACCAGCCCCTCGGGCCGCCGTCCGGGATGACCGTGATCATCGACGTGGAACCGCTCAGCGCCGGATAGGTCTGGTTGACCGGGCTGTCCGGTGAGCCGTGGAGGAAGTACAGCACCGGGTAGCGCTTGGTCGGCTGCGCCCAGTAGTCACTCGGCAGGATGATCTTGATTGGGTGCTGCTTGGCGACCTGGGCCGTGGTCACGGTGATCACGAAGTTGGTGCCGGTGCCGGTCGCGCCGACCTGGGTCAGACCGTGGCCGTCCGTCAGAACCGGTGGGATCGACGGGATCGGCGGGTCCGCGTGCGCGGAGATCACGGACGGAGCCAACAGCACGACGACCGCGGCGACGGCGACCCCCCAGGCCCGCAGGCTCCGGCCGGGCAGGAATGAACTCATCAACGTTCCTTCGGAATCGGGGTGACCGACCCGGGCCGGTCCCCAGAGACAGGGTGAGGAGCATCCGAGTACCTGACGCCGTCCGAGACCCCGGGAATCGTGTCCGGCCGGACGGATACGCACGCCACGTCGATCCTTCCCGACGTCGCCGTCGCGACGTCGAGGCGGTTCGGTCACCTCGACACAACGGCAACCGACCGGCCCGAGAGCGGCACCGGTCCCCCACAGCGTCAGGCACTGCCCCCAGCATTCCGGGGATGCCGTCGATCCGGCGAGGGCGCAGGCGCGGCGCACGCCGGCAGGCCCCGACCAGACCGGCGAGCCCCCGGCCGGCATCGGCCACATCCACGCGAACCCGTCGATCGCCAACCCGGGCCACGCAGACATCCTCGATGCCGCTCGGACGGCCCCCGCCGGCATCCGCCGATCCCTCCGAGTCTCACCACGGCAGCCCGCCGAACTCCGATGAGACACCGTCGAACTTCCGCGAGACAGGTCAGTGGCAGGCGCGGCCCCCAAGTCCCAGCGCCGCCCCAGCCCGTACGGCGCAGCGCCACCGCCACGGGAAACAGTCCGGGATCTTCCCAATGAACAGGCACACCCGGCGGGCTGAGACACCTGGGACCACCGGGACAGCCCCCACCGGCTCCCCGGCACGACCGACCCCGCCCCGGGAACAGACGGCCCGTACCGTACGGCGACACGACCAACCGCCCGGAGCGGCTCGCCGAGGCCGATCTGGTCGTCATCACGGCCACGGGGAGCCCGCGCGACGCCGCCCGGGCCTGTCACAGGACCCGGCTGTGCGGCCCAGGGCAGACATCCTCAACGACCTGGCCTGCGCCCGTACCGAGGACTCCCCGGCCGGGGAAACAGGTCAGGGAACTCCGCCGGTTCCGGGAAGCCATCGCCCTCGACGAGGGACAGCGGCCGGCGGAACACGTCCTGAGCGTTCAGCCCGCGCTGCGGCTCGCCCAGGCGCACGGTGGCAGCGCGCTTCGCCACCTCGCCGCAGCGAACTCCCCTGTGTGGTCGGGCGATTGTCCGCGGCCGGTAGCAACGCCTCGCGGACAATCGCAGGGTCGGCCGGAGCCGATATCAGCTGGCCAGGGCTCAAGCGGGGGCGTCTGGCGCTCCCCGCTGCCTGCCTCTGCCGTGTCCACGGCCAATCCGGGTTGTCCGCTGTTCACCTGGGCCGCGACCCAGTTCTATAGATGGACAATCACATATGCCCCCACTGTGGGAGCTCCACCGGGAAATCGGACAACTCGTCGGAACCCGCGACGCGATACGCCGGGACCTCCGGGCCGCACCCGCCCTGCGGGGACGGTCGCCCGGCGGTACTGGCCCGCAGCAACCGCGGCACGCGACGAAGGAGCCCTCCATGATCAAGAAGCATCTCGCGACGATCCTCGCGGCCACGGTCCTCGCCGGAGGCTTCGTCGGCCTCTCCGCAGGCACGGCCCAAGCCTACCCCCGGGTCAACAAGTGCGGGAGCGGATACAACTTCAAGCAGAGCTGGAACATCACCGACAATCACATGGCCGGGCTGGTCGGATTCATCGACATTTACTACCACTCCGGGAACGGGCACAACTGCGCGATCGCCCGCGGAAATGACGCGACGGTCACCGGCCAGCACCTGATCGGTGTCGCCATTCGGCGCTCCGGCGACTCCAACTGGATCCAGGACGGCCCCGGCCAGAACTACACCAGCTACGCGGGGCCGGTATATGTGTACGCAATGGGGTCCTGCATCGACTTCGCCGGGGAGCTGTCGTACAACGAGTTCACCGGAAACGGGCTGGAGGTGTACAGCTCCAAGCACTGCGGCTGAACCACGGCCGGGCAGCCAGGCCCGCTGGAGCCGGGCCGGCCGCCACCTGCCGGGGCACCCGGGAGCCGACAGCATGAGGTCGGGTGAACTGCGAGCGGCGGTGCGGGATCGCGTGCTCGACCTCGATGGAGAACGCCTCCAGATGCCCGAAGCCGGCACGGGCGGGGGCGGCGATCCGAACACGCATCGCCCACGCACTGCCGACGGGCAGCCACTCGAACGCCCCACCAGTACCTCGCGGCCCCGTGCCGCTTCCGCCGAGGAGCCTGCCCCGGCTCGCCCTGCGGCCCTCCTGAGACCGTAAACCGCCTGCCCTACGACGCCGGGGGCAACCGGTACGGCACGAGTCCCACCGCAGAGCCATCGGGACATGTGATGGGCGTCTACGCCGCACGCCTAGCGATGGCACTGGGACCACCGCATATCCAGCAACACGAAGCCTTACGACGAAAGGTCTGAACCATCATGCGAAATAGACGAGTTGTATCGGCACTGACGATCTCCGCAGCACTGGCCGGCCTCGTGATCGGCACCGCCGGCACGGCCACCGCATACCCCCAGGTGAACCTCTGCGGCAGCTCGTACGGTTCGCTGAAGCAGTACCCGATCGTCGATGACCAGAACGGCCGCCGGGTGGGCTGGATCGACACCTACTACAGCAGCAGCACCGGCAAGAACTGCGCCGTCGCGCGAGGCGACGACGCGCAGGCGAAGGACTTCTCAAAGATCAAGGTCGCCATCAAGACCACCAGCCAATCCGGCTGGGCGCAGGAGGACGGCGAGCTGCAGTACTACACGAAGTACGCGGGGCCGGTGTACGTCTACGCCCCGGGCAGCACCTGCATCGACGTGTACGGCTTCTTCTTCTACCGCAACGGGAACGACGAGGTCCTGAGTCGCGCCAACGGCGGCGGAACCGGCCTGCGCTGCTAGGGCCTGTGTGACGCCCTGCTGCCGTTCCGTTTCCGGCTGGCAGCCTGGTCCATCTTCTCCGGGATGACAGCCTTGATCCCGCGTTTTCGCAGGTAGGCGCGGTTGGCGCGGGACGAGTAGGCCTTGTCCGCGGCGACCGCGCCGGGCCGGGTGCGAGGCCGGCCGGCGGGAAGGCGCACGCG
>NZ_JBSFNM010000064.1:0-53878 GCF_053587085.1 Kitasatospora sp. NPDC003701
GAGGCCGGCCGGCGGGAAGGCGCACGCGCACTTTGGTGAGGACGGGGACGAACTGCGGGCTGTCGCCGGCCTGTCCCGCGGTCAGGACGAGCACCAGTGGACGGCACCTGCGGTCAGCGGCGAGATGGACCTTGCTGGTCAGCCCACCCCGCGACCTGCCGAGCAGGGCCTCCTTCAGACGGAGCTTGCGTCGCAATCGGACCCGTCCGCGCTCGTCCTGTCCGTTCTGTTCCTGCGACTCGCCCCCTTTTGCCGGGCCGCCTCCTGCTCGCGCGCGGCCTCCTCCAAGGCCTGCACGACTTCCTCGTCCACGAGTATCCCGGCGGCGTCGTGGTGGGCGCGGACGGTCGTGGAGTCGACGCTGACCAGCGACAGGTCAGTCTTTCCCACGTGGGCGGCCTGGGCGATCAGGCCTTCGAGTAGGGCGCTGAACACGCCGGCGTCCCGCCAGACCCGAAACCGGCCGAACACTGTGGACCAGGGGCCGAACTCGTCAGGCATCTCCCGCCACTGGGCACTGGAACGGAACCGCCAGATCACTCCCTCGAACTGGTCGCGAAGCCGTCCGGGGTAGGGCCCGAACCTGCCGATCGGCAGGTAGGGCTCGATCAAACTCCACTGCTCGTCGGTGAGTTGCCTGCGCGTCACGGCCAACATTCCTACCGGGTTCTGCCCCGTAGCAGGGGCAGAACCCGAAGATTGATCACAACATCACACAGGCCCTAGGGGCGCTGGTGGGAGTGTTGCGGCTCTGAGCGGCTCCGAAGGTTTGGGTGGTAGAGGTGTCGTTGAGGCTGTTGCCGGTGATGTCGTGCTGGACAGAGCCGGTGTGGTTACCGGTCGCGTCGTAGGTACAGGTGTTCCAGTAGGGCGCCGGGCCGCCGACTGACGTGTTCGCCCACCATCGCTGGGGGGTGCGTAGGCCTTCGTGCTCTGGTTGACCTGCTCGCGGAGTCGGACCCGGGCCACTTCGAAGGGCCGCTTCTCGCCGCCCCGGTGGGCCGGGTCCGATCGTGCGGTCGGGGCGGCAGTCGGCAAGCGCCTGCCGCCCCCTGCTTCTGTGCGTTGTCAGGACTCGTACGCCGGGAACTCCGCGAGCTGGCCGGCCGGCGTTGCCGCTGAAGGTCAGCCGCAGGTGGCGGAACCGGCGAGAACCCGCCGTCCGGGGCGCTCGTCAGGCCGCGGGGGCGAGTGCTCGGGCGGGTTGCGTCTGCTCGTAGGCGTGGCCGACCCGCAGGAGTACGGGCTCGCAGAGGGGGCGGCCGAGCAGTTGGATGCCGATCGGCATGCCGGCCGAGTCGTGGCCGACCGGGACGGTCAGGGCGGGCACCCCGGTGATGTTGGCGGGGGCGGAGAGGCGCACGTAGGCGTCGGAGACGCTCTCGACTGTGCCGTCGGGCCAGGTGACCGTCTCCTCGTCGGCCCCGACCGCGGTCATCGGGACGCTCGGGGCGGCGATCACGTCGACCTGCTCCAGTATCCGTGCCCACTCGGTACGCATGAGTGTGCGGGAGCGTTGAGCGCGCAGGTAGTCCCCGGCGGTCATCAGCTCGCCGGCCTCCAGGAGGATGCGGACATCGTCCTGGTACAGCTCGGGGACGGTGCGCAGGCTGCCCTCGTGGTAGGCGCCGGCCTCCGGCACCATCAGGCCCCACTGGGTGGCCTGGATGTAGCGGGTCATCGGGATGTCGACCTCGACGAGCCGTGCGCCCAGGGCTTCCAGCTGCCCGATGGCATGCCGAACGGCGGCCTCCACCTGCGCGTCGACGTGGTCGAAGTAGTAGGTTCGCGGCAGGCCGATGCGCAGCCCCGTCAGGTCCGTGCCTGTACCGGGCCGGTAGTCCGTGGCGGGCAGGGACAGCGAGGCGGGGTCGCGCGGATCGTGTCCGGCCAGTGCGGTCAGGACCAGGGCGGCGTCCTCGACGGTGCGGGTGATCGGGCCGACGTGGTCGAGTGACCAGGACAGGGACGTGACGCCGTGGCGGGGGACGAGACCGTAGGTCGGTTTGAGGCCGACGACCCCGTTGAGCGCGGCGGGCACCCGGATCGACCCGCCGGTGTCGGTGCCCAGGGTGAAGGTCGCGGTGCCCGATGCGACGGCGACAGCGGAGCCGCCGCTGGAGCCCCCGGCGACCCGGCCGTGGTCCCAGGCGTTGCGGGTCTGCGGGGTGGTCAGGCCGAACGCGAACTCGTGGGTGTGGGTCTTGCCGATCAAGACCGCGCCGGCCGCCGTCAAACGTGCGGCGACCGTGCTGTCGGCCGGCGCGCGATGGCCGGCGCGGACCCGGGAGCTGGCCGTGGTGGCCATCCCGCTGACATCGATCAGGTCCTTGAGTCCCATCGGGATGCCGTGCAGCGGTCCCCGGTATCGGCCTTGTGCTGCTTCGTGTTCGGCTTCGCGCGCAGCCCGGCGCGCCTGCTCCGCGGCAACCGCGACGTAGGCGCCGAGGTGCGGCTCCACCCGGTCGATGCGATCGAGGACGGAGTCGACCAGTTCGACGGGGGACAGTCGCCGGGCATGGATCGCGTCCGCGGCGGCGGCAAGGGACAGCTCATGCGGTTGCATCGTGCTTCTCCTCTCCGGCGCGGTAGGCAGCGGCGGGTGGGACGTCCGCGAAGTCCAGCTCGCGCAGGACCGCGACGACGCTGTGGATGTGGTTGGCGACCGCGGCGACCGCGGCGTGGCGCTCGGCGGGCAGCACGAGTCCGGCGCGGGCGGCCCAGCGGGCGGCCTCCGGTGGTGTGAGTTCGACGGTGGACATGGGTGTTCTCCTTCTCGGTCGAGGGTGGAGTGGCGGCCGGGCGGCACCGACCGTGTGATCAGGCCGCGGTGGCCGGGATGTCGACGCCCGGCTCGGCGAGCAGCCGGTAGCGGCCGTTCTGCCGGCGGACGGTGCCGGCCGTGGGCTGCGGGAAGTGGGTGCCCAGGAGCAGCGCGTCGGTGTCCGCCAGGGCGTCGAGCAGTCGGCTGCGGGTGCGGACCGCCTGGGCGGCGTCGATGTCGACGCAGCTGTGTACGTGGGGGTGGGACAGCTGCACGGGGTGGTGGATGCTGTCTCCGGTGATCAGCGCCCGGCGGTCGCTGCCGCGCAGTTCCACGGCGACCTGCCCCGGGGTGTGGCCGGGGGCGGGGATCAGGAGGACGCCCGGTGCGACCTCGTACCCGTGCCCCTGCTCGGGCACGGCCACGGGTTCGTACTGTCCGGCGTCGCGGACGGGGTGGACGGAGTCGCGGAACATCTGGGCGCGGGCTTCGTCCAGGTCGGTGCCGGCCCAGTGGTCCCACTCGGTGCGGCTCGTGAGGTAGCGGGCGTTGGGGAAGGTGGGGACCCAGTCCTCGCCGACGGGGCGGGTGTCCAGCCGACGTGGTCGGTGTGCAGGTGCGTGGTGATCACCAGGTCCACGGACTCGGGCGGGAAGCCGGCCGCCGTCAGCCGCTCCAGGAAGTCGGTGTCCAGACCATTCCAGGCCGGGTTGGCGCGGTTCTTGCCGTTGCCGATGCCGGTGTCCACGACGATCCGCAGTCCGCCGGCCTCCACCGCGAAGCTGTGGCTCGCGAGCCGCGGGACATCAGCGTCGGCGAAGTCGGGGCGCAGCCACGGGGCCTCGTCCAGCACCTCCCTGGTGGCGTGGGGCAGCAGCCAGGGTCCGGTCTGCCGCGGCAGTTCGATCTCGTCGACGCGGCGCACGGCGATGTCGCCGAGGCTCCATCCCGTACTCGTGAAGGGGGTGTTCTGACGGGGCGTGGCGGTGCTCATCGGCGGGTCCTTCCGTGTGGGTGTGGCGGGGCGGCCGGGCAGCGCTCGGTCAGGCGGTGCGCGACGGCCGCACGGCGCGGGGGAGGCCGGTCAGGGCCAGCAGGACGACGGTCGCGGCGTAGAGCGAGACGGCGGTCCGCAGCCCGTAGAGGTTGATCAGCAGGCCGGCGAGGACGGCGGGGACGCTCATGGCCAGGTAGCTGAGGACGTAGTAGGCGGCGAGCGTGCCGGCGCGTTCGCCCGGGGCGGCCGGGGGCAGCAGCAGGCGCAGGGCTCCCTGGCTGACGGCGCCGAAGCCCGCGCCCGCCAGGGCGGTGCCGGCGAACAGCGCGAGCAGGCTGTGCAGTTGGGGGGCGCTCAGTGTCAGCAGGGCCCCCGGGACCAGGAGCGCGGTGCCGGCGAGGCTCACGGTGCGCGCGGGCAGCGTGCGGGTCGATGAGCCGGGCGAGGGAGGGGTAGAGGCCGCCCAGGGCCCAGGCGGCGACGATGCCGAGCGCGGCGAGGGCGAGGGCCGGCCGGGAGGCGGGGGCGACGGAGATCGCGGGTCGCATTGAGCGCCAGGCACTGGGGTGGGGGCGGGCGGTCTCGGGGGTGAGCAGGACCGCGGCGGCCTGCGCGGTGAAGAGCAGGAGCAGCAGCAGGTAGACGGTGCGGGTGGGGGCGGGGGCGTACTGCACGAGGGCGGTGGCGGCCAGCACCCCGGCCGCCATGCCGACCACGGGGGTGATGCCGTTGGCGACCGTTGCCCGGCCCGGGCGGTCGGGGTCCTCGAAGTCGAGCAGGGCGGCTCCGGCGGCGCTCATGGCCACGCCGGTGGCCAGGCCCTGCAGGATCCGCGCGGCGATCAGCGCCGACACCCCGTGGGCCGTGGCGAAGGCGGCCATCGCGACGGCTTCGGCCAGCAGTGCCCCGGCGAGGACCGGGCGCCGGCCGAGGTGGTCCGAGAGCGTCCCTGCGGTCAGCAGCGCCACCAGCAGGGAGAGCGCGCAGGTACTGAACACGACGGTGAGCGCCACGGCCGGGAAGTGCCATGCGTCCTGGTAGAGCGCGTAGAGCGGCGTCGGAGCGCTGGACGCGGCCAACAGGCCGACCAGGACCGAGGCGTGGAGCGGGAAGGCGCCGCGGCGACCCAGCACGGGCAGCCGGCGGGGACGGGAGGGCAGGGTTGTGACGCTGGGCATGGAAGCACCTCTGAGCCTTAAGGCAAATGCTTTGCTTTTGGCACTCTAGGCTCGCCGCCCCCTAAAACGCAAATGTTTAGCTTTTGCGTGACGCGGGGGAGAAGGCGCGATACGGTCGAGCCGGGGCGCGGGTGTCGAACTCGACCGTCTCGCCGGCCGAGAGGACGAGGTCGTCACGCCCGAGGGCCACCGGTGAGCCGCCCGTACAGCACGCACACCCACTCGTACCCCTCGTGGGAGCCCTGGCGCGGCCGTACGGGCGGCTCACCGGTGGCCGGCATGACGTGCTTGTGGGCGTGCAACCCGCCCACGTACCGGGTCAGCGGCAGGACGGTCTTGTCCGGTCCGCGGCTCGGCGGCGCCGAGACGGCCGCCGGGCGTACGGCGGCCGGGGGTACGGCGGCCGGGGGTACGGCGCCGACCAGGTCGTCCAGCGAGGTGCCGTACGCGGAGGCCAGGCGCAGCAGCGCCTCCACGGACGGTCTGCGCCGACCGTTCTCGATCCGCGACAGCGTGCTCAGGTCGATCCCGGACAGTCGACTGACCTCGGTGAGCAGGAGTCCGCGCCGCTCGCTCAGGGACCGCAGGCGTGGGCCCGCGTTCGCCGCCCGGGCTGCCGCCTCGTCGCCCGTCCCTTCCTTCCTCGCCAATCGCCCTGTGCAGGGAGTTTGCCGGATCAGCAAGTGTTCTCGCACGCCCGGCGCCACTCACCCCATGATCGGAACGTCACACGGCTGTCCGAGTAACCGAGGAGAACGCCATGCCCGACCCTCAGCACCCCGATGTCCTGCGCCACCGCACCGTCGCCGCGCCCGCCGGGCGGCTGCACCTGGTCGAGCAGGGCGAGGGACCGTTGGTGCTGCTCGTCCACGGCTTCCCCGAGTCGTGGTACTCCTGGCGGCACCAGCTGCCGGCCCTGGCCGCGGCGGGGTACCGGGCCGTCGCGCCGGACGTGCGCGGTTACGGGCGTTCCTCCAGGCCGGACGGGGTGGACGGGTACCGGATGCTCGCCCTGGTCGAGGACTGCGTCGCGCTGGTGCGGGCGCTCGGCGAGGAATCGGCCGTGGTCGTCGGACACGACTGGGGGGCGAACATCGCGGCGGTCTCGGCCCTGCTCCACCCCGAGGTGTTC
This sequence comes from Kitasatospora sp. NPDC003701, assembly GCF_053587085.1. NCBI lineage: Bacteria > Bacillati > Actinomycetota > Actinomycetes > Kitasatosporales > Streptomycetaceae > Kitasatospora > Kitasatospora sp. NPDC003701. The sequence goes on from NZ_JBSFNM010000064.1 coordinate 6,072, forward strand.
CACGCCGTCGGGCTGCTGAGCGTCCCCTACTCCCCGCCCGGCGGTCCCCGTCCCACGGACCTCTTCGCGCGGATGGGCGGCGACGAGGAGTTCTACGTCTCGTACTTCCAGGAGCCCGGCCGCGCCGAGGCCGAGATCGAGCCCGACGTCCGAGGCTGGCTCGCGGGCTTCTACGCGGCCCTGTCCGCCGACACCATGCCGGCGCCGTCGGCACCCGACCCGCACTTCGTGGGCCGCGCGGGCGGCACGATGCGCGAACGCTTCCCGGCCGGGGTGCGGCCGGCGTGGCTGACCGAGGAGGACCTCGACGTCTACGCGGGGGAGTTCGAGCGCACCGGCGTGACCGGGGCGCTCAACCGCTACCGCGCTCTCGACCGCGACTGGGAGGACCTCGCGCCGTACCGCAATGCCCCGGTCGAGCAGCCCGCCCTGTTCATCGGCGGCTCGCAGGACGCCTCCACCACCTGGCTGGCCGAGGCCGTCGAGGCCTTCCCGCGGACGCTTCCCGGGCTGGCCGCCGCGCACCTCCTCGAGGGCTGCGGCCACTGGCTCCAGCAGGAACGCCCGGACGAGGTCAACCGCCTGCTGATCGACTGGCTCGACTCGCTCCGTCCCGCCGGGTGAAGCGCTTTCGGGCGGTCGGGTCGGCGACCCTACCGGGAGAGCATGGCGAGGGTGTTGCGATCGTGGAGCGGCTGCAGCCGTCGGCGATCCAGTCGAAGACTGCGGCAGTGATGAGAGCGGTGGTCATCAGGCGGAGGGGGAGGCGCCCGAGCTCGGGCTCGATCCACAGGTGCCAGCCGGCGAGGTAGGGGACGTGCGTGGCGTTTCGAGGCCGGTCAGGATGACCGGGAAGCGGAGGTTGACGCCAGGAGCTGAGCCTCCACGACGAGAAGGACGCAGGTGGATCCGGGCGTGTGGCCGGGGGTTGCGAAGGACCGGCCGGACGCTCTCCCAGCTGCGGTGGGCCATCGGACGTTCACTGCTGTCCCGGCAGGAACAGCAGTGCAACGGCGGTGAGGACCGCCCCGGCCAGTACCAGGGCGACCGCCCGGGCTGCCCGCTGCGCCCGGGTGTCGATCACCGCGGTGTCCGGCGTCCCCGGAAGGTACAGCACCGGCACCTGACGGCCGATCGGCCAGCCCCGGCGGCCGGAGTACGCGCTCCGGCAGTACCGTGCCGTCCCGGTCGGTGAAGGCCACCACGGGGAAGTACACGGACGAGCCGTCGGACTGTTCGCGCTCACGGCGCACCACCGCGCCCGGGACACGGATCCCCTCGTGTCGCAGTTGCCGTGGTGTCCGCATCTCGCGCCAGGCGAGAAACCACAGCAGCGGCCCCGATACCAGCATCAAGACCAGAAGCAGTCTCGTCATCGAGTTTCCCGGGAGGGTGAACGGGTGGCCGTGCGGCGGCTGCCGCTCCGGACCTCGACTGTCCGCCACTTCCCCGCCGCGACACCACTTCACACGCCCCCGGCAACGTCAACGCGTTGGCTCGGCTCGGCCGGTTGTCGCCACGCGGCGGTGTTCACGCCGGTTCGACGGGTGTCCTCGTGGAGGCGACGGCTGCCGCCTTGCCCGACCGCCGACAGCTGTGAGGTCGTGCCGATTGGCCGCGAAGTTCACCGCCTGCCGCGAGCTGTTCCGCACCAGGACCCGTGACGACGACCCGGCCCTCGCCGACGAGGAGCCGGCCGACCGGATGACGTACTGGTGGCGGCGGACCTGGCCCGGCCGCACCCGGCCCGGGTACCGGCCCGTCGCCCTGGTCGTCACCGGCGCCGGTCCGGTCGCGTCGGCCGACCGGCAGCGGGCGGTGGCGGACCTGGCGACGACTCGTGGGGCGGCGGCCGGTGGGTCGTCCGGGGTGACAACGCGGACGGGGACGGCTGGCGGGAGTACGACGACGCCGTCCCCGTCACCACCACTCAGGCCCTGCCGGCCGAGCACGCCCCGTTCGGACGGGTCTGGCGGCGCTACGGCCGCCAAGGCCGGCGCTCCCTGGTCGACGCACTGGACAGCCCGGACACCCGCGACGCCTACGATCAGCGCAAGGAAGCCCGCGAGGAGAAGGCCCGCCAGGCCCACCGCGAGCTGATGCGCACCCTCGCCTGCGCCGACTGCGGCAACGTGCCCAAGGAGAAGAGCACCTACGAGTACGAGCTCGACGGCGTGGACCCGCCGCCCCGGCGGCCGCTGCTACCCCTGCCACCAGGAGCACGAGAAGAAGCAGGCGAAAGAGGCAGCCGCCGCGATCCAGCGCCTGCAAGAGGCCCGGGCGGAGACGCCAAGCTGCGCCCGTGCCGGACGTGCCGGGGCTCGATCGGCGGGAAGGAGGGGTTGTGGCTGGGGCCGACCGAGAAGGCCGGCCCTGACCGGCGGGAGTACCCGGACTGCGAGAGCACTCGAGAGGAGAAGCGGCTCGGCGCGCTGAGGATGCCGCTGCCGACCAAGCGCGAGCAGATGACCACCCCGGTCTCCGCCCCACCGATCCGTCGCGGGAGATCCGGGTGCTGCCCATCGGGCGCGGACCACGGAGTAGGTGCCGCCGTAGCAGCTTTCAACTCATATGCCAGATACCATACTTGAGAGATTTCGTGACTTAGGGTTAGGGCTTCCCTATAGTGACAGCCTGTTCGACGGGCTGAGGGCTACCACCAGCGCTTCGGCCTGGTGCATGTCGACTTCGAGACGCAGGTGCGTGCCCCGAAGGCCTCGTACGGCTGGTACCGGGACGTGATCGCTGCCCATCGGGCGAGGTTCGCGGGGTAAGCGGGCCGGGCGGCCGCGCTGGCCGTCGTCCCGTCCTTCGTCGGTGACCGCCCCGTGTGGTTGCCCTCCGCGGTCATCGTGGCCGGCGAGGCCGCCTTGATGCTCGTGCCGCTCGCCGCCTCCCGCCGTGACCGGCGGACCGCAGGTGTCGTGGGGCGCCCGCGGTCCGCTGGTGCCGCTAGCCGACCACCGCCGGGGAGCGGGGCGCCTCGGGGGCGGGCTCCGGCTGGTAGTACTCCGTGTGTCCTTCGACGTGGAGGTGGGGCAGACGGCGGTCCAGCCAGCCGGGCAGCCACCAGTTGCCGCGGCCGAGCAGGTGCATCACGGCCGGTACCAGCAGCAGTCGGACCAGCGTGGCGTCGATCAGGATGGCCGACCCCATGCCGACGCCGATGACCTTGATCGGCAGGTCGGGCGACGGGACGAAGGCCGCGAACACGGCGACCATGATGGCCGCCGCCGCGGTGATCACCCGCGCGGTGCCCGCCAGTCCGCTGACGATGGACTCCGCGTTGTCGTTGGTGCGCAGCCAGGCCTCACGCATCCGACTCACCAGGAAGACCTCGTAGTCCATCGAGAGGCCGAACAGGACGGCGAAGGTCAGCACCGGGACGAAGGCCGGCAGCGGGGTGGGGCTGTCGATGCCGATCAGTCGGCCGGCGGTGCCGCCTTCGAGGACGAGGGCGACCACGCCGTACGCGGCGCCGACGGAGAGCAGGTTCATCACAGCGGCCTTGAGGGCGACGGCGAGGCTGCGGAAGGACACCAGGAGCAGGAGCATCGACACCGTGACCACGCCGCCGACGAGCAGCGGGATGCGGCGGGCGATGTTGTCGGTGCTGTCGATCGCGCTGGCGGTCGCCCCGCCCACGTGCACCCGGACGCCGGGGCCGACCGCACCCGGGATGACGTGATCACGGAGGTCGCGGACCAGGGTCTTGGTGGTGCTGGACTGCGGACCACTCTCCGGGACGACGGTGAGCAGCAGCGAGCGGCCGTCGGAGCCGGGCAGCGGAGGGGTCACAGCCGTGACGCCGGGCACCGTCTTCAGCGCGGTGGGCAGCGAGGCTGTCGCGTCTGCGGGGGTGCCCGGCGCCAACTCGGCGACCAGGACCAGCGGTCCGTTGCTGCCCGGTCCGAAGCCGGCTGCCACCGCGTCGTACGCCAGCCGGTTCGAGCGCCCGGCGGGGTCGTTGCCCGCGTCGGGGAAGCCGAAGCGCACGCCCAGGAACGGTGCCGCGAGCGCGAGCAGGACGACGACCCCGGTGACGGCACCGAGGACGCGGTGACGCTCGACGAGCCTGCTCCAGCGCAGCCAGCCGGCGCCCACCGAGCTCTCGCCCCGGGTGGCGCGGCGCTGGGGCAGGGGCAGCCGGAGGCGCTCGATGTGTCGGCCGAGGTAGCCGAGCAGGGCGGGGAAGAGCGTGGCGGACGCGGCGATCACGACGAGCACGGAGAGGATCGCCGAGACCGCGGCGCCGCGCATGAACGACAGGCCCATCGCGAACAGCCCGAGCATGCTGACCACCACGGTCATTCCGGCGACCACGACCGCGCGCCCCGCGGTGTCCAGCGCGGCGACCGTGGCGGCCTCGGGTTCGAGCCCCTCGGCGCGCCACTCGCGGAACCGGGTGACCAGCAGCAGCGCGTAGTCGATGCCGACGCCGATGCCCAGCATGGCGGCGAGCGAGGTCGACCAGTCCGGGACCGGCATGATCGCGGCGATGACCGGCAGCAGGGCGCTGCTGACCGCGAGCCCGCCGAGCGCGGTGAGCATCGGCAGGCCGGCGGCCACGACCGAGCCGAAGGTGATCACCAGGATCACGGCGGCGGCCGCGATGCCGATGGCCTCCGAGCCGATCGCGCCCTGCTCGGCCTGCTGGACCGTCATGCCGCCGAGGTGGACGCGCAGGCCGCCGTCGACGGGGCGGGCGAGGTCGAGCAGCCGTTGGGTGTCCGGCTTCGGCATGTCGGGGGCGACGGCGACGTCCAGGTGGATCTGCCCGAGGGCGGTGCGGCCGTCGGCCGACACCTTGCCGCGCGGGCCGTACGGGTCGTCGATGCCGCTGACGTGCGGCACCTCGGCCATCCGGGCGAGCAGGTCCCTGACCCGGTCGCGGGTGGCGGTGTCGGTCACGGTGCCGTCGGAGGTCAGCACCAGGTTGATCGATTCACCGCCCAGCCCGGGAAAGTCCCGAGTCAGCAGCTGCTGGGCCTGCTTGGAGTCCGAGCCGGGCGCGGTGTAGTCGGCGCTGTACTTGGCGCCGAGGCCGGCCGAGAGGCCGAAGGCCGCGCCGGCGGCGAGCAGCCAGAGCAGCACCGTGCGGCCCCGGTTCCGGAAGCTCCAACCGGCTATTCGGCCCAGCGGGCCGGGCCGGTGTGACCCGCTCTCCCCGGCGGCTGTCCGCCGATCCTCGCGCAGTCCCTGGGACATGTGGTCCTCCGTGCGTCGTCAGGGGCTCCGCCCCCCAGGCAAAGCGTTACGCTTCATAACGCGCCTTATGAAGCGTAACGTTTCCCTCGACGGGTACGGATTGTCAACGCGGTGACTGGCGCAGCGGGCGGATGGAGATGCGATGACGGGCGGTTCGACCGAGGGCGGCGGGGGGCGGAGCCGTCGTGAGCGGCTGCGCGCCGACACCGTGGAGGAGATCAAGCGCGCGGCCCTGAGCCTGATCGTCGAGCGCGGCGCCGCGAACCTCCGCTTCACCGACATCGCCCGCAGCATGGGGATGACCCCGCCCGCGCTCTACCGCTACTTCGCCGACCGGGACGAGCTGCTCACCGCCCTGGTCGCCGACTCGTACGACAGCCTGTCGGACGCGTTGACGGCGACCCGTGAGACCGTGCCGCCGGGCGACCTGAACGGCCGCTTCGTGGGCGCCTGCATGGCCTACCGCAGCTGGGCGCAGCGGAATCCGGAGCGCTTCGCCCTCATCTTCGGCTCCCCCGTGCCCGGGTACGCGGCCCCGCCGGAGGGACCGACTGTGGCGGCCGGCCGGCGGGCGATGGAGCACATGGTCGAACTCGTCGCCGACACGGCGGAACGCGGCCGGCTCGGCAGCCCGCTGGTGCCGGACGCGGCGGAGGCCCTGATGCTGGCCTGGGCCACCGTGCACGGGTTCGTCACCCTCGAGTCGCACGGCCACTTCCGCACGCTCGACCAGCACGCGCGGGACCGCCTCTTCGCCGTCCAGGCGGGCGTCGCCGCGCGCACCGCAGGCCTGTCGCCGGCCGTGGACCAGTGGTGATCAAGGCCCGCGCGGCAGACGGCCATGGCTTGGGCGGCGAGGACGGCACCGCCCGCACCTCCTGAGCCTCCCCGACGCGCCGGCTGGTCCGGATCGGCCGGCGCGCAACGAACTGACATGAATCCCCGGCTACGGCTCCCACGAGCGGTTGCTCGACCTGGTGTGACCGGAGGTCGGTAGCCCGACAGCACCGGCGTTGACCGCGTCCTTTGTGACCGCGGCGGCCGGCTCGCCGTCCTCGATGTTGTTCCTCGAGGAGGGCAGGCCGCCTGCGCCGAGGCGCCGTCGATTTCCGTTGTCTCCAATTGCGTTGGTAGACAAGAGGATTGACGATGGAAAGGCGAGCTTCTGAGTGAAATGACACCCCGTTCGACGGGCCGAGGGCTACCACCAGTGCTTCGGCCTGGTGCACGTCGACTTCGCCACCTAGAAGCGCACCCCGAGAGCGTCGTACACCTGGTACTGCGACCTGATTGTCATTCATTGAAGGTGGTAAGAAGGGTAGTTGAACCGCAGGACCAGCGTGCCACGGGCCAGATTCATCCAGCTTCAGTGGGCTTCGGGAGGCAATCCCGTAGCTGCCCATGGCACCGGAGAAGCCAATGACAGGGTGTACGGCGGAGCTGGTGGTCGTCGCCAATGGTTCAGCCGGGAGCCTCGCTCGAGCGGAAGCCAGTGCTTCAACGGAACCCTCGAAGCGTCGTTCTGTAGACCTGGGCGGCCACAATCACTCGGGATGGAGCCCACCGAAGCGGTCCAGCCGGCTCCGTCGGAGCGTCCGACGCGGCCGGCACGGTCGCTGAGGAACGCTTGTCGCAGCAGTCGTTTCCGAGTGCCCTGGAACGGGCCCAGATCCTTGGGCATGGTCTGCCAACGAGATTGTGTTCGGTACTCCCATGCGATCGCCTCAAGCGTGCAGCGGTGGTCCGTGCGTCGCTGCCCGTGGACCGGAGCGGCCGGGGTCAACGGCTCGATCCGGTCCAGTGCATCACTGGCCATCAATCGGGCATATATTTTGATCAGCTGATTCGAACATCAGAGAGACTTGTTGCCGAAGTCCCCCGACGTCGTGGTCAAGGTCGGATCACAGCTGTGATGTCGTTGATCACCGGCTGCCAGATCTCGCGTACCTCGTCAAGGGTTGCCACACCCTCGCGCGCCTTTCCGCTGAATCGCCGCGATGCCCACTCAGGCGTCAGGTAGATCATCGGCCCCCGGGTGGTCACAATGCCATGGGACTTCAGGACGCCGACGGCGCTGCGAAATTCGAGACCCTTCAGGGACTGCCGTCCTTCAAGCTTCTTCTCGAAGACCGCCGGATCTCCTGAGTGGCCGTGATTCCGCATGAGGTTCATCAGCATGTTGATGAACCGGTCCGCTCGCTCGCTGGGCTCGGGCATCGGAGGCTCAAGCTCGCCTCGATAGCCGAACCAGGGATGGGTAAGCGGATGGTTGGCGGGTACCTGTAGTTCGAAAGCTCCGGTGGAGGGGGTGCCGGAAAGCGTTCCGACGCAGGTGAAGCGGTTGGTCACCTCGAAGTGCGCGCTGGTGTCTAGCTCCTCGGGCTTCGGCGGGCTGTCAGTGCGCGACCGTCGAGAGATCTGGACATTCTCGCCGTTGATGGTGAGATCCGCGCACCTCACGAAACAGTCGGGGCCGAGACTGACCGAGCCCCCGGTGTCGATCCTGACCGAGGCGGGGAAGACCACCGAGAGAGAGGTGAGCGGTCCAGTCAGGACTAGAGCGTCTGGTCGGTCAAGGACGAGCTGGACGCCGATCTTGTGATGGACGGCATCTCCTTCGAAGATGATCAGCTCGCCAGCGACTTCTTCGATCTCCGTGGTAGTCGTCGCTGCTGGATGGTACGGGTCCGGTCCGACGATCGACGCATGCGCTTCGACGGTGCGACGTTCGGCAGCGAGCAGAGAAGCGTGCAGGGCGGCAAACTGCCACTCGTCGATCTCAAGCTCCTCCTGCCCCGCGGAAACGAACTCGAACAAGAGGCCGGTGGTGTCCCCTACTGGTCGCAGTGCGGACCGTAGGCGCGGGTTGCCGAACCGCATGGCGGCGACATAGGCCGAGAACACCGGACTGGCCCAGCGCTCAGTGCCGAATGTGTGATCGTCGAGGAAGGGTTTGACCAGCTCTGAGTAGTTCTCGCGGAGTTCCGGCGGGCACCAGGTCAGGGCCGGCTGGGCACCACCCATGAATCGATGTGTAAGCCAATCCAGTTGTTCGCCCGGAGTGTAGACCTCGGATTCGTTGAATCCGAACTGCTTGGCCAGCGGGGCTGTCTTGGTTTGTTCCCGTTCGAGCAGTTGGTTCAGGATTCCGGTGAGCACGTCGATGCGACGCTCGTACTGGGGATGGTTGGCGAACGTGTTCCGGATCTCCATGAGATTGCCGGTGCGGAGCAGCTCGGCAACCGCATCAAGGACGGGTGCGTATCCGACGAATGACTCGGCCTGTCCGCCGTCCACCGACCCGGCCAGTGCCTCAAGGACGGTCGACCGTGCGGCGAGGTAGGCTTCGTTTTTGGTCCTCGGGTCCGCGCCGATGCGCAGATCCACGTAGGTGGCGCGCTGTTCGGGATCGAAGTGGGAGATCTCGAGCCAGTCAACGGCAATTCCTTTGTCCACCAGCATGAACCAGACGTCGTCGAGTACCCGCTCCCGGCCGAGCAGGACCAGCCGGTGGCCCGATGAGGCTGTACTGGCAAGCGAGTTGACGTATTCATTCCAAGAGATGCCAGACACTCGCATGCGAGCCTCGTCGAGGGCGTCGACGACGACGAAGGCTCCGCGTGTGCTGTTGAGCACGCTCGCGCCGTCCGCGGCACCCACATACTGGTTCAGTCTCGCCGGGAAGGCGTCTCCGCTGACGCTGTAGGGGTCGTCGTTCAGTCGCCACAGTAGGACTTGCTTTCGGGCCGAGATCATCTCGGCGAGTGTTGACTTGCCGGTGGCGCCGCGAGCCGAGATCAGGGTGACGGCCGGGTTCTCCTCTGTCAACTCTACGTTGAGTGTCGGGGGGACGAACCGATCCGACTCCGTGGCAACACCAAAATGGTTCGCATTCGTCCCGTGGAAGCCTCCTGCCGGGAGACGGTCCAGCAGCACGTTGAACGAGATCGTGTCAGTCATCCATCACTCCTGTGTCGAGGGAAGTAGACCTGGCGGTCCGTCAGCTCAGGTCCAACTCCTGTCGATCGCCCAACTGCGCTGACTGGCCTGCGGATCGAACAGTCATGCTGGCGTTCGAGGCGGCGCTTCGCGGGCGGGGGTGGGGTGATGGGAGTGTCTGCGTGACATCTGCGGACCGGTGCGAATGCGTGCGATGGAGAGTCCGCCACAGAAGCATGCGGGAGTCGAAGTGGGCGGTTGGGTGGCGCGCCGACCGTGGCTGGGTGTGTATCGGCCATCACTGTATGCGCATTCGGCCACCTTGTGGCGATGTCCTTCGGACAGCGGTGCCCGCCCCCATCCTGGAACGTTCGTCACCGACCGAGGGGAGAATGGTGAGCGTTTCACGACGTCATGCGAGCGATCCGGATGTCATCGGCCAGACCGCTGCGCTGGTCGGGTTCCTGAGGGAGGTCGTGCAGAGCAGTCATCAGCGACTCCGGGACACACGTTCCTGGAGCCCGCTCTGGCTGGCCGACCTGCCGGCGAAGGTGCCCAGGCCGTCCGACGACGACCGGCCGTTGCTGGTCCTCGACCACGTCCCGCAGGCCGCGGCTCCGGAGCTCCCGCCGGAGTTGGAAGGGTGGGTGGACGAACGGTCGTTTCAGGACGCGGACGCCGAGGATCCGCCGTTGGCGGAGGAAGGTCCTTCCAGGACCTCGATTCCGGGAGCGGGCGACGCCGATCGCTGGTGGGACGGCGAGGTGACCGTTGCGAGGAAGGACGCCGAGGAGGTCCTGCGGGCGTACGGACCGTGGCTCGCACGTTGGCGCCTGTGGGCGGAACGCGAGCGGGCCGAGCGGTCGCACCGAGAGCTCTACGAGAGGATCTACCACTGGCACCAGCAGCTGGCACAGCAGGACGACCAGTACGAACTCGTCCTCACGGTCGGCCTGTTGTCGTGGAGCGAACCCAACGGTGCCGTGATCCACCGACACTTGCTCTCACGACGGGTGGAGACCCAGGTGGACCGGCGGACCGCACGAATCACCGTGCGCCTCACCGGAAGTGGGGCGGTCCGTCTGGAGGACCGTGACTTCCTCGACACGGACGACGGATGGGTCCCGGAGCGTGCCGCGGCGTTCGACGAGGAGCTCTCCACCAGGCCCCTCCATCTGTTGAGCGAGGAGGCCTTGGAGTGCCTCTCGCAGTGGCAGGACCTGGTGCTGCCACGCCCGGTGGCGTTCAGCAGTAACTGGCGCCCGCCAGTCGGGCCGGAGGTGGGAGCGAGACTGACCTTCGCGCCGGCCCTCATGATGCGTCCCAGGGATCGCAATGCCTTTCTGAGCTTCTACGACCGAATCGCTGAGACCGTGGTGTCCGAACGACAGGCTCCGCTCGGGCTAGCACAGTTGGTGATGTCGTTGGACTCCGAGGACCGGCAGAACTGGGGCGGGAGGCCGGCTCCCGCGCTCTTCGGTGACGAGCCGCTGTTCCCCGGGAAGACGAACGCCCAGCAGCGAGCCGTCCTCCAACGACTCCAGCGCGACACCGGCGTCGTGGTACAGGGGCCGCCGGGAACGGGCAAGACGCACACCATCGCCAATCTGGTCTCCGCGCTCCTGGCCCAGGGTCAGCGGGTCCTCGTCACCAGCGCGAGGGACCAGGCCTTGACGGTTCTCCGGGACAAGCTGCCTCCGGCCGTGCGGGACTTGTGCGTCCTCCTGCTCAGCAGCACCAGTCAGGATGGAGCGAACGAGCTCGAGCGGACCGTCAACGCGTTGAGCGACCAGGTGGCGGCGGGCGACACCGACCAGCTGCGGGACGAGATCCGCCGTCTGACCCAGCGGCGGCACGAGGTGCGGAGCCGGATCAAGCTGCTGACCGAGCAGGTGGTCGCATTGCGGGAAGCGGAGGTCTACCAGCACCCGGAGGTCGCACCCGGATACTCGGGAACGCTTGCCGCGATCGTGCAGAAGGTTCAGGACGGGGCGGTGCGGTTGAACTGGATCGGTAGGCTGCCCGGCCGGGCGCCCGCCACACCCCCGCTGTCGCCCGTCCAGGCGGAGGAACTGCTCGCGCTACTGAGGGAGGGCGCCGGACAGTGGGCGGAGTCCGGGGTGTACCCGTCGGTCGAGACGTTGCCGACGGCTGACCGGGTGGCGGCTGCCCTCGCGGCGAGCCAGCTGAGTGTCAACGGGCTCTCTCCGGCGGCGGTCGAGGTACGGGACCTGTTGGCCGCGCTGGAGACCTCCAGGACGGACGAGTTGGCGGAGCTGCTCGGCTCCGGTCGACGGCGATTGCACAGGCTCGCCGTTCCGTGGGAGGCCGTGCGCTGGGGGACCGGGGATTGGGTTGCGCGCGCCTTGCAGGACCGACTCGCCCGGCGGAATCCTGATCTCTGGCAGCGCGTCACGGAGGTTGCGGCTGTTCTGTCCGACGTGACGGACGGCCTCCAGCAGGTCGGCCTGCGGACAGTCGTCCTTCCGGAATCCCTGACGCCCGATCGTGCCCGTCGTATGGCGTCCACGATCCCGGCCCTGTTGAAGTACCTCGCCGGGGGTCGCCAGCTGCGAACGCGCTTCGCGTCGAGGGCTCAGCGGGAGGCCGACGAACTCTTCAGCACCTGTCGGGTGGACGGGAACGCGCCGACCTCCGCGGACGATCTCCGCGCCGTGCTGGCGCACCTGCAGGCCCACGCGGCACTCGCGGCCGTCGCCACCCGCTGGGAGCAGGCGGGAGCGGCTTTGGCAGAGGGGCCGTTGGAGGTGCGGCTGGCCGCGCTGCGCGAGCGGTACCGGCAGCTGGCCGAGGTCGACGCCTTCGGCCGGGTCCGTGAGCAGGTCGACGAGGTCCTCGTACGCCACGGCGTCTATCTCGACCTGAGCCGGCCGCAGGGGTGGCAGGACTTCGCCGACGCCGCGTGGGCCTTGGCAGGTCGGCAGCGTGCCGAGGAGGCGTCGGCACGATTGGCCCGTTGGGAGGCTCTCCTGCGTGGTGCGGACGAGGGCGCGGCGGTGCCGCTCGAGTCGATCGCCATGGCTCAGGCTCTGAGGGACCGCGATGTCGACCGGTACGCGAAGGAGCTCGAAGCCCTCGCGGCGGCGCAGCGGTGGGACCAGCGGCGGCGACGCTGCGCGGAGTTGATCGACGGCCTTCGGGGCGCGTCGCCCGCGCTCGTGGCCCGGCTCGAAGCCGAGGCCGAGGATCCGGCGTGGGACGAACGACTCGGAGGGCTCCACGAGGCGTGGGCGTGGGCGAAGGCGTGTGAGTTCATCGACGACGAACGTGCGCCGGGCCGGGAACAGCGTCTCGACGGTGAGCTGACCGAGCACGAGGCGAAGCTGGAGGAGCTCACGGGTGACCTGGCCGCCGCGCACGGCCGGCTGCACTGCCTCGTTCGGATGACCCCGGAGCAGCGCTCCGCGCTGCAGGCCTACCGCACGCACATGGCTTCGTTCGGCAAGGGCAAGGGCAAGAACGCGTCCCACTTCAAGGCGGCCGCCCGCAGTGCCATGGACGTCGCCCAGGGCGCTGTGCCGGCCTGGGTGATGCCGATCGCGCGGGTGGCGGAGATGATCAGGCCCAGGCAGGACGCGTTCGACGTGGTGATCGTGGACGAGGCCAGCCAGGCCGGTATGGACGCGCTCTTCCTCCTCTGGCTCGCGCCGCGGATCATCGTCGTCGGCGACGACAAGCAGTGCACGCCCCCGGTCACCGGGTTCGGGCGCACCCAGCAGATCCAGGACCGCCTGACCGCGCACCTTCCGGAGGTGCCGGCCCACCTGCGCCAGCTGTACATGCCGCACTCCAACCTGTACCAACTGCTGTCGGCGCTCTTTCCGTCGACGATCCGTTTGCAGGAGCACTTCCGGTGCATGCCCGAGATCATCGGTTGGTCCTCGGAGACCTTCTACACACCGCCGGGCCTGATCCCGCTCCGGCAATACGGCGGTGAACGGCTCGACCCGCTGCTGACGCACTACGTCGAGGGCGGGGTCGCCGAAGGACGCGACAGCCGGATCCGGAATCCCAAGGAAGCCGGGGCGATCGTGGACTGCCTCGCCGAGCTGACCGCAGATCCGGCCTACGAGAGCAAGACCATGGGAGTCATCGTTCTCCAGGGCACGTTCGGCCAGGTCAAGTTGTTGGAGCAGTTGATCGAGCAGCGGCTTCCCGCGCCGGTGCGGGAGCGCCACCGCATCCGGGTGGGAACGCCGGCCCAGTTCCAGGGCGATGAGCGGCACGTCGTCCTCCTGTCGATGGTCGTGGACCGCGTCCGTCGCATCTCGGGCGGCCTGCGCAGCGAACAGCAGGCCTACAACGTGGCGGCCAGTCGGGCCCAAGACCAGATGCGACTCTTCTACTCCGTGCCGCCGGACCAACTCAAGCCCGGTGACCTGCGGCTGAACCTGCTCAGCTACATGCAGAACCCGCCCGCGGCACTGGCCGAGGCCGACGACATCGGACCGGTGCTGCCCGACGTGCGGCGAGCACCCTTCGACTCCCTCTTCGAGCAGCAGGTCTACTTGCGTCTGAAGCAGCGCGGGTACCACGTCGTGCCGCAGTACCCGGCAGGCAGCAAGCGCATCGACCTCGTGGTGGTCGGCGCCCGCGGCCGCCTCGGGGTGGAGTGCGACGGCGACTACTACCACTCGACGCTCGACCAGCTCCGGCACGACCAGCAGCGCGACCGCGAACTGCAGCGGGTCGGATGGAGGTTCTGGCGCATCCGCGAGAGCGAGTTCAGGTTCGACCCGGACGAAGCCCTGGCCGGACTGTGGCCGGAACTCGACCGACAGGGCATCCACCCGGCCGATTACTCCCGGACGACCTTCCCGCCGGGGGGCGGGCAGCCGTGGACGGCGCTCGAACTGCCGGCCGGTGACGAGCTCCCCGATGAAGGGGCGGACGAGACCGAACCGGAGGGATCGCGGAGCGCCGACGGCGGGGCCGGAACACCCGCAGGATCCACCCCTGACCCGAACACCGAATCGACCGGAGGAACGGCATGACCAAGTCCTGGACCCGGCAGCACGGTCTCGCCCTGGACGAGAACACGCTGCAGGAGCTCGCCCGCGTCGTCGCGGGTGATGACGACCTGTACTACCGCCGCGGCTTCGAGATCGCCGGCTTCCTCAAGCGGGCCGGTTGGCAGGAGGTGCCCGAGTACGACGGCCAGTACCGCAGGGAGTGGGCGACCGAACTGCTGGTCGGGCGGCGTGACCAGCCCGGCGAGATCGAGAAGGTGCTGCTCAGGCTGGCAGACCCCCGGGAATACCTCGATGAGCCCGAACTGCTGGGCGAGGTCGTGGCAGCGGTCAACACCTTCCTCATCCACGAGGGCTACCGACTGGAGAACCCCGGCGGCGCCGCCCGGCTGGTTCCGTGCGATCCGGCGCTGGCGCACCCGACGCACTACGGGTCCTCCGAGCTCAAGGTCGTGATGACGGACCTCGTCGCCGACGACGCGATGGCCGAACTGCTCCAGTGGCGCTTGGACGAGGCCCGGACCTGCTACGCCAACGGGGCCCACGTCGCGGCGATCATCATGCTCGGATCGCTGATGGAGGGGGTGCTCCTCCGGACGGTCGTGGAGCGGGACGCGTCCCTCCTCGGGCGGGACACGGAGGACAGCATCAACCTGGACAGGTTGATCAAGGCTTGCCACCGGGCCGGGTGGATCGGCGCGGACGCCGAGAAGTTCAGCCACGAACTGCGCAGGTACCGGAACTTCGTCCACCCCAACGCCGAGGCACGTCAGAACCACCGGCCGGACCGCGACACCTTGGGCATCTGCTGGCAGGTGGTCAATGCCGCGCTCAACGACCTCGCAGAGACGCACCCGGACCGTGCCGGGTAGCCGACCCGGGACCGACCGGCACCGACAGGCGATCCACAACCTGATCAGGGAGTGATGATGGGCAAGAACGCAGAAGCCGTCCTGAAGGACCTCGTCCAGCCGTGGAACGTCGCGATCCACTCGACCGCCGGCTTGGCCGGGAGCGTCTCAGCGGTGTCCGACGCGGACGACGAGGAGCGGCGCGGGAAGAACCGGGAACCGCTGCGCCGGAAGCCGGGGCTGCACGCCGTGCCCGTGGGAGACCGCGGGCACTCGATCGAACTCACGCCGTGGAAGTTGCTGCACACGCTCGGCAGGGCGAACGTCCTGGCCAGGCAGGGCGCCGGAAGGGGGCTGGCCGAACACTGGGCGAGCCTCAAGTACTGCCAGGCCCTGGACGGCAACCACGGGAGCTTTATGGCCCTCTCCGATGAGGGCCGCAATCCGATCCGTCACTACAAGGCCGTCCAGTCGGGTGAGTTGGGCATCGGGTTCGCCCTGGCCGTCGCTCAGGAGGTGCTCGGGCAACGGTATCCCGACCACTCGGTGTCGGCCATCGATGCCGAGATCGCTCTGCGGGCGGGGTGGACGCTGACCGGCAAGGACCACGCGACGCACCGGGCGTCCAAGCGTCCGCACTTCTTCCTGGAGGTGTGGAAGCCCGGCGCACCCTCGAAGGTCGTGCTGGTCGCCTGCAAGGGGACGCACGGGAAGCCCGCGCAGGTGCACGCTCAGCTGTCCACCGCGGCGGTGCACGTGGAGGCGGTCCACATCGGGCGGTCGGACGACACCCCGGTCATGGTGTTCGGCACGGAGATCCCGGGCACGGACCCCATCACCCTCCACGTGCTGGAGGCAACCGGGGACGGGACGCTGCACCTCCCCACAGGAGCCGGCCAGGACGATCTGGACAGCCCGCCGGAGGACCGCGCCGTCGTACCGGGCATCGACCTCGCGTGGGGGACCGGTGAGAAGCCCCGCGTGGTCTCCGGCTATCACGTCAGGCCCGAGGGCTACGGCTGGTTCCGTCGCGTCCTCGCGCACACGGACGCGGCTGCTCTGACGGCCTTCACGGGAGGAGGCGAGCCCACGGCGCGATACCTGTCGAAGCGCCAGGGGAAGCGCCATTTCGAGCAGTACACGCACGCGGGCACGGGTATCGTCCAGGACGTCGCGTACCCGGTGCACGGCGTCGACTTCGTGGGTACGGATCACGTCTTCCGGCTGAACGGCACGCGGGTGGAGGCGTTCTCCGGGATCGCGAAGGACCTCTTCGAGTACCTTGCGGCCGGCCGGGTCGGGAAGTACCGGGAGGGGGCCCACGCCCTCCGCGAGGAGTGGTCCGACGAGCAGTGGGACACCAAGTGGAACGGGCCGGTTTCATTGAACCGGGACGGCTCCGTGCTGGCCATCCGCGTCCTGCGCTGACACTCGGTCGACGGACGGCGGGTTCAGCGGCTTCGGTGGGGATTGGCTCTCCCCCACCGAAGCCGCTGTGCGCCGGGGAGCCCAACGACGTGGGAGTGGAAGGCATTGGATTGCCCGGTGCGGTGGTTCCGGGCCTGACCGCGGGCGTCGGCGAGGGAGGCCTTGGGCGGTTTCGGCGGAACGGACGGAGATCGGGTGCAATCATGATGGGCGCCCGGAGCGCTGGGTGATCGGATCGAGGTGGGAGCGGTACGTGGCGGACAAGCAGCGGACCCTTCGCAAGCCCAAGGCTGTCCTCGCGGATGCCGAGCGACTCCACGCGGCCGCTCTCGCGGTCACCGAAGACCACCGGAGTGCCGTTGCACAGGTGGCCCAGGCCGCCGCCGAACTTAGGGACGGGCTGGTCCGCGCCGAACTGGAAACCATCCCCGTCGCCCGGCTCAGGGACGTGACCGCAGGGCGCCTCAGGGTCGGCGCGTTGGAGGCCGCGGGGTACAGGACCGTGCAGCAGATCGCCGATGCCCGGGCGTACGCGCTCCAACTGATCCCGGGGATCGGTGCGCAGACGGCTGCCCAGACCGTTGCTGCCGCCCGCCGCATCGCCGAGGCGGCCGAGCAGACCGTGGCGGTCCGGCTCGACGTCGACCACCAGGACGCGATGAGCACGGCACTGGTCACCGCGCTCCATCGGTTGGTCGTCGCCGGTCCCGAGGCGGCCCGCGCCGATGAGATCGCGCAGCGTGTCGTCGGCGAGGTCGCTGCCTTCGTCGCCACGGCTGGACCGGCCCGGGGAGCCCTCCGGGGCCTGTTGGCCGGGCGGCAGCGCAAGCAGGAGGCCCTCGCCGCCGTCGAGCAACTCACGGCTCTGCTGGCGGAGTCGGAGGCGCAGGCGATGCCGATGCTCTTCGCACAGGCTTCTGCGGACCTCCTGCGGCCGCCGGCTTCCGACGTCGAGGCGTGGACGGACTTCGAGCACCGCTCGGCCGAGTTCTACGGCGTTCTCGGCGAGATCGCGGGGCTCGCTCCGGACGAGGTCAGCGCGTCCGAGGGCTTCCTGCCCGAGGAGCTGTCCGACGGAGTCCGGGCCGAGCCGCTGGACGAGACGCAGTTCAAGGTCTCACTTCGCGGCTACCAGGCGTTCGGCGCCCGATTCGCCCTCAAGCAGAAGCGGGTGATCATCGGCGACGAGATGGGCCTGGGGAAGACCGTTCAGGCGATCGCCGCGATGGCGCACCTCCGGGCACGGGGGAGCACACACTTCCTCGTCGTCTGTCCGGCGAGCGTCCTCATCAACTGGACCCGGGAGATCGAGACCCGGAGCAGTCTGCGCGCCTACCGGTTCCACGGCCCGGAGCGGGAACCGGCACGTGCCGAGTGGCTCCGTGACGGTGGTGTCGTGGTGGTGACGTTCGACGGTCTCCGCCAGCTGGACGTCCCATCGGAACAGGCCATGGGAATGGTCGTCGTCGACGAGGCCCACTACGTCAAGAACCACGCGGCGCAGCGCTCCCGGGCAGTGGCCGCGTGGACCGACCGTGTCGAGAGGGTGCTCTTCCTCACCGGCACTCCGATGGAGAACCGGGTCGAGGAGTTCCGCAACCTGGTGCACTACCTCCAGCCCGAACTGCTGTCCCGGATCCACAACGGCTCGACCGCGGTCGGTCCGCATGCGTTCCGGAAGGCGGTCGCTCCGGCCTACCTCCGCCGCAACCAGAAGGATGTCCTCGCTGAGCTTCCCGAGGCCGTTCACGTCGACGAGTGGGAGGAGTTCACGACGGCCGACTTCGCGGCGTACCGGGCAGCCGTCGCCGCAGGCAACTTCATGGCCATGCGCCGGGCCGCGTACGCGAACCCAGGGCAGTCGGCGAAACTGCAGCGACTGCTGGAGCTCATCGAGGAGGCAGCAGGTAACGGGCGGAAGGTCGTTGTCTTCTCCTACTTCCGCAGCGTGTTGGCGGTTGTCCAGGAAGCATTGAGGCACAGGGCGTTCGGTCCGATCGACGGCAGGCTACCGGCAGTCCTGCGCCAGGACGTGGTGGACCAGTTCGCCGCGGTTCCGGGCCATGCGGTGCTGCTGAGCCAGATCCAGGCCGGAGGTGTGGGGCTGAACATCCAAGCGGCTTCGGTCGTCATCCTGTGCGAGCCGCAGGTGAAGCCCACCATGGAGAGTCAGGCCGTGGGTCGGTCCCAACGCATGGGACAGGTCAGGCGGGTTCAGGTGCACCGGTTGCTCGTCGCGAACAGCGTCGACCAGAGGATGCTGGAGATCCTTCGGGCGAAGGACCGGCTCTTCGACGACTACGCACGTCGGAGCGAGCTGGCGGAGTCGACACCGGAGGCGGTGGATGTTTCGGAGCAGTCCTTGGCGGTTCGGATCGTGGAGGAGGAACAGCTCCGGCTGGCTGCTCTGCCACTCGACTGAGCTCCGGGCCGGCACGGAGGCCGTTGTTGAGGTACGACGCGCCGATCGATGTCGTCGCCGTCTCCGGGAGGGTGACCACTGCACCTCGGCCGAGGTTGATCGGTGCATGGGAGACCGGGGCAATCGGATTGACTTCCCGCCGCCGAGGGATGCCAACGTCCGTCGGGTAATGCGGGCACAGCGCAGCGTGGACACGGCTCCCGAACTCGCCCTCCGGCGGGCGCTGCACTCGATGGGGCTTCCGGTACCGGGTGAATCTTCCCCTTCCCACGATGCGGCGCCGGCGGGCGGACATCACGTTCGTGCACTGGCGCACGGCGGTGTTCGTACAGGGGTGCTTTTGGCACGCCTGTCCCGAACACCTGCACGCGCCGAAGCACAATGCCGAGTGGTGGTGGCGCAAGCTCGACGACAACACGCGTCGTGACAGGGACACCGATGCCACCCTCCTCCGGCTTGGCTGGCACCCCCTGAGAGTGTGGGAGCACGAGGCCGTCGAGGACGCCGTGCACAAGGTGGTGGAAGTCCTCGCGTACCAGGGCCATCCACGCGCACGACGGCTCCATCAGCGCTTCGGCCTGGTCAATCTGGACTTCGCGACGCAGGTGCGCACCCCGAAGGCGTCGTACCTCTGGGCACCGCCATCTGATTGCCACTCACTGCGCTTGTCACCCAGGGTAGTTGGACTTAAGGGTCTGCGAGATGCATCGCCTCTTGGCAATGCCCGAGGGGTGCCTGGACGGCAGGGCTCGCGGTGGCCCGCCCCGGGGCTGAGCTGAAGACAGGGTGTTCGACGAGTCCGCAGCCCTTCGACAGTGGTTCAGCTGTGGGCCGGTCGCGCGGGGTCGGGCCGCCTCGTGACTCCGGGCTCGCTCACGACCGCGCGCCCACCCCGGTGGGAGTTCTGTGCCGAGCGCGTTCCTGGGGCCCGCTGTGGCCGGCCGACTCGTCGGTCAAGGCGCCCCGGCCGTTCGGGTGGTCCGCCCGAGCGGAGCAAGGACACCCCGACCGCTGTCATGCCGCCCATGTCCTTGTTCCCGACACCGGCCATCGCGCTGATCCGCTGAGGGCCGGACCCGAGCCCGTGAGCCGTACCTCACCTCGGACATCCGGCCGGTCCACTGCCCAGGCTGTGCACGAGCGCCCTCAATCCTGATGTTTGAAAGCCGGGAGATGCCGCTGTGCTGGCCGATTCCCCTGCGGATGACTTCGAGACCGTGTGAGGATGGGTGACGTGCCGCCAGCTCCCGAAATCCGCCGTTGGCTCTCCAACCAGCCGCCGGACGCCCTTCAGCACCTGCTCGCTTTCCTCGCCGTCGTGCACGGCCAGCCCTTCGGATACAAGGGTGAGTCGACCCGACATACCCGCGCGAGTGCCGCGGGTGTGCGCTCCTGGGTCGCAAAGGCTCCCGCAGAGCTGCTCTTGCACATCGCCGAGGTCGGGCATGAGGTCGCCGACCAGATGGCTCGTCAGCAAGGCTTCGCGAAACAGGGCTTACGGGGCGTGGACGCCGAATGTCTGAGAGCGGCGTTGACGAGCCTGCCGCCCTCGCTCGCCTGCCTCGCCCTCCACTGGTACGTGCTGGCCGGCGAAGGCACGCCCGAACACGGCCATGTCCTGGTGCACTGGGACGTTCTGTGGGAGGCCGCTGCCACTGCGGCGGACTGGCCCGAGCCGAAACGTCCCCGCCGTGCGAGCAGAGTGGAGACGCGCGCCTCCGGCACGGCCTCGCATGAGGCCCAATACGAAGACCCGCACAGCACGCGATCCGAAGCTGTAGACAGGGAGAGCTTGATGTCCGGCGACCTGGCGGAGCAGCTCGAGGCGGCCGCGCACCGCCTGCGTAGGGAGGGAGAGGCGCTTGCTGGACGGCTGGAGAGCCTGGCGGCGGATGTCCGCAGGGGAGTGGGGCGGCGGGACCCCGACCTGTCTGTAGCGGTGGACGCCTGGTTCGGTCGGCGGGAGGGTACGGCCGAGTTGGCGCTCGGACTCGGCCGCGACGTGCGGTGGGCAGCTGCGCAGACCCATGACGACCTCGACCGGATCCTGGCGGACGTCCGCTCGGCGAAGGCCGTGGAGGAGATCGCGACGGCCGAGGCCGAGCGCGAGAGGCTTGTTGCGATGCTGGCCACGGTGAGCTATCCGGGTGTGCTGAGTGCGCTGCAGGTGGAGGTCGACGCCATCGACGCCCGGCTCCAGGAGCTGCGGTCGATCGATGGACTGCAGCTCGTGCCTCGCCCGGTGGACGCCACCTGTTCGGAGGTGCCCGCGGAGCCGGGCGCGACGGACGGCGCTTCTGGCGAGGAGCTGCCCTCCCAGGCGGGTACAGGTGACGTCCCCGCCGCAGTGGAGGGAGAGGCGCAGTCGCCGGAGGAGGCCTTCGAGGTGCCCGCGCAGCTCGTGGACACCCTGGACGCGCAGGCCCCCGAGCGGGATCGGAGAGCCCCGGAAGCCGTACCGGCAGAGCCTGTGGTGGGAGAGGGTTCGATCGAGCCCGAGCCGACGCCGGCCAACGGGATCCCCGCACCGGTGGGGTCGGCTGCGGCCTCGCGGCCTGCGGACGAGTCGAACGGCCGCACCAGGCCTGCCGCCTTGGAGATCAACCAACCGTCGATCCTGTCCAGGAAGTTGGTCGAACCGCGAGCCGTCCTCCCGCTCGGCCTCCCGAAGCAGGCGTCGGTCGAGGCCGGTCCGGAGGCCGCCGAGGCGGTCGAGGCGTCGGTGACAGTCGAGCCGACCGACGTCTGGACGCGGACCGGCGACGACTCCTCCCCGGTCGAGCAGATGATCGGCGAGGGCAGGCTGACCGAGGCGTACTGGCTGACCCGGGCCGCCCGGGAGCGCCAGGAGCGGTGCCGGTCCCTGGCCTTCGCCACGTCGGCGTTCGGCCTGGCCCCCGGGCAGCAGGCGGCGATCTCCCTGCAGGTCAGCGTCGAGGACAAAGCGCTGCCGAGTGCAGAGGACCGGGACGGCTACCTCATCTCCCTGGCCGCCGCGGTGCGCAGCGGACTGCAGGCGGGCTGGGCGCTGCCGATCGTCAACGACTTCGCACAGCTCCCCGGGCTGCCCGAGGTCTGGAACGAGCTCTTCCGGACATTGGCGCTGGAGATCCGGAGGGGGGTTCCCGTCCAGCCGGGCGACGAGGTCCGGCTCGGGCAGGACGACACCGTGGACCCGGCGGATCTGCGCGATCGGGCGGTGGCTCTCAAGGCCCGTCTGGGGACCAGCAAGACGGCGTACCAGCTCGCGTCGCGGGTGCTGCAGACCTTGCTCAAGGACGACGCGGAACTCGGGCACACCCTCAACCTGGTCGTGGCGTGGTCGGTCGGCGGTGCCACCTCCGAGCAGCTCCGTCAGGACCTGGAGGACACCTACGGGGAGGACGACGCGATCGACCGGATCATCAAGGAGACGACGCGCCGGGTCAGTTCGCCCAATCAGCGGAAGACCAAGATCATTGCCACGGCCCTGGACCAACTGCGGGGGAGGATCGGGGAGGTGACGGTGCTGCTGCGCGAGGCGGTTCAGGTCGCCGAGCTGCCGCCGCGCGGCGACAACCGCCGACTCGGTAGCGAGCTGGTCGCCGCGCTCCGGGCGGCGCGGCAGGCGGCACGGCTTCCGGGCCCCGGTGGCGAAGCGGTCCGGTTGCTGCTCGACTGGATCGGCACCGGAACCTCCAGGGGCGCCCCACGGGCCCTGTCCGGTCTGCCCGGCACCGACGCGTTGCTCGGGCTGCCGCGCCTGACCTGGACCGTGGCGGCAGACGGCCAGGACACGCCGGACCTCGCCGCACCGGACGCCCTGGACGCCCTGCTGGAGTTCCTGAAGCCGGCCGACCCGGGGAAGGCGTTCGCCGCCCACATCGACCGCGGCGACCTGCACATCGCCGGGCGGCTCGTCGACCTTGCGGTAGCAGGCCGGCTGGGTGCCGTCTCCGCACTCGAGGCGAACCAGCCGGAGGTGTGGCGGCGTCGGCTCGGTGATGCCGAGGCCCAGTGGCGCCTCAGGGTCGACACGGCCGTGCGTCAGGCCGACGACCTCTTCGCACAGGTCCGCCTGCAGAACCTGCTCACCCCCGAGCAGGAGAGCCATCTGGCGGCCCAGCTCCTCGACCTCAAGACCTCGGACCGGAGCCTTCGGTTCCGCCGTCTGCTGGAGCGGGTGCGGGGTGTCGTCGCCCAACTGGACGACAGGATGTCGGAGAAGACGGACCAGCTGCGCGAGCAACTGGTCGAACTGAATCTGGAGGAGGCGGACCTCGCCCGGATCTGTGCTCTGATCGACCGTGGCGACGTCGCCACCGCGGAGGAGTTGCTCTCCTTCGCCCGCAAGGGCGACCGCATCCCGGAACAGGTCGCCGAGACCGGCAGCGAGCTGGCGCTCTTCCTCGAGGGCGTGCGTCACCCGCAGTCGCCGAAGGCCAGCAGCACCGGGGTCGACGCGCGCTGGTGGTTCGACCACTACGCACGCGGGCGTTCCCGCCAGGCGGAAACCGATGCGGTCACGGTCGCCCTGGAGGCCTGGGAGTCGCTGGGGCGGCTGAACGAGCGCCGCAACTCCTTCCAGAAGCACGTCCCCAGCGTGCTGCGGATGCTCGGCCTGAGCGTCAAGGGCCCGGTGCGGCTGGTGGACCAGGACCGCAAGGACTGGCAGGTGATGACGCTCTCGATCACCGCGGAGATAAGCGACAACGTCCCGGGCTACGTGTCCCGGATCGGCTCCCGGGCCAAGGGCAACTATCGGGTCCTCATCGTCGGCACCGAGGAGCTCGGCCCCGACGCGTTGCTGCGTCACCTGCCCGAGTCCGCGCTCGGGGCCAACATCATCCTTTACCTTCAGCCGCTCGGCATCAGCGGGCGCCGGCGCCTCGCCCAGGCCTCCCACCAGAAGCCGCAGCAGGCGATCGTCGTCGATCCGGCGGTGTTCGGCTGGATCGCCGCCGGCGAGGCCCGGTCCTTCCGCGCGGTGCAGCGGGTGACGCTGCCGTGGGCCGCGTACCGGCCGTACGAGCCGTTCCAGGCCGGCCAGGTGGCTGCGGAGGTCTTCAAGGGCCGTGACGACGAGAAACGCACGATCATGGCCCGCGAGGGCGGCCTTTTCCTCTACGGTGGGCGGCAGTTGGGCAAGTCCTCGCTGCTCCAGCAGGTGGCCGACAGCTTCCGGACGGGGCACGGCGGCAACCAGGTCGCGGTCTACACGGACCTGAGGTTCGCCGAGGTCGGGCTCAGCCGTCTCCCGCAGGAGATCTGGAGCGTGCTGGCTCAGCAACTGACGGACGCCGGAGTGCTCGACCGCAGCGGCTCGGAGCACGCCACCGCCACCGCCATCGGTGCCCAGGTCCAGCAGTGGCTGAACGAGAGCGAGGAGCGCCGAATCCTCTTCCTCGCCGACGAGGCGGACGCGTTCCTCAACGCGGATGCCCGGCCGGTCGAGACGGCGGGGGCCCAGTCGACCTTCCGGACCCTCACCGGCCTGATGAAGCTGATGGCCGACACCGAGCGCCGCTTCAAGATCGTGTTCGCGGGCCTGCACCAGGTGCAGCGCTACAACCGGCTCACCAACTCCATCACCGGGCACGGCGGTGAGCCGGTCCTGGTCGGGCCGCTGCGCGCGAAGGCCGCGATCAATCTGGTCGTCGAACCACTGGCCGCGGCCGGGCTGTTCTTCGAGAATCCCGATCTGGTCTGGAGCATCCTGGCGCTGACCAACAACCAGGCCAACCTCGTCCAGATCGTCTGCGAGGGACTGGTCGAGGAGATGCAGGGCCGCGCCCTCTCCACGGAGGGCGGGCGCCCCCGGATCACCAATGCCGACGTGCAGAAGGTCGTCGCGTCCGGAGGGATCCGGGACAAGATCCGCGACCGGCTCCGCCTGACCATCGATCTGGAGGACCGGTACCGGGTCCTGACGCTGATCCTTGCCCTGCGCAGCCTCACGGACGGCTACGCCCGCGGCTACACGCCTCACGAGCTGCAGGAGGAGGCGCACCGGGTGTGGCCGGACGGATTCCCGGAGCAGAATGGCGTGGACGAGGTCCGGACCGACCTGGTGGAGATGGAGGGTCTCGGACTGGTCCTACCGCTCCCGGGCCGGAGCAACAGCTTCGTCATGCGCAGCCCGAACCTCGTCAACATGCTCGGCACCCGCGACGAGCTCAAAGCGGAGCTGCGCACCAGCGAGTTCACCCAGAAGTACGACTACAACCCGCGCGTCGCCCGCCGGTCCATCGGCGTCGACCGCCGACGGGTCATGCGGATGAGCCCGCTCACGGACGAGCAGTGGCACGACGCGCTGTCCCGGCGCACGGCGGTGATCACGGCCTCGGCGGCGCTCGGTGCCGGGTCCCTGGCCAAGGCCGTGGAGCAGCACGTCGGACGAGAGTGTCAGGTCGTGTCCGTGGCACCCGCGGAGCTGTCCCAGGCGGTCACCAGGTGGGCCCGGGAGCGCTCGCCGCACCTGCTCTTCGTCGACCTTCAGGGCGTTCCCCCGGCGGACGTGTGGGCCGCCGTCGAGCGACTCGCCATGTACGCCTCGGCGTCGGAGGAGGACGGCAAGGAGATCCCGCGCCGGCGCGCGTTGGCCGTCGTCGACCCGTTGACCGCGCTCGGCCCGGACTTCCCGGAGGTGTTCCGGGCGCAGCCGCAACGGTGGAACGCGACCAGCCTGCGGGCCTGGCCGGAGCAGCCGTTCGTCTCGGTCCAGGAGCGTCGCAACCTGATCGAGGCGACCGGGGGCTGGCCCGCCTTCGTCGAGCAGGCCATCGCCCAGTACCTGCAGGGCGCTCCCCGGGAGAGGCTCTTCGACGCGGTGCGGGCCCGGACTGATGACCCCGATTTCGCCCGCAGCCACCTGCAGCGCGCCGGTCTCTCCGACCGCCGTGTCGAGCAGATGGCCGGCTGGGCTGACATGTTCAGCCTGGAGGAGTACCGACAGGGCAGGGCCCACGCCATCCCCCAGGACCTGGCCGTCGTGCTCGACGACGACCTGGACGAGGCCGAGGCGCTGCTGGCGGATCTGGAGGCGCTCGGGGTTCTCGACGACGACGGCGAGGTCCTCACCGTGGACAGCGTCACCTTCCGGGCGCTCAAGACCGTGGCAGGTGCACAGGGCGGGCCGGTGTGACCGAGCTCATCGACCCGGCGGGCGGGCTGTCCCCGGAGGCGGTCCGGTACCTGCCGGGCCCACGACGCCACTGTGCGGGGGTGCTTGCCGACCTGCGCGCCGGGCTGACCTGCGTCTGGCTGTTCCCGGACGCCGAGGTGGAGTCGAACCGGGCCGACCGAGCCGTGGAGGAGGTGATCCATGGCCTGGACGACGTCGTGGACGTTCCCGGCAAGGAGGCGGCCCCGCACACGGCTCCGGTCGCGGCGTTGCCGGAGCCGTGGGGTTCGTGGGAGCCGCTCGGTAGCGGGGGCGAGTCGGTCGCTCACCACGCCGAGGACACCTTCGACATCGACGACGGTTTCGGAGGCTGGGACCCGTTCGGTGTCTTCGGTGGTGGGGGCCTCCATGCCGCCGCAGGCCCACCGCCCGCACCTACCGTCGACGCCCGGCTCTCCGAGGGCCCGGACCTGGACGTCGCCGCGCGCCTGGCCCGCAGTCTGGGCCTGGACGGGGACCTGGTCTCGGAGCTGGTCGGCCACGTGGACGGCCGTGCGCCCGTGCTCGTCGTCCGTGCCTGGACCGAGGCGAACCCGCGCGTGGTCTCGCGGCTGCTACGTCGGTTCCAGGCCGCAGTGAAGGAGGCCGGACTCAAGCCGAGCGACCGTCCGCGGTTGCTGGTGGCCTCGCGCCTTCAGGACCTGGAGGCGGACACCATGGGGCTCCTCGACGGAACGGTGACAAGGCCGCACTGGTGGTGGGGGGTTTGGAATCACCTCGACACGGCCACCGTGGTGGCCGATGCGATTCCGCACGCAGGCTTCGGGCAGGCCCACAACCGGATGACGCCGACCAAGCTCATCCGGCACGCCCTGCGCCGCGAGACCGTGGTCCAGACGGCCGGGCCCGATCTGGGACTGGCGGTGGAGCTGGCCAAGGTCTGGAACGGCAGGACCGATGACCTGGCTTCCGCCCTGCGTGAGTGCTGCTACGCGGAGGATGTCGTAGAGCGGGGCTCCCAGGGGCGGGGCACGCCGGGAGCGGCGTACGCGCCGCTCCCCGAGAATGGCCTGCGCGAGGCGTGGTCGGCCGGGCTGGTCGACAGCTGGGAGGGGCAGATCCGTCACAGCCCCCGCTCCGGTGTGGGGAGATCGGGTGGCACGGAACTCGACAAGTTGGTCTGGCAGGCTCAGAACCGCGTTCTCCTGCCCCTCATCGACGACGCTCGTGTCGGCTTCGTCGAGCTGCTTCCGCGCATAGCGGTGCGCGGCGTCACCCGACTCGTCGACACCTACGTTCGGCAGTCCCTGCGCGACGCCAACGGCGCATCGGCCGATCCGGCTTCCATGGAACTCGGCGAGCTCTACGACGCGGCGGTGCACCGGGACATCACCCTGACCGACGAGCAGTTCGACCGGCTGTCCACGCTCCGGCGGGCACGCAACAAGCTCGCCCATCGCACGCCCGTCGACGATGTCCTGCTCCAGGACCTCCTGGACGCCCTCTCCGGCGTCTGACACCTGTGCTGCCCGCCGGCCGCGGGGCCGGACGCTCGGATCGGCCTCGTCCTGCGTGCACCGGCGGTGCTGTACGGCACCGACGTGCCGTACGGCGCCGAGGGGTGCCATGGGCTCCGGAACCGGGCCGGGGTGGCCGACGACGAACTTGTCCGCAACGGTGCTCGCCGTCGGTCTCCGCCCAGAGGGAGAGGGTGCGGTGGCCATGATCTCCCGCAGCTGCGCCGGAGCCGGCCACCCTCGGTCTCACTCTCGCCCGACTGCGCTCACCCGGCGAATTCACCGGGCCCGCAGGAGTGGTGCACATCACCGAGAACCCCCGTGTACTCGCCCTGGCCCTACGGCGCTTCGGCCGCCGCCGCCCCGTTGGTCTGCACCTCTGGCTGGCCCAACACCGCCGTGACCCACCTGCTGCGTCGACTCGCCGGAGACGGCGCGTCCCTGCAGTACCACGGGGACTTCGACGGAGAGGGCATCCGCATCGCCGCCCGCGTCCTCGCCAGGACCAGAGCCCTTCCATGGCGGAGGACATCCGACGACCACCGTGGCGCGTTACCGGGTGTCGTCGGCGGAGGTCTGGAGCCTCGCCCGGTAGGCGCGCTTCTTGGCGAGGGCGCCGCAGGTCTTCATCGAGCACCAGCGGCGGGCGCCCGCGCGGGAGGTGTCGACGAAGGGGACGCCGCAGTCGGGGTTCCCGCAGATGCGGACGCGGGTGCGGTGCTCCGAGGCGCAGAGGGCTATCAGATCCCGGGCGACCATCGAGAGCACCGCCGCGACCGCGTCGCCGCGCCAGCGCACGGTGGCGGCGTCGGGGGTGAGCTCGGGCGTCGAGGGGGGCTCGGCGGCGACGAGGTTGACGAGCACGATGTCCTCGAACGAGGGCGGCGCGGCGTCCGCCAGGGCGCGGCCGGTCCGCTGGATCGCCTCACGCAGCTGTCGGGCCCGGTCGAGGTCGGCCTCGGTGCAGGGCGGCGGTGCCGTCGTGCAGTCGCTCTCGACAGCCCAGCGGCCCAAGTCCTCGGGCCGGGCCAGCCGTTCGAAGGGCTCGTCCGTACCGCGGTCGGCCAGGGTGCCGGCGAAGGCGAAGCACAGCCGCGCGTCGTCGAAGCGGAAGTCGGCCTTGGCGCGCTGGCGCCCCTCGCGGCTGTCGTCCCCGCCGTCCCTGTCGTCCATGTCCACCACTTTATGCGGTTGACACGATTCCGGGCAAGCGGCTAGCTTCCAAGTCCACCACTTGAACCGGTGGACACCGGACGGTTGCTCCCGCTCCCGTCGGCTCCCCCCCAGCACGAGGAGGCCGCGCCATGCGCGCCGCAGTCATCGAGGAACTCCACAAGCCGCTCGTCATCCGCGACGTGCCCGATCCCGCCTGCCCGCCGGACGGCGCGATCGTGCGCGTCGGGGCGAACGGGATCTGCCGTACCGACTGGGCCCTGTGGGCCGGGGAGTTCTGGACGGGCGGACCGCGGGTCGAGGCCCCGTTCGTCCTCGGCCACGAGTTCGCCGGCACCGTCGTGGAGGTCGGCCGCGAGGTGCGGGGGTGGAAGGAGGGCGACCGCGTCATCTTCCCGATGAACCCCGGCGAGGGCAGCTGCGAGATGTGCCGCAGCGGCAATCAGCACGTCTGCGAGCACGTGGACTCGCTCGTGCCCGGGGTGTCCTACTGGGGCGCCTTCGCCGAGTACGTCGTGGTCCGCTTCGCCGACGTCAACCTGGTCGAGGTGCCCGAGGGCGTCGGCTTCGTGGACGTCGCCGCGCTGGCCTGCCGCTACATGACCGCCTTCCACGGCGTCGTCGACCAGGCGAAGGTCCGCGGCGGCGAATGGGTCGCGGTGTACGGCGCCGGGGGCGGCATGGGGCTGTCGACGGTCGAGATCGCCGCGGCGACGGGCGCCAACGTCATCGCGATCGACATCACCGACGACAAGCTGGACGCCGCCCGCGCACTCGGGGCCGTCCACACCGTCAACGCGGCGACCGACGACCCCGCCGAAGCGGTGAAGACCCTCACCGGCGGCGGTGCGCACGTGTCGGTCGACGCCGTGGGCATCGCCGCGGCGTGCCGCAACTCCGTCCTCTCCCTGCGCACCCGCGGCCGCCACCTCCAGCTCGGACACACCACCGCCGCGGAGCAGGGGGACGTCGCGCTGCCGGTCGACGTCATGATGGTCAAGGAGCTGGAGTTCCTGAGCGCCTTCGGCATGCAGGGCCAGCGCTTCGGCACGATGCTGAACATGATCGCCGCCGGCCGCCTCGACCCCGGCCGCATCGTCTCGCGCACCGTCGGCCTCCACGAGGCGAGCGAGGTCCTGGAGTCCCTGGAGACGTACGGACCCACCGGCGTGGTCGTCATCGACTCGTTCCGCCCCTGAAACGTCACCCCCGAAAGTAGGAACGACCATGCCCGCATCCCGTCAACTGATGGACCAGGAACTGCTCCTGGCCCTCGACGCGGTCCCGATGACCCCCAACGGCGCCTTCGACCTGACGGACCTCGCCGCAACGCGCGCGGCGTTCCGCGCCCAGGCCGAGGCCGCCGCCGACGCTCAGCCCGGCGACCCGTCGGTCACCGTCGAGACGCACCTCGCGAGCCGAACGGAGGGCCCCGACGTACCGATCCGCCTGCTGCGTCCCACCGAAGCGCCCGGACCTCTGCCGGTCCTGCTCTGGTTCCACGGCGGCGGGCAGGTCCTCGGCTTCGCCGCCCAGGACGATCCGTGGCTCACCCGGCTGGGTGCGAGCCTCGGCTGCGCCGTCGCCGTGGTCGACTACCGGCTCGCCCCCGAGACACCCGCCCCCGGCGCCGCCGAGGACGGCTTCACCGCCTACCAGTGGCTCGGCCGCGAGGCGGAGGCCCTGGGCCTGGACGGCACCCGCATCGGCATCGCGGGCCAGAGCGGCGGCGGAGGCGTCGCGGCGGCCACGACCCTGCTGATCCGCGACCGCGGCGGCGTGACGCCCCTGTTCCAGTCGCTCACGTATCCCATGCTCGACGACCGCAACCGCAGCGCATCGAGCCACGAGATCACCGACATCGGCATCTGGGACCGCTCGACCAACATCCTCGCCTGGCAGGCGATCCTGGGCGACCGGGCCGGCAGCGACGACGTCTGCCCCTACTCCGCCCCCTCCCGCTCCACCGACCTCGGCGCCCTGCCGCCCACCTTCATCACCGTCGGGGACCTCGACTGCTTCCGTGACGAGAACCTCGACTACGCCGCCCGCCTGCGGGCCCACGGCGTCCCGGTCGAGCTCCACCTCTACCCCGGCGCCTACCACGCCTTCGACCTCATCGCCCCGCACTCCCGGCTCGCCGGCACCTTCCACCGGACCTGGTCCGACTACCTCACCCGCCAGTTCCAGAGCGCGCCGTCCCCCGGCTGACACCACCCGCCGGCCTCGGCCCGGCGGGAGCCGGCCGCCGGGGCGTGACACCACGTGGTCGATCTGTTCGGGCCGCGTCGGGTTCACACGGGGGTGTGTCGCACGTGAATCGTGCGCATAGGGTGTCGGCATGTCATTGGGTCACCTGGTCCTCTCGTCCGGTCGTTCGATCAGGCTCGTCGAGCTGCGGATGTCTTCCACCTACGGGGGGATGCTGGAGGGCTACCCCTGCAAGCGCATCAACGACCTGAGGGTCGGTCGGCTCCAGCGGCAGGCCGAACGCGACTTCTCCGCCACGCCGGTCCATCTCGTTCCGCCCGCCCGCGAGTACCCGGACGAGACCGCCGGCTCCTTCGGTCCCGTCGAGGTGCTGCCTCCGGTGGCCTGCATCGGCGTCTTCGACTCCGCGGCGCTCGACCCGGCCATGGACGGTTCCGCCCTCGTCGTCGCCTGGTTCCAGTCGGCACCGGACGTACCGTCGGGCGAGGATGCCGATCTCGCGCTTCGCAGCATTCGTTGGGAGGAGCTGGCCCAGGACTACGAGTGGTAGGGCCTGTGCCGATCACAGCCGCCCGTGGCGCGACAGCCTGTTCGACGGGCTGAGGGGTGCCGTCAAGGGTTCGGCCTCGTCCACGTCGACGCCGAGACGCGGCGGCGCACGCCGAAGGCGACCGCGCGGGTGGCACCGCGATCCGATCGGAGCTCACCGTGGCCGGAGCGGCCGGGAGGTCCCTCGGCAGGGCGCCCGCGGACGACCGGCGCACCTCCTCGCACCGGACGAGGCCCCGGTTCCGGTTGGCTTCGTCGTAACGCCTGATGCGGCGTCAAAGTTCCTGGTTCTCCTGCGAACTTGTGTGAATCCACTTTAAGCTCCCATTAAGAATGAGCGGCTTGCCGCCAATGCGTGAACTCCCTCGCGAGGTAGGGGCGGCAGGCCCGACTGCACTGTGAGAGCAGGGATGACAACGACACGTGAAGAGAGGCCCGGTGCCGCGCGCGGCCCGGAGCGGCGGCGGCCGGGTGTGCTCGGCCGCCGCGCCGTGGGTGGCACCGCGGCGCTGGTCGTCGGAATCGGCGCGGGCTCGCTGGTGGCGGCCCCGGAGGCCTTCCCGCAGACGGGCGACGGGACGGTGACGGTGCGCGTGGTGCGGGCCGTCGACACCAGCGGGGTGTGGACGCCCGCGCTGGAGCCCGGTCTGGCCGGCGTGAAGGTGACCCTCACGGACGACGCGGGCGCCGGAATCGAGGGCACCACGGCGGCGGACGGAACGGTGACGCTGGCGCCGGCCACGGCCAGGCTCACGGGTGGCAAGTACCGTGTCCAGGTGGTGAATCCGAAGCCGGGAAAGCTCTTCCCGGCCTTCGCCTCGCGACAGGGTCTGACCGGTGCCCCCACCCAGCTGAGCAGCAACGAGGAGTTCGTCGACCTCTCCGGAGGCAAGAACGCGGCGTACACCACCGGGCTGTGGAGCCCGGGTGACTACTGCCAGAAGAACGCGCCGCTGGTGACGACCTGTCAGCCGACCACGCGCGAGGGCGGGACGCAGCGCACGCTGGTGTCCTTCCCGTACAGCGCGCGCGGGCAGGACGGCGTGGACGTGAACGTCACCGACATCGCCACCAACGCGGAGACCGGCGCGCTGTACGGCATCGCGTGGAACCGGGTGGACCGGCGGGTGTTCTCCTCCGCCGTCGCCAAGCGGACCACGGACTACGGCCCCGGCGGCGCGGGCGCGGTCTACGTGACCGACCTCGCGCAGCAGCGGACCACGCTGTTCGCCACCGTCCCGAACGCCGGTCCGACCGTCCACGGCGCGGGTACCGACGACGCGTTCCTGGCGGTGCCGGGCAAGGAGAGCCTCGGCGGCATCAAGGTCACCGACGACGGCAAGGACCTCTTCGTCGTCAACCTCAACGACCGCAAGCTCTACCGCTACGACGCCACCGGGCCCACGGCGGCCGCGCCGAAGGCCGCCTACCCGATCCCGGACCCGGGCTGCCCCGCGGCCGGGGACTGGCGGCCGTTCGGCCTCGGACTGCAGGACGGCACCGGCTACCTCGGCGGCGTCTGCTCGGGCGAGTCGACCGGCAGGACGTCCGATCTGCGCGCGGTGGTGCTGCCGTTCGACCTGGCCACCGGGGCCTTCGCGGCGGCGGTGCTGAACCAGCCGCTCGACTACCCGCGTCAGTCCACGGTCGGCGGCGGTCCCTGCGACGGGGTGGGCTGGTTCCCGTGGACCAACACCTACCCGACCTCGCAGAACGGCCAGGCCTGCACCTCCTACATGGCCCAGCCCGAGCCGGAGTTGGGCGAGATCGCCTTCGAGACCGACGGCTCGATGCTGCTGTCCTTCCGCGACCGCTTCGGCGACCGCGCGCCGGCCGGACCCGCGCCGGGCTCCGTCTCCGTCGTCATGTCGGGCGGTGACCTGAACAAGGCCTGCCCGGCCAACGGCACCTACGTGATGGACACCAACAACGGGTGCGGACTGTCCCCCCGGGGCACCCGCTTCTTCGACACCGGCTGGGGCGGTCACCACAACACGGCGTTCGCCGGCATGGCCTCCTCCAAGGTCGAGAACACCATCGCGACCTCCGCCTTCGACCCCAACCACACCGCCTTCGGCTACGGCACGTCGTTCCTTCAGCGCGACGGCAGTCAGGACCCGAAGTTCGGCCTGCGCCTCAACCCGGTAGGGGCGGCGGCGCCGTTCGGCAAGGGCGCCTCGATGGGCGACCTGGAGGTGCTCTGCGACCAGGCCCCGCTCCAGATCGGCAACCGGGTCTGGTACGACCCCGAGCGCAGCGGAGTCCAGCTCCCGGGCCAGCGCCCCGTACCGGCGGCGACCGTCAACCTGTACGACGAGTCGGGGAAGCTCGTCGGCACCACGAAGACCACGGCCCGCGGCGAGTACTACTTCGACGACTCCAACGTCACCGGCGGCCTCAAGCCGCGCACGAAGTACACCGTCAGGCTCGACAATCCGGCCGACTACGCCAAGGGCGGCCCGCTGTACCAGTGGGTGCCGACCGACGCCGACGTCGGCGACAACCGGTTCGTCGACTCCAAGGGCGTCGTCCCGGCGGGCGGGCAGTACGCCGAACGGGCGCTCACCACGGGCGGACCGGGCGAGAACGACCACACCTTCGACTTCGGGTTCCGACAGCAGGAGGGCGCGCTGCGCCTGGTCAAGCACGACCAGGACGGCAAGCCGCTGGCCGGCGCGAAGTTCCGGCTCTGGAAGGAGAGCAACGGCACCGACGGGCTGCAGAGCGACGGCGCGAAGCCCGACACGGCGGTCGGCGACCCCTGCACGACCGGGGCCGACGGCCTCTGCAAGGGCAGCGGTGTGCCGGGGACGTACTACTGGCAGGAGTTGGCGCCGCCGGAGGGCTACACCCCGCCGGAGGTCTCGGTGTTCGGGCCGCTGGTGCTGAACGCCGACAACCTCGCCACCGGGGTCGAGGTGACGGCCGTCAACCGGCTGATCCCCACGCCGACCCCGACACCCACCCCGACACCCACCCCGACGCCGACCGCGACGCCGACGCCGACCCCGGCACCCACCGAGGTGACGCCGACGACGCAGGCCCCGCCGCTGCCGGGACCGGCGGCGCCGCCGCCCGCCCCGCCGGCCCCCGCCCCCGGATCGCACCTGCCCAGCACCGGTGCGAGCGAGGGCATCCCGGTGATGCTGGCCGGCGCGGGCACGCTGAGCGCGCTCGGCGCGGGCCTGGTGCTGCTGGCCCGCCGCCGCAGGGCCCGGCAGTAGTAGCACGCCCCCCGTGGCGGTCCTGACGGACCGGCACCGATCGGGCGGGTCCGCGGACTCCGGTCCCCGGACCCGCCCGACTGTCGTGACCGACCGAGGAGAGAAGGCAAGCGCATGGCCCGCAAGGCGGCAGCCCGGAAGGCCGAGGACCGGAAGGCGGAGCGCCGGAGTGCGGGGCCCCGGAGGGCGGCGGCCGACACCCGAGGGCCGCGTCGCCGGGCCGTCCGGCTCAGGACCGCGGTCGCGCTCGTGGCGTGCGCCGTCGCGGCGGGCGGCGTCGTCGCCTACCGGACCGTCGCCGACGGGACCGGGGAGCGGGCGGTGACCGTCGACGAGGCCTCCCGGCTGGCCCTGTCGCGCCTGAACCTGTTCCAGGCCAGCCCGGTCACGGTGGTACTCACCGCCGCCGAGGGCGGGGGCGTCGACGTCCGGGTCGAGGGCGTCGTGGACTACCGCACCCGCCGGGGCGTGGGCCGCTACCGGGTCACCGGGGCGAGCGGCCCGCTCGACCACGGCCTGGTCGTCTGGGACGCCGGCGGTCTCGGACTCGCCCCCGAACCGGCCGGCGCCGACGGCCCGGCCTGGCAGCAGGCCGAGCGCGTCCCCCGGCAGGGCTGGTCCCCGCGCACCTACACGGCGGACCCGTTGGACGCCGGGCTCCAACTCCTGGTCCAGCTCGGCGCCGACCGGCCGGACAACCCGCTGCTGCTCGCCCAGTCCGGGGCCCGCTGGCTCGGCAGCGACCGACTGGACGGCCGGACCTACGACCGGTTCGCCGGCCCGCGCGCCCAGGGCGCGGCGCCCGACGGCGGGCGGTCGCCGCTGACCTACTGGGTCGACGGCGACGGCACGCTGCGGCGGATGACGATGCGGATGCCGGGTCTGGGCACCCCGACCACGGTGGAGTTCGCCGGGCAGGACGCCGGCGCCAGGCTGCCCGAGGCGCCCTGGCTCACCGGCTGACCCCGGCCCGGCTGACCCCGGCGCCGCCCGCGCAGCCGTCGCTGCCGGCCCCGGCGGCCCGTCGCGCCGCCCGCGCCCCGGTCGCCCCTCACCCGGCCGGCTGCGCCGGGAGCGCGCCGGCGTCCGTCGGGAGCGGGTACGCCCCCGGGTCCACCGCCCCCGGCAGGCCGGTCGCCGGGCGGCCGGGCACCGTCGGGTCGGGCAGCGACGGCTGGGCGGGCGGCGCCGGCACCCGGCTGAACGGGACACCGGGCGGCGCCTGCACCGGAGCCGTGCGGCCCGCGGGCAGCGGCCCGCGCCCCTGGCCGCCGCAGCCCGCCGCGGCCTCCAGCCCGTCCGGGCTCTGCGTGGCGGGCCGGTTGCCGCCGAAGCAGTTGCCGGGGTCGGCCGAGGCGAGCACCAGGTCGGCGCCGTTGCCGTCCACCTGGTTGCCCTCGACCCGGTTGCCGCTCGCCGGGTGTCCCGGCGGGTCGGTGACGATCACCCCGGCCGCCCGGTTGCCCCGGACGAGGTTGCGCTCCACCCGGTTCGCGGTGCCGCCGCCGATGCCGATGCCGATGCCGAAGCCCCCGTCCGCCTGCTCGGGGGTGTCGGCGGCGTTGTTGTCGACGACCACGTTGCCCGCGATCACCGCGCCGTGCTGCGGGGCCAGCGCCTCCAGGTCGTTGGAGTTGACCGTGACGCCCACCCGGTTGCCGGCCACGCGGTTGCCCAGGATCGACAGGCCGTCCGAGGCGTTGGTCAGCTCGACGCCGACCGCGTTGCGCTCCACGGTGTTGCCGCGCACCAGGGTGTCGCAGGGCTTGCACTGGCCGACGTAGATGCCGGAGTCGGCGTGTCCGGAGGCGTAGGAGTCCTCGATCACGCCGGCACGCGCGTCGAAGGCGTAGATGCCGTACAGGCCGTTGTTGTACGCCGTCACCCGCGTCGCGCGGAAGCCCTCCACGGGCGGGAAGCGGGCGGTGTCCAGCGGGTCGTACGCGGAGCCGCCCGCGCCGCGCTGCTGCAGCTTCGCGTCGGTGACGCCGGTGAACAGGACGCCGTTGGCCAGGTAGCCGTGGACGGTGAGGTTCTCCACCACCGAGCCGGGGCCGGTGGCGGTGATGCCGTTGGCCAGCTTGAGCCCGCCGTCGAACACCACGGCGGAGCGGTCCGTCCCGCGCACCACGACGTTGCGCCTGGTGACGCGCACGCTCTCGCGGTAGGTGCCGGGTCCGATCAGGACCGTGTCGCCCTCGCGGGCGGCGTCCACGGCCCGCTGGACGGTGGGGAAGTCCTCCGGCACGCGGACCACGCTCCCGGCCGGATGCCTGGCGTCGTCGGAGGCCGGACCCGCGGAGGAGCACCCCGCGGCCAGGGCGGCGACGACGGCCAGGGCGGTCGCGGTCGCCACGGACCTGAGGGCTGACCGGCAGTCAGGCAAGGTGATTTGCATGGCATGTGTTCTATCGTCTCCAATAGGGCGCATGCCCACCGAACCGGAAAACGCGCCGCCGTCGAGCCCGCCCGCCGCGCCCGGACTCGGGCGGCGACGGGCACTGCTGGCGGCCGGCGCGGTGCTCGCCGCCGGTGTCGGGGCGGCGGCCGGCGAGCTGGCGGACGGTGACCGCTCACCGGGGCGCGCCGCCGCGACCGGTGGTCCGCCGCCCGAGGCGCCGGCCCCCTTCCACGGCGCCCGGCAGTCCGGCCTGACGGGTACTCAACTCCCGGCGACGAAACTCGTCGCCTTCGACCTCCCGCCGACCTCCGCCGCCGCGGACCGGGAGGCCCTGCGCACCCTCCTCACCACCTGGACCCGCACCCTCGCCGCCGCGACGGCCGGGTCCGGCCCCTCGTCCGACCCGCGCCTGCGGGCCCACGGCACCACCCGGCTCGCCTCGCTGGTCGGCCTCGGCCCCGCCCTCGCCGCCCGGCTGGGCCTCGCCGTCCCCGCCGGACTGGCCGAGCTGCCGCCGTTCCCCGGCGACCGCCTCGACCCGGCGCGCAGCGGCGGCGACCTGCTGCTGCAGCTCTGCGCCGCCGACCACTGGACGCTCGCCGTCGTCGCCGAACTCGCCACCACGGCCGCCCTGGCCGCCGGGGCCGCGCCCCGCTGGTCGCAGTCCGGCTTCCTGCCCGGGACGGAGCCGGGCGCGACTCCCCGCAACCTGTTCGGCTTCAAGGACGGCACCGCCAACCCGGACGAGGACGCCGCCCGACAGTGGGTCTGGGGCCCGCCGGGGCCGCACGAGAACGCCACCGTCCTGGTCTACCGGCGGATCCGGATGGACACCGCCGCCTTCGCCGCGCTCCCCGAGGAGCAGCAGGACCTCGCGATGGGCCGCCGGGCCGGCGACGGCGCCCCGCTGACCGGCACCGCCGAGCACGACGAGCCCGACCTCTACGCCAAGCACCCCGACGGCGCCTACGTCATCCCGGCCGCCGCCCACGTCCGCCTCACCGGCCCCCGCCTCGACGGCGGCGCCCGCATGCTCCGCCGGGGCTACAGCTACGACGACGCCCCCGGCGACCGGGGCCTGCTCTTCTGCGCGTTCATGCGCGACCCGGGCCAGTTCACCCGCGTCCAGGACCGCCTGGCCGCCCGTGACGCCCTCAACCCCTTCATCGAACACACCGCCTCCGCCGTCGCCTACGTCCTCCCCGGCGCCCCGGAGGGCACCTCCCTGGGCGACCGGCTGTGGTCCTGACGCCCCGGGAGCGTCCCGGGCCCCTGGGCTTTCACGCCCCGGGGCCTCCACGCCCCGGGACCTCCACGCCCCGGCGCCTTCACGCCCGGGCCGGGGATGCTCCCGGCCCGAGCACCCGGCCCGGGGCGTCCGGGTTCAGGGGTGCATCCGCGCGCCCTTGAGGACCTTGTCGACCGCGTTGCGCGGCCCGTGGACGGCCATGCCGACCAGGTCGAGCCGGTCCCTGCCGAGGGCCCGGACGGCCGCCCGGTTGTCCCGGTCGTTGCCGGTGGCGAACAGGTCCGAGGTGAACACGGCGACGGGCAGCGACCGGGACAGCGCCCGGCCGTGCGCCGCGGTGAGGACCTCCTTCGCCCCCTCGAAGACCAGGACGGGCTGACGGAACATCGGCAGGTACGCCGTGCCGTCGCCGTCCGCGTACGGCTCGCCGACCACCTCGGGCACGGCGGTGCCGAGGCCGCTGACCAGGAAGGCGGTCACGTTCAGCCGCTGCCAGGGCTGCAGGTCGTCGCGCAGCAGGACGGCGATCTTGGTGTCGAAGCGGACCGGTGCGACATCGTCCGTGGTCGTGGTTGTCATGATGTGAGACTCGCGGGTGCGCCTGCTCCCGGTCTTGTACGTTCTTGGCATGATGCCCCGGCAGGAGGTCGCCGCCTGGCGCCCGTCCGTCGCCGGCGTCGTGGAGGTCTTCCACGCCCGATTCGTCGAGCACGCCTATCCGATGCACGTCCACGACGCCTGGACGCTGCTGATCGTCGACGACGGGGCGGTCCGCTACGACCTGGACCGCCACGAACGCGGCACGCCGAGCGACACGGTCAGCCTGCTGCCGCCGCAGGTGCCGCACAACGGCTCGCCCGCCACGGCCGACGGCTTCCGCAAACGGGTGCTCTACCTCGATCTGACCCAGCTGGACGCGAGCCTCATCGGCCCGGCGGTGGACGGCCCCGACCTCACCGATCCCCTGCTGCGCCGGCGCGTCGGGGAACTGCACGCGGTACTCGCCCGCCGGGGCGACGAGTTCGAGGCGGAGAGCCGGCTCGCCCTCGTCGCCGAGCGGCTGCGCGGGCATCTGCGGCCCAGGCCGGCGGCCGCCCGGTCCGAGCGGGTGGATCACGCGGTCGCCCGGGAGCTGCGGGAGCTCCTCGACGGGCGGCTCCTGGACGCCCCCGGTCTGAACGAGGCGGCCCGGCTGCTCCACGCCCACCCGACGCACCTGGTCCGCGCGTTCAGTGCCGCCTTCGGCATCGCGCCGCACCAGTACCTGACGGGCCGCCGCGTTGACCTGGCCCGCCGGCTGCTGCTCGACGGGCGGCGACCGGGCGAGGTCGCGACCGCGGTCGGCTTCTACGACCAGGCGCACCTCACCCGGCACTTCCGGCGCGTCGTGGGGACCACCCCGGGGCGGTACGCCCGTACCGGGGCCGCCGGTTGAGCCGGAGGGGCGTCGGCTCGCAGCCGGGGCGCCGGGACCGGCCCCGGGCGTGACATCGGTCACACCCCGGCCGTCGAAGATCGGTCAACTGGCGCCCGAAGGACCCGAATCCGCAGGTCGGAGCCGTAACCGGAGTCCCGGACGGACCGGGACCGTGCGAAACGATCTGGCTACCCACCGAGGATTGAGCCTAGCCTGCCCGCCATGTCCCAGAACACGAACACCCCCGGCTTCCCCGGGCAGCCGGCCGCTCCGGCCGGCGACTCCGCCAAGGTGCAGCGCCAGGTACAGCAGCAGGCGGGCGTCGGACCGGTCTCCGGTGGCGGCGGCACCCTCTTCTCCGAGCCCGTCCTGGTGGTGAACCAGAAGGCGAAGCTGATCGAGCTCACCAACGAGTACTCGGTCTTCGACCAGCAGGGCGCCACGCTGGGCTCGGTGGTGCAGGTCGGCCAGAGCGGTCTGCGCAAGGTGATACGGCTGCTCACCTCCCTCGACCAGTACCTGACCCACAAGCTGGAGATCCGTGACGCGCAGGGCACCCCGGTGCTGCTGCTGACCCGCCCGGCGAAGTTCATCAAGTCGCGGGTGGTCGTCCAGCGTCCGAACGGCCAGGAGGTCGGCCAGATCGTCCAGCAGAACGCCATCGGGAAGATCAATTTCGCGATGGAGGTCGGCGGGCAGAAGATCGGCGCCGTCAAGGCGGAGAACTGGCGGGCCTGGAACTTCTCCATCGTCGACGAGACGGACACCGAGGTCGCCCGGATCACCAAGACCTGGGAGGGCCTGGCGAAGACGATGTTCACCACGGCCGACAACTACGTGCTCCAGATCCACCGCCCGCTCAGCGACCCGCTGCTGAGCCTCGTCGTGGCGACCGCGCTGACCGTGGACACCGCGCTGAAGCAGGACGCCCGCGGCTTCGGTTAGCCGCAACCGCACGTGGCCGGTTCGACCGGGCCGCGAGCGGTGCGCGCGGGCGCCCGGCCGGGTTCTCCGGCCGGGCGTTCCGCGTGGGCGGCCGCCGAGTTCGCGGCGCCGGCGGGCGGGCGCCGCGGAGCGTGGGCGGACCGGTCACGCGGGACGTCGTCGCCGGGCGGGCGGCCGGGTTCAGGCGTAGATCCGGGCGTAGAGGTCCCGGATCTGGTCGGCGGTGGGCACGACGGGGTTGTTGGCGGGGGAGCCGGACCCCAGGGCCTGCTCGGCCATGAGGGGCGTCAGCCGGGCCCACGCGTCCGGGTCGATCCCGTGGGCGTGGGGCGTGGGGACGGCCAGGTCGCGGCAGAGCGCGCGCAGCGCGTCGACGAGCTTGGCGGCGGCCGTGCGATCGGAGTCGGTCGTGGTCGCGGCTCCCAGGGCGCGGGCGCAGTCGGCGTACCGGCCGGGTGCCGCGTGCACGGAGAAGGCGGTCACCGCGGGGAACAGCATCGCGTTCGACAGGCCGTGGGCGACGTGGAAGTGGGCGCCGATCGGGCGGCTCATGCCGTGGACGAGGGCGACGCTGGAGTTCGAGAAGGCCATGCCGGCCTGGGTCGCGGCGAGCATCATGGCCTCGCGGGCGCCGGTGTCCGAGCCGTCCGCGTAGGCGCGGCGCAGATGGCGGCCGATGGTGCCGATCGCGGCGAGGGCGAGGCCGTCGGAGAAGGGGTTGGCCCTGCGGCTGACGTACGCCTCGACGGCGTGGGTGAGGGCGTCGATGCCGGTGTCGGCGGTCAGCCGGGGCGGCATCGAGACGGTCAGGTCCGCGTCGACCACGGCGGCGAGCGGCAGGAACGCCGGGCCCATGCAGAGCATCTTCTCGTCCGTGTCGCTGTCGGTGATGACGGTGACCTGGGTCGCCTCCGAACCGCTGCCGGCGGTGGTGGGGACGGCGATCACCGGGAGGGCCGGTCCGAGGTTGACGTGCGGCGCCTTGTAGTCGCGCATCCGACCGCCCCGCACTCCCAGCAGGGCGAGGGCCTTGGCGCTGTCCATCGGGCTGCCGCCGCCGAACCCGACGACCGAGTCCGCCTCGTGGTCGTGCAGCGCGGTCAGGCCCGGGGTCAGCGAGTCGGTCGTCGGGTCGGGCACGGTGCCGGAGAACAGGCGCGGGCTCAGCCCGGCCCGGAGCAGAGTCCCCGTCAGGCGCTCCGCCGCGCCGGTCCCGACCAGGAACGCGTCGGTGACGAGCAGGGGGCGGCTCAGCCCCAGCCCCGCGACGACGTCGCCCAGCTCCTCGGCGGCGCCGCGGCCGACGCGCACGATCCGGGGCAGGGACAGGCCGGCAACCATGGGGTACCCCTCGACGCTGGGAGGAACGGCGGCCGGGTATGCCGGCCGACGGTGCTCCGACTGTGGCGCCCGCGCGGTCGTGCGTTCAAGCGCCAATCGTGCAGACGGGGTGTGCGCGAATGCAGATACGCTGATCCGGTGGCCTCCCGTTCCCGCCCGGCCGGTGACGACCCGGCCCCGTCTCCGCGGACGGAGTGCGGCAGCCTCGATCCGCGTACGCTCCGCGCGGACGACCTGCGGTACCTGCTCGCGGTCGCCCGTACCGGGCGCCTGGTGAGCGCGGCCGACGCGCTCGGGGTGGACCACACCACCGTGTCCCGCCGCATCACCGCGCTGGAGCGGAGCCTCGGGGCGCGGCTGATGGAGCGCGGTACGGAGGGCTGGGGCCTGACCGACGCGGGAAAGGCCGTCGCCGAGAGCGCCCGCGCGATCGAGGACGCCCTCGTCCGCGTCGTCGACGCGGTGTCCGGTCAGGAGGCGCCGTCACTGCACGGCACCGTCC
This sequence comes from Kitasatospora sp. NPDC003701, assembly GCF_053587085.1. Lineage (NCBI taxonomy): Bacteria > Bacillati > Actinomycetota > Actinomycetes > Kitasatosporales > Streptomycetaceae > Kitasatospora > Kitasatospora sp. NPDC003701. Next base: position 48,542 of record NZ_JBSFNM010000064.1, read on the forward strand.
GGATGAGCGCCCCGGACGGCTTCGGTACCGTCTTCGCCACCCCGGCGCTGGCCCGGGTGCGCCGGCGGCACCCCCGGCTGCGCGCCGAACTCATCACGGCCACGCGTCAGTTGAACCTGCGTCCGGCCGGCTTCGATCTCGCCCTGGTCATCGGCAGGCCGCCGCGGAGCCGGCTGGTGACCGAGCACCTCACCGACTACGCGCTGGGGTTGTACGCCAGCGACGAGTACCTCGCGCGGTGCGGGCCGCCCGGTTCGGTCGCCGAGCTGCGGGAGCATCCGCTGATCTTCTACATCGAGTCGATGCTCCAGGTCGGCGACCTCGACATCGAGCGTCATCTGCCGGGCGTCACCCCCGCGTTCTCCTCCACGAACGTCTTCGCCCAGCTCGAAGCCACCCGACTGGGAGCCGGCGTCGGTGTGTTGCCGGCCTTCCTCGCCCGACGGGCCCGGCTGCGGCGGCTGTTGCCCGACGAGGTCGACATCCGCCTGCCGATCACCCTGGCCGTGCGGCGGGAGGCGGTGACCCACCCCGCCGTCCGGGTCGTGCGCGACGCCCTGCACCACGAGGTCGCCCACCGCGTCGACGAACTGCTCCCGGCGGGCTCCGACCGGCCGGCCGGGACGGACGAGGGCCTGCTCTGACGGGCGCCCGCTCCGACGGCCGGGCCGGCGCCCGCTCCGACGGCAGGACGGCGCCCGCCGGGCGGTTCGACCGAGGGTCGGGTGGTCGGCGCAGCCCGTCTCGCCGCCCACGTACACCAGGTGCGCGTCCCGGACCGGGTTGAGCGGTGCCCCCGTGCGCAGCCGGGTGACCGGGTCGGGGTCGGGGTCGGCCAGGAACGCACGGCCGAGCGGGATCAGGTCGGCGCCCGCGTCCAGCAGGCGCTCGGCGGCGGCGCGGCCGACGTCGGCGGGCAGCGGGCCGGGCCGGGGCAGGGCGGGGTTCGCGATCAGCGCGCCGCCCCGGAGGTCCGGCCGGCCACAGGCCCCCGCCGCGCGAGTGTGCAGGTCGGGGCGGGGGCGGTGACGTGCGGGAGGCCCGTCGGCCGTGAGAATGGTGCGGACAGTCCCCCCGGAAGTACAGAGAAAGCGAACCCCCACATGGATCTCGGCGTGCGCTGGAAGCTGCACGGTGACGGGCGTACGCCCGCACCGGGAGCGGTCGTCCGCCCCGATGAACGGCTCTCCTGGCCCCGAACGGCGGGGCTCGGCGCCCAGCACGTGGTGGCCATGTTCGGCGCGAGCTTCGTGGCTCCCGTGCTGATGGGGCTCGACCCCAACCTGGCGATCATGATGTCCGGCGTCGCGACCGTCATCTTCCTGCTGGCGACCCGCGGCCGGGTGCCCAGCTACCTCGGCTGCTCGCTGTCCTTCGTCGGCGTGGCCGCGGTGATCCGGGCGCAGGGCGGTACCAGCGCGACGGTCACCGGCGCCGTGTTCGTGGTGGGCGTGGCGCTGTTCCTGGTGGGCCTGGCGGTCCAGCGGTTCGGGGCGCGGATCATCCACGCCGCGATGCCGCCGATCGTCACCGGCGCCGTCGTCATGCTGATCGGCTTCAACCTCGCGCCCGTCACCGCCTCGACCTACTGGCCGCAGGACCAGTGGACGGCGCTGCTGGTGATGCTGTTCACCGGGCTGGCCGTGGTGTGCCTGCGCGGCTTCTGGTCGCGCGTGGCGATCTTCCTCGGGCTGCTCTTCGGCTACGCGATCTCCTGGTTGTTCGACCGGATCTTCGGGCGGATCCACTCGGTGGACGCGAGCGGACACCTCACCGACCACTGGCGGCTGGACCTGTCGGGCGTCGGCTCGGCGGACTGGGTCGGCCTGCCCGCCTTCCACGGCCCGTCCTTCGAGTGGTCCGCGATCCTGGTGGCGCTGCCCGTGGTGATCGCGCTGGTCGCGGAGAACGCCGGGCACGTCAAGGCGGTGGGGGAGATGACCGGCCGGAACCTGGACGACAAGCTCGGCACCGCGATCTCCGCGGACGGCGTCGGCTCCATGCTCTCCACCGCGGTCGGCGGCCCGCCGAACACCACGTACTCGGAGAACATCGGCGTCATGGCCGCCACCCGGGTGTACTCCACCGCCGCCTACTGGGCCGCCGCCGGCTTCGCGCTGCTGTTCGGCATCTGCCCGAAGTTCGGTGCCGTGGTGGCCGCGATCCCCGGCGGGGTGCTCGGCGGCATCACCGTCATCCTGTACGGCATGATCGGCCTGCTCGGCGCGCAGATCTGGACCACGGCCCGGGTGGACCTGCGCAACCCGCTGAACCTGGTGCCGGCCGCCGCGGGCATCATCATCGGCATCGGCAACGTCACCATGAAGTTCACCGACACCTTCAGCCTCAGCGGCATCGCGCTGGGCACCCTGGTCGTCATCACCGGCTACCACGTGCTGCGGGCGCTGGCCCCCGCGCACCTCAAGACGCAGGAGCCGCTGCTGGACGAGGGCACCTCCTCCTACGACACGGGCGCCGAGGACCCGGGGGAGCCGGGCGGGGCGCAGCGGCGCGCCGGGTAGCGGTACGCCCGGCGGCGGCGTCCGGCCCGAGCGGTCATCGCCCGGGTGCCCGCGGCCGACCGGTGGAAGTGCCCGAAAGGGCCGCTGTCGGTCGGCCCGCTTGGCCCCACGGGTCGTCAGGTGGTCGAATCGGTCCCTGCGTCCGGGCCGAACGGCCCGGACGGCGTCCGTTCCGGCCACTCGTACACCCGGGAGAGGCATGTCCCTTCTGTCCCACCACCGCAGGACCGCCGCCGGCGTCGTGGCCCTCACGACGTTCGCGATCTCCTTCGGCTCGGCCACCGCCAGCAGCTCCGCCGCGACGGGCAAGGTCCTGTGGACCCCGAGCACCGGCAAGGGCCCGTCCTCCTTCAACGCCGTCCAGTGCGCCGCGGGCAACTTCGGCGTCGTCAAGGACGCCACCAAGGGCAGTGTGTGGCGGGCGTTCCAGGCCGCGGGGGAGGAGCGCTGCGAGACGGTCGGCCCCGACCTGAAGGAGGGCTCCACCTTCTACCTCGGCTGGTCGTCCAAGGTGGACATCAAGGACTCGAACAGCCGCTACGTCTTCCAGCTCAAGTGCTCGCCGAGCACCGACACGGCGAACCACCCGATCGAGATCGACGCGACGACCGGGCGGATCCGCCTCCAGGAGTGGGACACCGAGCACGTCGCGCACACGCTGTGGACCGCGCCGACCGCCAACAACGAGTGGCACTCCTACGCGCTGAAGATCCGGCTGGGCCGCACCGACGGCACCATCGACTTCTGGTTCGACGGCGTGAAGCAGACCTTCACCACCGGCTCGGGCACCTTCAAGGGCACCACCTGGGACGGCGACCGCAACTACCTCAAGTGGGGCTCCTACCACCCCTCCTCGGGCAACGCGACGAACACCTTCACCAGCCCGGTGATGGCGACCACCCTGGAGGCGGCCACCGCCGGCTCGTGAGGGAGCGGCGGGCCCGCCCGGGGCGTTCGCCCGGCCCGCCCGCGGCGTCCGGCGGGCTCGCAGCGCTCGCCGCACTCCTCGTGCCCGCGGTGCCCGCCCGACTCAGGGTCGGCGCCGCGACAGGGCGGCCGTCGGGCTCGGCACGCGGCTGATCACCGAGCCGATCAGGGTGCCGACGGAGACGCCGAACAGGGCCGACACGGCGGTGAGTACGGCCTGCGCCCCGTCGCCCACCTCGATCTGCGCGGTGTTGAGCAGGCCGAAGGAGCCGGGCACCACGATCCAGAAGGCGGGCAGGTAGAGCACCTGCCAGGACGAGCCGCGCCGCAGCCAGTGCGCGACGGTGGCTGCGGCCGCGGCGGTGACGGCGCCGGCCAGGCCGCCGATCGCCGCGCCGTTGGTGGAGGTCACCGCGACCTGGACGGCGGCGGTCACCGCGATCACCGCGACGATCCAGGGGATGGCGGGCAGCGGGGCATTGACGTTGACCACGACGCCGGCCACCGCGAGGGCCAGCCCCAGGCAGACCAGCCACCGGCCGGGCGTGGCCACCTGGGTGTTGGCCAGGGCGGAGGCGGGCACGCCGGTGGCGGTGGCGGCGGCCACCACGCCGGTGAGGAAGAGCGCGAGCTGGACGGCGCCGGACATCAGCCTGGCCGTGCCCGCGCTGGCCGCGCCCGCGGCGATCTCCGACAGCCCGGTCACCAGCAGGCCACCCGGCAGCAGGATGGCCAGGGTGGCGACGATCGTGCGCAGTGGTCCGTCCAGCAGCCCGACCCGGGCGGCCCCGAGGACGAGGACGGAGACGAGGAAGCCGGCGGTGACCGGCAGCAGCGGCCGCAGCGGCGGCACCCGGCGGGCCGTCATGGTGAGGCCCACCACGATCAGTGAGCCGACCGCGGAGGCGAGGACGTTCACCGCCACCGGTTGCAGGTAGAGGCAGAGCCCCACGCCGACCGGCAGCATCCCGAGGTCCGCGACCCAGCTGGGCCAGCGGGCCGGCGCCCGGCGGATCGCGTCCAGGTCGCGCAGTGCCCGGTGCCCGTCGAGCGCGCCCGTACGCAGCCGGTGCACCACGTCGAGGAGGTCGGCGGTCTGCTCGAACCGCAGGGCGGCGCCGACCGGCTCGAACGCGGCGGCTTCGTCCGCGCTCAGCGCGACGAACAGCCCGGTGGTCAGGGCGGCGACCCGGACGTCGGGCGCTCCCAGGGCCCGGCCGAGCCTGCGCAGTTCCTCCTCCACGTCGTGGACGGGCAGGCCTCCGCTCAACAGGCCCGCGCCGAGTTCGAGCAGGAGGCGGCGGCGCGGATCGGCGGGGGAGCCGGTGCCCCGGTCGGGCGGGGGTGTGCTGAGCATGGCGGATATGCTCGCATACCGCCCGTTTACGACCGGTGGCACCGTTGGTGACCGGACGCCCGGGCCGGGAGGCGGGCGCCGGCCGGGCCTGACGGTCGGGGGGAGAGAAGGCCGCCGGCCGGGCCTGACGGTCGGGGAGCGCCGTCGGCCGGGCCTCGGTGGTCACGCCCGGCGGAGCGCCTCGGTCAGGTGGTGGGCCGCTTCGATGACCGCCTGGGCGTGCAGCGGCCCGGGGTGCCGGCTGAGGCGCTCGATCGGGCCGGAGACGGAGACGGCGGCGACCACCCGGTTGGAGGGGCCGCGGACGGGTGCGCAGACGGACGCCACGCCCGGTTCGCGTTCGCCGATGGACTGGGCCCAGCCGCGGCGCCGGACGCCGCTCAGCGCGGTGGCGGTGAACCGGGCGCCCTGGAGGCCGCGGTGCAGCCGCTCGGGTTCCTCCCAGGCCAGCAGGACCTGGGCGGCGGAGCCGGCCTTCATCGGCAGGGTGCTGCCGACCGGGACGGTGTCCCGCAGGCCGGAGAGCCGCTC
>NZ_JBSFNM010000065.1:0-53316 GCF_053587085.1 Kitasatospora sp. NPDC003701
CCGAGCGACGGCCTGCCCGGCGTCAAGGGGATCGGCGAGAAGACGGCCGCCCAGTTGATCAACGAGTACGGCGACCTCGCGGCCATCCGGGCCGCAGCCCTCGACATCCGCTCGAAGCTCACCCCGGCCCGCCGGCGCAACATCGTCGAGGGCGCGGCCTACCTGGACGTCGCCCCGACCGTCGTCCGGGTCGCCGAGGACGCGCCGCTGCCGGCCTTCGACCCGGCGCTGCCGCGCGAGCCGCTGGACCCGATGACGCTGGAGGAGCTGTCCGCCCGCTGGGGCCTCGGGACCTCCCTCACCCGTCTCCTCGACACCCTCGGCGAGGCCGGAACTGGAGTAGCGACTTCACGCTGACAGCCTCGTACTGCATGCATAGTAGAGGGGGACCCGGGGCGGCATTGGCTCAGCACCGACCCGGGGGCGCCAGAATGGTTCAGCTCGGGTCAATAACCCGCGTCAGAGACGTTTTCCGACGGTCGACGGCGTCCACCGTGCCCAGGTCATCTACCCTGCCAAGGGCCTCAGCGTTGCCCCAGATCATCAACGAGGCCACACTACGCTGCCTGCGGGAACGCACGCGCAAGCACAGGCAAGTTGGTTGACTATCGGCCCCGGACACCCTTGGCACGCAAGGCGGCTGACGTCTGCCCATTCACCACGCCCGTCGCGGCTACTCGTCGGACTCGCAGCGGAATCAGCGTCAGCAACACCTCACGAGTCTTCCAGCCATCGGGTACTGGCCGACTGCAACGGTAGGTCCCTGATGATCCTGCGGTCGATCTCGACCTCGGGATGGCCTTCCCCGTAGCGCGCTACGTCCAGTTCCAACGCTTCCCTCGCGCACTCAAAGGCCTGCTCCTCCTCACCCAGGACGGCGTGGACCTGGGCCAGATGAATGAGTGCCGATGACGCGCCCTTCTGCGCCACGGCTCGCTGGGGGCGCAGGATCTCAAGAGCCGACTGAAGGTCAACCTTCGCTTCTTCGAGGCGAGTTCGCGAGAAGCCAGCGGCAGTGAGCCGATATCTGCCGCGGATCGCCAGGAAGGATGCGTAGAGATCACTCCCGGAGCTGTAGTGCTCCTGGAGGATCGCCTCTACCCAGTCGAGGAACGGAGCCGCCTCCGGGGCATTCATCCGGTCCAGTTCGGCATCCGCAGCAGCGAGTAATCCCTCCACGTAGATCCTGTCGTGGCGATCCTGCCTGCCCTTGGTCAACTCCTCGACAAGAGCTCGCGTGCTTTCCACACGAGACTCCGGATCACTCTTGCCGAGAGCGATGTCAGCGGCGTCGGAGAGCAGTGCTCCCTGCCAGGCCGCGCTGTACGAGGAAGGCTCTGTGGCGATCTCGGCGACCGCCCAGTCATGAAGGTTCATCGCCTCTGCCCCTCTCCCCACCAGCATCAGGAGCTTTGCCCGGACACGTGCGGCGAAGATGATCGGGTTCCTTGCCGAGTGGTCGTACCCGGCTTGGGGATCCCGTGGATCCGGGAGGTTTGCCAGCACCTCTCTGGCCAGCGGGACGAGCGAGAACCAGTCCGCGACTTGCCCCAGCCAGGCGTAGGAATAGTGCGTGTCCGCCCGTCTGCCGCTCTCTGAAGCAAGAGTGATGTTCTCGCGAACGACTGCGATGGCGGTGTCCGAATCTCCAGCAATCGCCAGCGCCCTGGCGTAGACGGCTTGGGAACTGAATCGCAAGGTCGCATCGGCAAGGCCCCGACGATGAGCAGACTGCATCAGGTCATACGACTGGCGCGCGAGGGGCAGCCCCTCTTCGGCACCCTTCACATCACAGAGCTTGAGGGCCAGTTCCATGCCCAGGGCAATCACCGCTGGCCCATCAAACCCGACATCGCGTGCATGACCCAGGGCTGCTTGCGCGTGTCCGACGACGGCGTGGAAGCGGTCACCATCTCCCATCTGCTTGCCCGCCAGGAGCCCGGCGCACAAGCCGACAGCCGTCTCAATCCACGGCCGGGCGTCAGCGTGCGTGCTCTGGACCACCCGTTGGACGATCGGATGGACACTCATATGGCCGCGGTCGACTCCGATCAAGCCCAGCCCGGCCAACACGGCAACTGCCCCGTCCCTCCTGACAGGGCTTTCGAGTTCAGCTCTCGCCCACAAGCCGCGCTCGTCGGAGATCGATCCCCACTCCGCGACGGACTCCTCCTTTCGGCGTCGCAGCAACCCGCTCCGGGGGCCGGGGCGAACGCTGCGCCGCTCGGTGACAAAAGGCCTCATCGACACGGTGTCGAGGATATGAAGCGGAAATGGTTCGCTCCCGAAATATGAGGTGATGTCCAGAAGCCGAAGCGCCAGCGCGTCACGGCGCTCCACTTCTCGGAGCGCCAGCTGCACCGTCCTCAACACCGTCTGCGGGTGCCCACTCACCTGTCCCCGCCCCATGACCGCGAGGGGGTCCAGGGCCAGGCGCTCCAGGAACTCCGACACCTCGATTCGCACCGACTGGCAGTAGTTCACCGCCTGAGCGAGTGCGAGTGGATGATCGCCGAGCGCCTCCGCCAATCGCTCTCCATCCTCTGGCGGAAAAGCGGGCAGGGACCTCCTGAGGAAATCCCTCGCCTCCTGGCGGGGCCAGACCGTCAGCGGCACCTTCTGGAAACCTTCGTCGAGATTGTTGCTCGTACTCGTGATGACAACCCGGCACACGGAGCGACGCGGCACGAGTCCCCGGACTGCCTCCGGATCGGTCACTCCGTCGATGATGAGCAGCGTGTCGAGCCCGCCGGGCAGGGCCGCCGCGGCCGGCCCCATCAGCCGGTCAACACCGGATACAGGCCGGGCTCCGCCCTGCAGGTGCTCCAGGCCGGCGATCAGGCTGGCCCTGGTGCTGCCATCGATCACCACGGGCTTGAGATGTCGCCCTGCCATCGTCGCTGCGAAGTGCACCGCCAGACTCGTCTTCCCGGTACCCGAGAAGCCGTGGATGACGACGGGTGCGACTGGCTCGGCTGTCCCGGGGTCCAGCAGCCGGGTCAGTTCGTCGAGCTCGGCAGCCCGGCCGGTGAACATCGGATCAGCGACCCAACCTGGTTCCGACAGGACCGACTGCCCAGGCGAGCCGAGGGCGTCCGCCGTTTCCAGCAGCACGGCACGGATTTCTTCCGCGCTCAGGTAACGATCGTGACGAGCGACCGAGCTCTGCTGCTCCGCACATTCGCGGACCGTTGCCGTCACCCGACGCAATCTCGCTGCACGCGACTCCGGCAAGTCCGTCCCCGCCTGGCGGATCCGCTCCACCAGGGCGCGGTAGCACTGGTCGGCGTGCCGAGTGTCGCGATGATGTGCGATCAGGTAGCTCGCCGTTCGCCGCACGCCGACGTCCGAGATCTCGTTGCGCCGTGGCATGGGGTGCTGGGGGAGCCGGAAGGCTGCGAGGAACTCCGCAGCCTCGGACTCAGCGATCTTCAGCATCCCCGCGACTCGCTGAGCCACAGTCTGCCCGGCTCCGCGGCTCGATCCGTTGCACGCCTTCCAAAGGTCCTGGGCCGGACCGCTCATCCCCGCATTGCTCAGAAAGGTGGTCGTGCATACCCGACCCGAGTTCGCCCAAGCGGTGAACAGATCGGCAAGGACGGCGTCCTTCGCCAGCGCGCTCCAGGTCCAGCCACTGTCCGTCCGGTGGTGAGGCTCACGGTGCTTGATCGACACCAACTCGGGCTGGCCACGGTCAGGAATCAGGACGAGGTCGGTCGAGTACTCGATCAAAACTCCTGCCAGGTCCGACGCCAGATGGCGCAGGATGGTGAGGGCGATGCACTCGTCCTGGTAGTCGTAGCGAGCTCTGGTCTGTGGAGCGGTGTTACGGCGGTCCGCTGCTAGGTACCCGGCTGCTGGCGGCAACGCCGTGCCATCGCCGGCCCCGCAGCCGCTCGGGGACGAGATCTGCGGATCCACTCCGTCGCGGTCTATTACGCCGCCTCCTTGTCCGTGGCGAGCGGCAGGACGTACTCGCCCGCCAGGCGCGCAAGATGGAGAGGGAGCGGGTGGGCCAACGGCGGGTAGTCGTCGTGATAGCGGAGTTGATGGGTCAAGGTGGCCCACTCCGCCGGGTTGTCCGCTGTCCCGCCGACCCGCCCGGAGCCCGCCAGGGCTTTCTCCGACAGGCAGCCGAGGACGGTCATCTCCAGCAACGCCGGGTTCCAGGCGGTCTTTCCGGGCGCGGTTCGCCACTCGCCGGTCGGCACCAGCTTCATCAGGCGCTTCGACACGCCCGCCGCCGTGTGCGGCCTACTGGCGGTGCTGGCGAAGACTCGGTTGTCCGGAACGTCTGACGCCCAGACTCCCTCCGCGAAACCGACCTTTCCGCACGAATCGCGCGCGTACCAGTCGGCCACCTCGCCCCGGCCGTTGGAGTCCCGCACGAGCACGACTCGCAGGTCGGACCCGTAGACCGTGGTCCGCTGGTCCGGCCCCGTTCCGAAGCGCAGCATGTCGCGGGTCAGCGCGCCGTTGCGCAACCCCGGCCAGCACTGGCGGAGGTTGCCCGCACTGGCCAGTAGCAACGTCGGGCGGTCACGGAGTTGGAAGAGGACAGCGCGGATCTGCCGCTCCGCCTCGGCCTGCCACTGCCGCTCGGCACTCTGGTCGCCGCACACGCGATCGATCGTCCCGATCTGCTCCCCAGCTTGGTGGGAGGCGTTGGCGAGTGCCAGCAGCAGCTGCGGGTAAGGCACCCACTCGGCTCGCTCGGCGTCCCAGCCCTCGACGACGCCAGCCTCGTTGCCGGGCCTCATCCGCACGGCCACGATCCGGCGGACCGGACACCGCGTCGGCCCCTTCCTGGTGTAGCGGACCAGCCAGAGCGCGGCGTACTGAAGGTTCCCTGGGATACCGGCCCCGACGCGGTGGGCTGGCGGGCTGACCGCTCCGAGTTGGCGGAACGCGTCCTGCCAGGTCCACTTCGCTCGGTGCTCCAGGCCGGCCGGGTCGTCGTGCGGCAGGTTAACGAACTGGACCAGACGCCCTTGGCGGGCCCAGGCGAGACGCAGCGCGTGCTTGGGGTCCGAGTCCGGTGCGGCGGCGAACCGATCCTTCTCGGCGATCTCGGCGATCACGACGCCGACGTCGGCCGACGTCGGACCGGCCGACTCGGCCACCAGGGCACAGCGATCAGTGATCGCCTCGGCCAGCCGGACAGCCCGGCGCCGCTTCCGGTTCCCGGAGATCGGCAGGGCCCCGGCCAGCCCTTCGGCAGGCCGGGTACGGACCCTGAGCTGGATGCCGTCGACCTGCCACTGCCGGCTGTCGTCCGTACCGCCCCCGCTCCCGCTCCCGGGAGGCAACCCGATGACGTCTGGCAGGGCAGCGAGCAGGGCGTCCCTGGTCTGCGGCGTCTGCCAGACGATCTCGACGTTCAGCGGACGGCCGTCGAGTGCGCGGGTGAGCGCCGCGCGACGCAGCATGGCCTTTCGCGCCTCTCGGGTGTCCGGTTCAGTCGCCTTGACCGAACGCGGCAGCAGAGAAGGGGTGTTGCGCCTGGTGACCCGGGTGAGGTCGGCCGCCCTACGAAGCACTGGCCGCAACCGCTCCTCCACCCAGGCATCCAGCTCGGACCGTTCCTGCGGCATCAGCCCGGGGCCGACCTCGTGCGGACCGAGCACCGGGTGATAGACGATCCCGGCGGCCAGTCCGCGCTGCCCGAGCAGCCACTTCTCGGGTGACTCGAACAACTCGGCTGGTTCCGGGTACTTCCGAATGATGTCCAGTTCGGGCAGCAGCAGCACGGCGCTGCGTCGACGCCAGACGAGCTGCTTGGCCTGCCGGTCGAATCCCAGGGTGTTCTCGGCGATCCGGTAGCCGCGGTCCTGGTTCTGGGGCCAGGGCAGCGGGGCGTCGAGCAGCACCGTGGCACCGTTGAGCGCGCGGGGCGCCACCTCCAGGCGGGTGGCCCACCGGCGCACGCCAGTGGCAACGTGCACGCGGAACCGCGGGGCGAAGGGCACGGTCTGCACTCTGACGGTCAGGCAGGCCGAGTAGTGCCAGGTCCGTCCACGGCGCTCGTACTGCTGCGGCGGCCAGGAGACCAGTTCAACGCCGTTTCCGGAATTCACGACGCGAAAGTGCAGCAGGGTGCCACGAGTCCGATACGGACTGCCGGCGAGACGGAGGGCGATGGCCTCCGGGAGTAGGTTGTAAAGCCGCTGCAGGGGCTCCGCGGTGCCCCCTGCCGACGTCACGGTCTCGGTGAGGTCCACGCACTCGGCCTCCCAACTCGGGAGCGACAGCGCGGCAGCCCCGGGATCAGACAGCAGCCCGTCCTCCAGCTCCTCGTCGTCGGCGTCGTCGGAACCGAGCAGCCCGGCAGCCCAAGTCCCGAGCACCGCTGTCAGAAGCTCCTGCGGTACCGCCTCCCGGGCGTACAACCACGGCAACTGACCATCGACTCCGGCGTTGCGCCCGGTGGCGAGCACTCCGGGAGCAGTCGCCCGCAGCAGGGAGTTGAGACGGTACACAGGGAGCCGGACCGGCCCCTCCTCTCCACAGGCCTGCTGTTGGCGGCGAACGAGCTCGGCGTGAAGGTCGTCGCCGAGCCGGAGTACCTGCAGGGACTCCTGCCACGCTCCGTGTGCGGGATCCGGTTCGTACGCCACAGTACGGATCGTTTGGTACATCGGTTTCCTTTCTCTACTAATCGAAAGCGCGACCCACCGGTCACGCCGCGAGCAAGGGCTGTGCAAGGCAGCGGCCGAGCATGCTTCGCAGCGGCGCGTAGAGGGCGCGTGCGATGTACTGCTCGTCCTCGGGCCGTGCGTCGTCCTCGAAGTAGGGGTCGAGCACATCGAGGATGCTGTACAGCAGGCTGGTCTCCGGGCTGTCCGCACTCGGAGGGTTGGCCGCACGGCCGGGCGCGAAGGCGGCGTCGACGAGGACCACGCGGGCCGGTACCCCGCCACGGACCAAGCGGCCGATCACCTGCCACATCAGCACCAGGATGTCCCAGGTGATCTGTTCCCGGTCATCGCCCAGGCAGCTCCACGCTGTCGAACGCCGCAGCAGGCGGTACCAGCACGACCTCGCGCGGCGCCGCACCTCCTCGGCACCCGCCTCGATCGTCGCGCCCGCGGCCACCCAGCGTGCGAAGTCGCCGTCCTCCTGCGCCCGCACGATCCAGTCGTTGACAGCGTGGACCGCGAGGGACAGGTCATCGGGGTGCGGGTTGGGCCGGGCGAGGAAGTAGACGGTCCCGATCGCCGCCACAGCATCGTCGTTGAGGATGTTGTGGCCGCGTTCAACAGCCAGCAGCGGTGCGACCAGAACGTCCGCCTTCAGGTCCTTGAGGTGCTCGACGTCCCCTCGCCGCAGGACTCGCGCGCGGTGCGCGAACGGGGTCTCGTCGTCCTCATCAATTTCCTGGTTGTCCGAGACCAGGCACAACACCCGGTCCCGCCATCGGGGGTTGAGGTTGTGCAAGGTGTCGGCAACCACTCGGGCCTCCTCGTAGCTGCCGACCAGCAGCAGGATCTGATCGCGCCCGGCCGGCAACGACAGCAGCTCCTGCTCCAGCGGGCCGCCGTTCTCGGCCTCGTCCGCCCCGGCACCGAGCCAGGTGACAAGGCGGCGCATCTTGGCCGGCCGGTCCTCGGGGGCGGTCCCGGAGATCCGCATCCTCTCGTCACCGTCCTCAACGAACTCGAAGCGCATCTCGCTCTCGTCGGAGATCCGTTCCATCACCGTCTGCTCCGGCTCGATGATCACGCCGACGGGCACCGCGATGTGGTACCGGCTGGACCGGCCCGCCCAACTGCTACCGGACATCAGGAGCACGTGGGCGCCCGGCCGGCCGTCGACCGACGGCAGTGTCGGCATCACGCGCAGCAGTTCCCGTCCGACGCCACTGCAGCGGAAGAAGACCAGGTCGCCGCTGCGCACACCCTCGCCGTCCTCCCCAGGGACCCGGAACTGGAAGCCGAGCACGTTCCCCATCGGCGATTCGGGAACCATTGGTCCGTAGTCGAACGGCCTGCGGTACATGTCGTTGAAGCTCAGGCTGAGCGCCGCCTCGACTCGGGGCCACATGGTGTTGATGACCGCGAGTCGCCGTTCGAGGGCGCTCAGGAGCAGCGTGAACTCGAATCGGTCGGCCAAGTCTTCGTACCACTGCTCGGGGGTCTGTGGCGGTGGCGGTCCGTCGGTGGCCTTCTTGCGGTTGCGGTTCCTGCGCCTGTACTCCGCCGCCTCCTCCTGCCACTTCGCCACACGCTCCTCGTACTGTTCCTGCTGCCTGGTCCTGAAGCGCTCGTCGAGCTGGAAGCGGTCCTCCATCACCTCCAGGAGCAACTCCCTGGTCCGCTCCGGGTTCCCGGTGTTCAGGAGCTCGTTGAGCAAGGCCGTGAGATCCGCGAAGTCCTTCTCGGTGTGTCGTGTGCGGTCGCCGAAGGGGTTGTCCCGAAACGCATCGAAGAGGTCCCCCAATGCCTCTCGCGAGGGCTGGCCGAACTGTTCCGCTCCGTCGCCCTCACCGAGCGGGTAGCGCGCGTCGAGCAGGCCGAGTTGCAGGGTCCAGGCGCTGAAGAAGCCGAATCGCACCCACTGGCGCAGCCGGTACTGGGCGACGAGCATGGCGTGCAGCTTGTCCGTGGCAGCCACGGCGGTATTGAGCACGCCGCAGAAGACCGCCACGTCCCGATCGGAGAGTTGGGTCCTGCCGCCGGCCGCGAGCTCGCGGATCTTGTGCCCGTTGAGCCAGTCGATGAATCCGCGCTGATCGTGGGTTGCGAGCAGCACGGCTGGGGCGAAGGTCTGGTCCAGATGCATCTGTACCCGGTCGGCCTCGTCGACGATCACCAGATCGCTCCGTCGGCACGCGAGTTCGAGGTAGCGGATGCGCTCCCCGTTCTGCGGGCGGGGCGGAGCTGAGTCGATCAGGCTCGGCAACGTCGCCACCCAGATGAGCGCGTCGACCAGCGACCGGGACGCGTGGTGCCTGGGACAGACGGACCAGTAGGGGCAAGCGAGCGTCTGTTTCTGCCATTGCGACCTCGGTGAGCGCTTGGGCCCCCGCTTGGACAGGGCTGGGGGGCGCAACCGGGAGCACGGGGCCTCTCCGAAGGCCAAGGGCTCACCGGAGGGTCCGCTGAGCTTGGTGTTCAGCAGGCACGATGTCCCCAGATAGGCGAAGGCCGGGTCGTCGTGGGCCAGCAGCCGTTGCTCGCCCCGACCCGCCCATCTGCGATGCAGGCCCTGCGCATGGCGTTCGCGTCCATTGGCGCCGAGCACGGGGGCCGCCGCGCCGTCGGTGTACAGGTTGTACAGCTCGACCAGCTTCAACACTTCGGCGACGTCGGGCACCGCGACAGTGGTCCGCTTCCCGAGGCGGGCCAGGTGAACCGCAATCACATCGCGCAGCGTGCTCTTGCCCGCTCCGACGATGCCAAGCAAGTGCTGGATGCCGTCCACCGTGAACTCGTCGGCCGCCAGGAACGTACCGAGCTCCGGAGTGGACAGCTCGAAGCTTCGGAGCCGCCGCTCCCATCCGGGTGCCTTCCCGGATCCGACCCGCGCGTGGATGGCGTCCATCTCCGCAGCGGTGCGCCTCAGGTCGGCCATCCGGAAGGTCAAGCGCTCGCCGCCGCCGGCCGGACCAAGGTCGACGTCGTGGGCGACCAGCGGACTCCTGGGCACTTCGGGCAGTTCGACCACCGCCATCGCACGGCTGACCGGGAAGCCGAAACGGCCAGGCCCGGCGACCTTCTGCTGAGAGCCCGCCAGCGGCGGGGCCGTTCGCAGCAGACCGTCGAAGACCTGCCAGCGCTCCCGCCCGATCTCGATCTCACACTGCGCGGACGGGCGTTCGGTGTCCGGTACCTCGTAGCCGCGAAGCGCGGGGTCGATGCGCTGGTAGTGCTCCAGGGCTTCCCGCCAGGCCCGGCTCCGGCCTAGGCCCCAGAGCGAGTAGCGGGCGACCCGCAGGGTCCGTTCCGCGTCCTTGGGCAGGTCGGTCAGGTGCGCCTTCGCGAAGCCATACCCGCTGAACAGCACCCAGGCATGGGCCGCCGGCGCATCCGGCATCAGGCGCTGCTGGAGGTACAGACCGAGTTCGATCTGGCAGAAGAACTCCGCGGCCGGCCCGCGCATCCGCTCCCCGGCGAACTGCTGTAGCTCGCCGACCAGTTCGCGCAGAGGTGAAGTCAGGCTACGCATGGGCATCCTCCCGCTCGTCAATGAGGTGGTCATGGATCTGTTGTGCCAGGCCCTGCGGGCCGCTGAGCAGGACTCGCGCCCTCAGCTCCTCGGGAAGCGCCACTGCGAACGCCCTGCGGAAGTCGGCGGATCCGGCCGATCGCTCAGGAACAACCACCGCGGCTAGCCCCGGCAAACGGCCTACCAGCTCGGCGGACCGGCCTGCCAGGAGCACCGGTTGGACTCGGTCGTAGAAATGGACCGAGTGCACTGCCAGCCCCGGACCGCGCAACCGGTACGAGCCGAGCTCCCCCGGAACCACCTCGTAGCCGACCCCAGGCGTCCCCAGGCTCGCCAGTCCTGCTTGCTCGACAGCGAACGGAAGTGCGAGGAACGCCCGCAGCGGACGCCGCAGCAACATCACCTGCTCCGGATCACGGATCAGTTCCATTTGTTCTCCCGGCGGACAGTCCTCACCCTCGCACCACGTCTGCGGGCCCGCGACCGGTGCTCCATGCTCCGGGGCCCGACGCCCGCTGAGCAGGGCCGGCAGCCGACAGGTACCGCAGAGCAGGAACTTCCCCGAGACCACCAGGGACTCGGGCAGCGGCTGGTACAGGTCCCGGACCCGTGTCCAGACCGCCTTGCTCCACCCTTGGTCGAACCGGTCCCGCTTGTGGACCACGACGCGCTGGGCCAGGAACTGTCGGCTCCGGCAGTACTGTTCGGTGTCCTTGCATCGCCCCGCCAGATCGGCCAGCAAGGCCCGGGCCTCCTGCTCCACCCCTGCCGCCTGCTCGTGGGAGGTGACTTCCAGGCAGGTACGGGTGGGCATCAGTCCAACCGGATGGACCAGCGTCGCCTTGGCGTCGAGCAGACCGGCAGGCAGTCCGAAGACCCGGTCCCCCGCCGGACGCCGACGGCACCACTCGAGCAGCCCCGGGACGCTGAACGGCGGTTCCTCGCCCAGGTCGAGACAGCGCAGCACCATCTGGTCGAGCGCCCGCTGAGCGAGCGGCGGATATGGCAGCGCGAACGAGCGGAGGCTGCCCAGCTCGCTCGATGCGGCGACGACGGAAGCGAGTTGACGATACGCCGAGAACTCCTCGCTATCCATCAGGCCTCTTGTCGTATGGCCGACTTCGAACACCAGGGCGTCATCTCGCAGCGCGCGCAGGCGCGACCGGGGCGCGCAGGGTAGTCGTCGTCCTGGAGCCAGCCGTCCACCAGATCCCGCACGATCCGCTCCGCCGTCGCGCGGGTGCCGGCGGCGAAGGGATCGATCACCTCCAGGTCCGCACCGCCCGGCCGCAGCACCTCCAGTTCGATCCTCGCCCGGTCCGGCGAGCCGCCCAGATCACCACCGGCCAGCAGCAGGGCCGCGAGGGCCAGCTGCGGATACTGTTCCAGCAACGAACGATTCGAACTACTTTGGTATGACGATGTCTTGGTCTCTCGCCACACCCAGGAGCCAGCATCTCGGTATAGCAGGTCGGGTGCGGCGATGACGATCACATCAGCGGTGGTGTCGTGACGCACCACTCGGGGTTCGGTCCGCACATCGGCGCCGTCCCGTGCAAGCCGCAGCGGGCAGACCGCGGCATGATGGCGCAACAACCGCGCACCGAGCGCGCGTTCGTCCGCCGGAAGGTCGTATCCGGCCGGGACCCACGACTCGGGGACGTCCACCGTGCACGGGCGCGCGGGCCCGATGCCGTGGCACTGGGCCAGGTAGGCGTGCAGCGCCCGGCCGCGCTCGGCGGTCGGATCATGCTCGATGGCGTCCACACTCGGTAGGTGGAGCCGACGCATGTGGTCCCGAGCCGGGCAGATCCGGTAGTTGCGCCCGTTGGTGACCGACCAGCTGCGCCGGGGCCGCCCGACGGATTCGACTCCCAGCAGCCTCGGCGCGCGTTGCAGGGCAGGGCAGACCGCGAGGAACGGGCACTCGACGCAGGAGGAGCCCGGGCGGTACTCCTGGCCGTCCAGCACGGAGGCGAGTGCCGAGCGGCCGATGGCGCGGTACAGAGCGCGGGCGTCCTGCGAGGTCCCGTCGAACAAAGTGCGCGGCGGACCACCCAACAGCGCGAACTCCACGATCCGCACCCGCTCCGGTACAGGCCCGGGCCGGCCCTCCGCGAGGACCAAGGCCGCCGCGGCCACGAAGCTCTCGGGCGGGTTGTCCTTCCGCAATCTGTTGACTGGCAGCCGGAGTTCGCGCACCTTGCCGTCGGTGGACTGCAGACGTCGCCCCCATACCGTCAGCCGGTACTCCCGCGCCCGCCATGGATCGTCCTCGCGCGGTCGGTAGCGGTAGATCCACGGTTGCGCTACCTCGTGCAGGGAGGGTCCGTCGGAGTCCGCAGGGAAGGCCGCCCGGTAACTCGCCAACGCGTGCGCAGACCACTGCCGCAGACCGTCGTGCAGCGGCCGCTCCAGGCCGGCGCCCGGTCCGGGCGACCCTTCACCGCCGCCACCACGCGCGTCGCAGGCGGCCATGAAAGGGCCGAAAGTGAAGTGTTCCAACGATTCACGCGGTTGTTTGACACGCTGGATCGGCCGGTACCCGCGCGCCTTGAGGGCGTCGGCCGCCGGGCAGCGAAAATTACCACCCTTGAACATGCCGACGGATACTGTGATGACATCAGAGGCCCGACGGACTCCGTCGGGCGGAAGCCATGGATCGATCATTCATTCCTCCTGACAAAAGAGTTGGTACTTGCTGCCGGCTCGCTCGAAGCAAGCGCGCATGGTCGGACGCCAACGCCCGAACAGGGGAGTTACCATGACGGAGAGTCTCAAGAACTGCGGCGATATCGAGTCGTACTACGAAGTGCTGGAGCAGATCAGCTTTGATACCGGCCAGGGCGATCTCTACGCCGGCCGGGACCGGGTGACCGGCGAGAGGGTGGCCATCAAGGCCCAGAAAGAACGACAGTTTGAATCGACCCGGTATTTCGCCGAACTGGGCGGAGAACTCGCCCGGGAAGGCACCCACGCCTCCAAGCTGTCGGGGGTACCGGGCATCCCGAAGCTGATCGCCCTGGGCGAGTTCCGCGAGGGGAGGTGCCTCGTCATGGAGTACGTCGACGGCGCACCCCTGTCCGACGTTGTCTCCCTGTTCCGTCCGGTCCGGGACAGCGCCACCGTGGCCTCCGTCATCGGCCAGCTCTGCGAGATCCTGGACGACGTCCACCAGCGCGACTTCGTGCACCGGGATGTCAAACCCGACAACGTGATGGTGGAGCGCTCCGGTCGGCTCCGGCTCCTCGATCTGGGACTCGCCACGCGCGCCCGCCGCAGGACCAGGTCGGGATGCGGCACGATCGGGTACGCGGCCCCTGAGCAACTCGGCCGAAGCAAAGGCGGTGTCAGGGCACAGGCCGACATCTTCTCGCTCGGCTGCGTGCTGCTGGAGATGACGGTCATGCAGCTCCCGTACGGCGGCACCCGCAGCGGTATCAAAGCGGAGAATCCGGTGGTGCTACCTCGCGACCGGATCGACGCGATCCCTGACGCTTTCGCCGAACTCGCCCTCGCCATGGTCGAGCTGAAGCCAGAGAACCGTCCGGCCACGGTGCGCGAGGTCTACGAGGGGCTTCGCACCAACGTGCCCGCAGTCGACTCCCCTTCTCCCGGCAAACCCTTGCGACCGGATCCCACGGAGTACTACCGCACCGTCCCACACAGGTGGTGATCCGTCAGTTCTCGTCACCGCAGTGGCTCGATGCGCCGGCGCGCCTCCGGGACGCCGGCGCCTCCCATGCACTCCCTCAACATGACCACCCGCTCCAGGGCTGCCACCGCCTCCTCCCTGCGCCCGGCGGCGACCAGGACGTCGGCGTAGATCGACAGCACCTTCTCCTCGTTCGGCCAGTGCTCCTGCCCTCGGTACATCTCGCCGGCCCCCTGGAACAGCGGGAGCGCCACTCGGCGTTCCCGCCGTGCTAGGTGGATCTTGGCAAGGGTGTACAGCACGTCGGCCAGGCCTCCCTGGTCAGAGGTCTGCTCGACGACGCGTCGAGCACTGCGGCAGACGGCGAGGGCCTCGGCCAGCTCGCCGCGGTCGAGGTGGATCGTGCCGATACCGTTGAGTGCGGCGGCTTCTCCGACCGGATCCGCGAGCTCCCGGTACAGATTCAGGGCCGTACGATGGTGATCCTCGGCTTCCCCCCAATGCTGCTGCTTACGCAGGGTGAGCGCAAGGGCGTGCAGGGAGCGGGCGAGGCTCAGCCGACCGGCTGCACTGTCCTCTTGCGAACTCAGCAGCACGGCCCTGCGCAGTTGCGCCGCGGCAAGGTTGTACTCGGCGCGTCGCCAGTTGGTTCCTGCCAGCATCCGGTACACCATCGCGCGGTCCGCGAGCGTGGCCGCGCCCGCCTGCTCGACAACCGCCCTGGCAGCATCGAGTCCGTCCAGTGCGGCCGTGAGGTGATGCCGACGCCACTGGTAGGTCATCAGCGCCATCGGCAGAAGCCAGATGTACCGCTCCGAACCTCGCGCGACGGCGAGTGCGATGCAGCTGCGAACCGTGTCGTACTCGGCGTCCAGCAATGCCATGGCTTGGTCCAGGCTGTCGGGCTCGGTCACCGTGACGTCATCCGGCTCCCCAACCGGAAGCATCCGTCCCCCGTCGAGGAGCCGGTCACAGGCGCGGACGTTCTGCAACTGGTGCTCCAGGATCTGCCGCACCGTAGCTTCCTCGAACTCCTGGCACGGCCCGTGGGCGACCGGCTGGACGCGATAGTGGGCGAAGGTCCTGACCAGGTCGTGCAGGCGGTAGCGGTCGGCGCGCAGTTCCGTCAAGTTCGCTGCGACCAGTTCCTCCACGGCCCGGTCAGCGCGGATCGGCTCCCCTGCCAGGCCGAGATCCATCACCGCGTCCCAACCGATGCTGGGACCGGGATGAACCGCGAGTTGCCAGAGCAAGCGCCGGGCCTCTTCGGACAGGGCCCTGACCGAGAGACTCAACGCCGTCTCAACGGAGAGCTCACTCTGCGGATCGTTCAGGACATCCAACCTATTCTGCTCCTCCTTGAGTTCCTTGGCCAGGCCGATGATTGTCCTGAGCGGACGCCCCTCCAGTCGCCCGGCGATCACGGTGAGGGCCAGAGGATGGCCGGCGCAGGACTTCACGAGATCGCCGAAGGCCTGCGCGTAAGTCGCCCGACCCTGAGGGGCGACCCGCTCCTGGAGCAGCGACATGGCCGTCTCGTCGTCCAGTCTCTCGACGGGACAGAGCTGGACATCGTGCTTGGCGCGAAGGTCAAAGAGATTGCTCCGGCTGGTGATGATCACCGTGCTGGTGCCGGCACCTGGGAGCAGCGGCAGCACCTGCCGAGCGTCACGTGCGTCGTCAAGCAGGATGAGAACCGACCGGTTGGCCAGGGCCGTCCGCAACGCGGTGGCCTTGTCGTCCAGCCCGGCCGCCGACGAGTACGGCGGCAGCTCCGGCAGGAACCGGTCGAGCACGTGCTCCGGATCGACGGGCGGCGTGTCGTCGCCGGCGAAGCCACGGAGCTCGGCGTACAGCGCGCCGTCGGGAAACCGTTCCCGCAGCTGCTGCGCGAGTTGCAGGGCCACTGTGGTCTTGCCGATGCCGGCCATGCCAGTAATCACGATCACTGTCCCGCGCCCCGACGCCTGGCGCTCCCGCACCACCTCCATCGTTGAACGGATCAGGGCGTCCCGACCGAGGGCCCGCCGTCCGGGCGCCGGTAGCTGGTTCGGCACCGGGATCAACGGAGTGGTCGACGGGCTGGGCGCATCCCCTCGAATCCAGTCGATGATCCGTTGCAGAGCGGCGTCCGGCCTTCCGAACCGGTTCGTGCGGTGTTCGACGATCTCCTCCAGTTCCGCCCGCGACAGTTCCGGGCCGCGGGCAAGCAGGTAGTAGCGAAACGACCAGTCCTCACCAGGCAGGCGCCGATACCACCGCTCGGCCTCGCTGCACAGCACCTTCGTGTCCTGCGCGTGCCATGCCGCTTCGAGCTGCTGCCGGACGGCAGTCAGCCGGGTCTCGTACAACTCCAGCCTGCGCGTGGCGAACCCCTGGCCCGGCAGTCCCCGGAGCGGCTCCTCCTCCGGGAACTCCGACAGGGCACGGCTCAGCACCTCGACCTGCTCCGGCCAGGGAAGCCGCTCGGCTCGCTGCAGCGCTTCGAGGAACCGGAGGTAGTCCACGCTCTGTCGAGGAACGCGGAGGATGCAGAAACCGGAGGTGGTGCGCGGTACGCATTCTTCCCCCAGGACCTGCCGCAAGTCGGCCATCGCCCGGTCGACCAGCCGCCTGTCGAAATCCCGCCCGGGCCACAGGTAACCGAAGACCTCGCTGACACTGCACCGGCAGTCCGGCGACGTCGCCAGCAACCCGAACAGTGCTGCCGGCTTCGTTACTCCGAAAACCCCTTTGGTGTCGGGTACTTCAAGGCTGACCACACCGAGCACGCGCCCGTCCACACTCGCCCCCTCCTCGTCACACGGCGACGGCGGCCGCTTCCGCGGCGCCCATCGGATTCTGCGCACACTCGGCACCCGCTCCACACGGCTTCGCTCCTTCACGCCCCCTCAGTACTGCCTCAGCTCCCCCTCAGATTCGCTTCCTTCACGGCACTTGGCGGCCGGGCACGATTGCACCAGCCACTCCCCAGGAGAGGTGATGACACATCAGCTGTCTTCCGAAGAAAGCGAGTTCATGAGCAACCGTCAGCGCAACCGCCGCCCGGGCCGCCGCAAGCGGTCCTCCGACTACCCGTCCACCAAGCGCCGTTCGACCGGAGCGGCGCAGCCGGAGGTCACCGCGGAACTGCCCGAGGTGGAGCCGGACGCGACGTCGCCCGCCGGCGACTGAGCCTCTGATCACCGGGTGCCCGCCTCCAGGCGGGCACCCGGCGGAAATGGCCACAGCTCACTCCGAGCGTCGGCCTGACACACCCGCGCCATACCGCACCGAGTCGAAAGAGCGGCAAGTCCTGACAAAAGTGGGGCGCATGGGACGTGTTCCCGTTATGCCCGATCTGCTCCCACTTCCTGCCAAGCGGGCTCCTTCTCTTCGTCCAGTTCCCATCACACTCAGTGAAGCGAGAAAGGACAGCTATGACGGCTGTCGGTTCCAGCAGCGTATTCGCTGTCGTAGCAAGGCACTTCGCCAATCCTCGGGCCCAGGAGGACGTGCAGTTGACGGTGCCGTCGGCCGATGCCAACGGACAACCGCTCCCCCTCACCCCCGACGGCGCCCTCGAAGCCCTCTACAGGCCGGGCGCGGAACCCGAACTGACCGCCGCGATCTGGCAGGAGGCCATACTGGCCGCGGCCACCGAAGCCGGGTCGATGGGCAGCCACCAGCTCCTGCTGATCTGGCTGATGGTGCCCCGACTCACACGCACCGCCTACCACATCTGCCAGCGGCTGCGCGCGGACCGGGCCGACGTCGAGGCGGAGATGGTGCTCACTCTCCTCGCCGAACTGCGGACCGCCGACCTCAGTGCACCGCCGCTCGCCGAGGGGTTGATCAAGGCTGCGCGCAGCAGTGCGTGGCGGTTCGCGCGCGCCGGCCTCAAGGAAACCGCGTGTGCCTTCCTGGAGAACCTCGGGGACAACTCCCGACTGACTCCGTACGACGAACCCGAGCCCCCAGGGCCGCAGGGCGGCATGGAAGTGGAGATCAGCCGCCCGGACGGGCCCGACGGCTTGCGCACACCGCTGCGCTTCACCCTCCCGGCGAACCACCTGGGCAAGGAGGCTTTGCTCCGCCTCACAGGCGGAGCCGTCCCGCGGGACAGCCGGCGCCGGGCCCGGACCTCGAGGGCCACGTCCGTCGTCACCATGCCCGTGCACCGCATCGGGAGGACTCTGTGAGCCTGACCGCCCGAGGCCCCCTCAGCTTCGTCGAGATGTTCGAGCTCCCGACCGTGGTGGACGTGCGAACGGCTGCCCGTGCGCTCGGCGTCTGCCCCGCCACCGTCTACCGGATGCTCCAGCGTCAGGCCTTCCCCTGCCCCGTACTGCGGGTGGGCGGGCGTTACCGGATCCCGACGATCGAACTGATGCGCGCACTCGGAGTCGACGAGCACCCGGTCTACTCCGTGGAGTTCAGCCGGCCGGCGGAGTTCGTCCAGGAAGCGTTCGCGTTCTGAGCGGGCGCGTGCGTAGTCGTTCGCCTCCCACACAGCGCCGGACCTCCAGCAACGCTCTCTGATGCTGCGGCTCCTTGCGCCCGCTACGACGGGCCTGAGGAACCGCAGCGCCCTGGCTCCGGCCAAAGAGCATCTGGTGGTCGGCCTCCTCTCGGACGGCCCTGAGTACCCCCTGCCTGTTCGGCAGGGTCGCAGCAGCACATGCCCTGGAATGGGTACTTGTGCACGCAGGACACTCTGGAAGTGAGCGATGGGACTACGCCCGACACACCTCGGCTACGCCTACCAGGACTTGCTCACCGCGCTCCGTCTTGTGGACCTGACGGTGGGGCACCTGAGGTCGGTGGTTGTCGACACCAAGATGTTCTCCGGGGACCGGTTCGACGACATCACGTGCGAGTGGAGCAACGGCAGCCGCGAGCGGCTGCAGATCAAGCACACCGACCACGATCGCCCGTTGTCGGTCGAGAGCTTCACGAAGGACACTCGCAGTCTCCGTCTGGATCTCCTTTTCTCCTCCATCGGTCACGACCTCGAGACAGCACCCGGCACCTCGCACCGTCTCGTGGTGCGCGACACGGATCCGGACGACGCCGATCTGGCCAAGGTGCTGCGGCCGGTGAGTGCGAGCACCGACCCGGGGCCGGCCCTGCACGGTCTGATCAGCAGGCGGTTCCGCTTCGACGTAGCAGCGCTGCGGGCCCGTGAGCCATGGAACACGATGCTCGCCGGCATCAATGACGATCTACTCGACCGTGCCTGCGCGTCCCTGGTCGTCGACACCGGTGTTCCGGCGTTCTCGCTCAACATCCACGACCCCGGGCCGGCCGAGGCGGCCTTGCTGCACCGGGTCACCGAAGAGCTCGGTGCCGGACGGCCGCCGAACCGACACCGTTCGCCCGAAGAGGTCGCACTCGGCCTCATCGAAGCGGCAAAAGCGGCACGCAGCCGCAACGGGACCGTGACAGCCGAGGAGCTGCTTCCCCGCCTGGCTTTGGAAGTCGACTTCGGGGCTGTCCGTGAGGGGCACCCTGTGGACCGCGCCGCCGAGGTGCGGCGCCCCGTAGTGCTCGCGAGCCTGGTGCAGGCTCTGGAGGACACGGCGCGGCAGGGGGGTGTCGTGGTGGTGTCGGGCGCGCCCGGAATCGGAAAGTCGTGGTTGTGCGAGCAGCTGGCGGACGACCTGAAGGACACCTGGTTTGCGGCACGTCATCACTGCTGGCTAGGTGCCTCGGACACGGATCGTGAACAGCGGGTGCTCACTGAGGTAGTGATCGGCAGCCTGCTCCAGCAACTCGAAAAAGCCGCCCCCGAGGCGGTGGCCGAGGTCAGACCGCGCTTTGCCGCCACACCCGAGACGCTCGTGGGCGCTGTCACCGCGACGCGGCGCCTGGCTCCGGATCTGCCGATCGCGTTGATCGTGGACGGCATCGACCATGTCAGCCGGGTGCTCGGGCACAGCACGGGCGGCGCATTTCGGGAGCAGTCGGACCCAGCCGCGTTCCTGGTCGAGGAGCTCAGTACTCTGAGGATGCCGCGCGGCGCCGTCCTCGTTCTCGCCAGTCAGCCGGGTCCCCACCTTGCGTCGGTGGACGCCGGTGCCGACCGCTTCATCGTTCCTCCTCTCAAGCGCCCCGAACTGCGTGACTTGGCGGATCGTCTGGGTCTGCTGTCGGTCGTGGCGTCGTCGGCTGTCGGCCCGAAGCCTATCGACCAGGCGGAAGCAGCCGTCACCTTGATCGAGGAGCGCTCGCAGGGCAACGCCCTCTACGCTACGTATCTGTGCCGGCAGGCTCTCGGACCGGCACCTGGACTGGGATCGCCGCACGCGCCGGCCGTGGCGGGCGGCCCCCTCGACCGGCTGCGCGAGGTCCCTTCATCGACGCACGACCTCGATGACTACTACGGCTACCTGTGGAAGGGTCTGACCGACCAGCAGCGCGGTGCCGTCAGCATGCTCGCGGTGTGCGACTTCGCCGTGAGTGCGGAGGAGCTCGGAGAGATCTTCCCGCTGCCCGGGATGCTGCTCGGTGCCGCGCTGAGCAGCGTGGCACCGATCGTCGCGCAGCAGCCGGGCATCGGTGGGCTGAGGATCCACCATGAGAGCTTCAGCCGCTTTGTCCGCCGGAGTGACGGCGACCACCGATGGGTCGATCAGGTTCGGGCCCAGGCCGCCGAGTGGCTGTTGCAGCGTGGGTTCTTCACAGATCCGCGGGCGTTCAGGCACCTGCCCGAGCTCTTGTCCGCTCTGGGCCGTGACGACGAACTCGCCCTGCTGATCGGTCCTGACTTCCTCTCCCGGGCGATTGCCGGGCTGCAGCCTCCGCGCGCCATCATCCATACCCTCACCGTGTCCGCGCGACGCGCGGCGGCCCGCAAGGACTGGCCCACGCTGGTGCGTTGTGTGGAACTCAGCCGGGCACAGGCGACCTACCATGACGAGGGCCTCCCGGTCTCACTGGTGCCGTACGCGGATGTGCTGGTGGCGTTGTCGGGGGCTGACCGGCTGGCGGCGAGCCTGATGTACGAGGGCGTGCCCACGATGCCGGCGCGGTGGGGTCTGCAGTTGTGCGCGGCCGTGGACCGGGCCGGCTTTGCCGCCCCGTGGGAGGCCTACCTGGCAGCGTGGGACGAGGCACGTGACCGCGAGCGCACACGCTTCGGCTCCGAGAGTGACGAATCGGTGTTCCTCGCCGAGTTGCGGGGACGGATCCGGATTCCTGGCCGGGATACCGACGATCCCGGCTCCGGACACGAGCCGCTCACTCTCGGGCAGCGTATCGCCCGATTCCTCGACCAGGACAACCTGGAATCCCCCGCGCGTGCTGTCGGTGTGCTGCTGGACTGCCTGGACCCCGAACCCTTGATCGAGAGTGCGCAGCTCATCGAGCGTCCCGACCGGCGCACTGCCCTGCTGCTCCATCTTGCGGAGACCCGCGGCAACGGGGGCGGCGCTCTGTCCTCAGCCCGGATGCTGGCCACCGCGGCCTGGGCCAGCGGGCCGTGCGACCCGCAACGGCTGCTCCACCTCGGCGTAGCAGCCACAGACCTTGCCGACGACCTGTTCCCCGAGGGCATCACCGAGACACTCGCACGGGCAACACAGGAGGTGCTGACCGACCGGGCCGGCGCGCTGTCCGGACCGGTGGGCAGGTGGCTGTCGCTGCTCGCCGTGGCGCACGCAGTCGACCAGCATGCCCCCTCCCGGCTGCTCCCCCTGTTGGACGGCGTCGGTTTCTACCGTGCCTGGCTGCGGTTTACTGTTGCCACCCTCGGCCTGCGCCGGGACATCGATGCGGGGAAGATCCCTGCCGAGGCCGCGTCCACGGCCGCCCGCGTGTCGCTCGAGGAGCTGGCCGAGCATGCAAACCCGTTCACCGGGCAGCCACGGGCCTGCGACCTCATGGACATCCACCACCTCGTGCGGCGCGTACTGCACGACGCCGCCACCCTGCTGCTCGACGACGACCTGACGCTGGGTATCGCAGCCCTGCAGGCCGTCAGCCGCGGGACCACCACGTCGCTCATGGGCATGGCCGGCTCCGGCCCACTGATCACCACGGCGCTGGTGTCCCTGCTCGCCGAGAGCGCGGGCCAGGCCGGGGCCAGCGTCGTGCGCGAGCTCGTGGAGACGCTGCGCACGGCGCAGGCCGGGCGCCGCGCGCTGTACTCGGAGGACGCCGACTTCGAGCTCGAGATGGCCCGGGTCAGTCTCGCCTGCGGCGATCCGCAGGAAGCGCAGCGCTGCTGGGAGCGTGCCGCCCGGTACATGGGCGCGTACGGGGGCCACAAGGACGTCACCATCGACGAACTGCTGGACCCGCTGCCCCAGCTCATGCAGGCCGACCCTGTCCAAGCGCGTGTACGGCTGGCCCACACACAGCCCCTCGTGCATCTCGTCGCGGATCACACCGACGGACGGGGCACCGACGGAACTCCGCACGAGTGGTGGCGCTTTCTGGCCCGCCTGGACCCGCAGGCCGCCGCGCAGCTGGGTACTGACTTGCTTATGGCCGAGCCCGGACTGCCCGACGCCCGGGTGGAGGCAGCCCACCAGCAACTGCTGTCCACGCAGGCCGACACCGCCGACCCTGTCGTCCTGGCCGCGCTCCGAATCGCCGCAGGACCCGACGGCCACTCCCAGAAAGCCGACGTCGCCCTGCTCAGCCGACTCGCCGACCTACCAGGCAATGACGCAGCGCAGGTGCGGCGTGTCCTGCCGCTGCTGGCCAATGCGATCATTTCCACCTACGACGACCAGGTCCTGGTCTCCACGTCGGACAGTGCCGGGGACGAACACACCGTTGCGCTGCTCGCGGCGGCACAGCGGTGCGGCGGTGAGGGCGGCCCGCTCTGGACACCCAGGCCGGCTCCCCTGAGAACCTCCCGTCATTGGCGGGGCCCCAAAGAGCGCACCGCCACGCGTGCTCTCCTGCATGCCCAGCAGCGGCCTGCACTCCCGGAAGGAGCTGCTGGCATGCTGGCCGCGGTCCGTGACCACAGCAGCAAGGCATATGACAATCCGCCCGGTCCACGGTGGTCGAGGGACGCTCTGGCCAATGCGGTGGGATGGAGGCTGCTGGAGGTCATCGATGGCCATGGAGCTTCCGCGGCCGCCCAAGTGCTACACCGGATCGCCGACGAGATGAGTGTGTCCGGGCCCGTTGAGCTGCTCGCCGACCTCGCCGACGGGCTCCACGCGCGCCGAGACGTCGCCCCCGATGTGTTCGGTCCGCTCGCCGCGACGGCGGGCATGCTCGCTTTCACCAAGATGCGGGGCGGCGGCGGATGGAGATCCTTTGCCGGCACTGATCGGCTGGATCTGTGGCAGCAGGCGCACTCCGCCGACGCCCCCGGCGCGGCCCAGGATCTCGCGGACCGGGTAGCCGATGCTGTCGCCGGCGCTTCCTACAGCCGCACCATTGGTGTCAGCCAAGCGCTTGTCTCGGCGTTTGCCGTCCAGCCGCCGCTCACTTCGCCTCCAGCAGCCGAGGCGTTCGCGTGCTGGGATGCGGCGTACGAGGTCATCGCCCACCGCTTGCCGGGCGACGCCCACCTCGGGGAGGACGTCTACGTCCCAGCCGCGGAGCCGGCCGGGCAGGACGACGTCGACGAGGCGCTGTGCCGACTTGCCCTGGCAACCGTTGCTTTCCCCGAGCGGGCCGTCAAGCGCCGCGCCCTGGTCGCCGCGGCGGTCCTCCTCGCGGGTAGGCCCGGGCATGCGCAAGCGGCACTGGCACACGTCCTCTCCCCCTGTATCGGAGCCGGCCCCCTGACCTGGCTCCTGGCCGTCCTGCGCAGCCACATGCCGGACGGGTCACTGGAGACCGCCCTCCGCGAGCAGCTCGTGACCCTGTGTGGCAGCGACATGCTGTCCGTCCGGGTGGAGGCCGCCGCGATCCTTACCCGGGCCGGGCACCAGCCGCCCGCCCCTCCGGCGACCGCGGCGCATCCGACACTCGCACGTATCCTGTCCGCAAGCTTGAACACCGAGGACTGAACATGGACGACCCTCGGCAGTACGCGACCAACCTGGTCGACCACTATCTGGGCGTACGCCTCGACGCCGCCGGGTCCCCAGCCGGCCTTCGTGAAGCTGTCATCGACCTCGTCACTGACGCCTTCGTCGAGAACATAGAGCCTTTGATGTCCGCGCAGCTGGACATGCTGACCAACCGTCGCTCCCAGATGCCCGACGCATACCTCGCCGACCAGGCAGCCGCGGAAGACGCTCTGCAGCAAGCCGCGGCAGGCCTGCGCGCCGTGCTCGCCCAGAAAGGGCACCTCGGCAATGCCCAGGCCTTCGAGCGCGGTGCGGCCGCACGACTGTGCGATGATCCCCAGACGGCCCTGCGGGCCGAACTCGCCCGCATTCCCCGGCCCCCGACTCGGCCCGAAGCGCTGCGGTGGACACTCGATCCCGCGCCCTGGTTCAGCGACAGCCAGCAGGACCAGCAGCCCTGGCCTCCTCCCGGCCTCGCCTCCGTCGCCGGCTTGCGGTCAATGCCGCAGAACGCGTCGGCCTTCCCTCGAGTGACCGACGGCCCTCACACGGGCTGGGTGCAGATCGGCCTCGTCGAACGGCAGCGCACTCCTGCCCGCCGCCACCCGGACCAGCCCGCCCGCCAAATGTGCCTCGTCGTCGGACTGGAAGCCTCCGACGACGGTCCGCCGCCTGGCACACTGCCCATCTCCCAACTTCCCTGGCGGCTGTGGACGATCCCGTGGCGCCGACTGGCACTCGGCTTGGCAAGTACTGAGGCCGCAGCCGAGCATCTCCGGGCGCGCGACCAGCCCCTTGTCGGACTCACCGACGCCGGCAGCACTCCGATGGTCGGCACTCCCCGCCCTCGGCGCGGGCCGGGCGTGCCCCCGTACATACTTGCGCCTGTCGCACCAGTCATCGCAGCTCTCGACCTTGCACCCACGGACGGCATTTGCGGGTTCAGCCTGAGTGATGAGACCGGTGAGGCACTCATCTTTCGCCAGTGGCGGGGGCACTTGGTCCACGACGGAAACTATGAACCTCTCCTGCCTGCGATCACAGGGGCAGACATCATCATCCGCCCTGACCTGTTCACACGCCTGTGCGACATCATCGGCCCCTCACGCTGCCGAGCCGGCATCAATATCGACCATGCGTCAGCGCCCCGCGACGATGGCCTCCCCTCCGACGATGATTGAGACACGCAGCACTCGAACACCTCGACCCTCAGCGCCAGAACGCCAGGTGCCGGTCACGTAGACGCCGCCGTCCTCGCTGGAGCGCACGTAGCTCACGGCAAATCCGCACTGCAGCCAGGGACTTCGACACCGGCGGCCTCGGCAATCCCACGCAGCCCCAGGTTCCCCGGGAACCGCCGAACGGGCACGCCAACACCGGAGTCGATCATCTGCCGGGCGCGGATCGGCCCGGCCGCCCGACCGTGCAACGCCCAGTTGGCGGCATGGACCTCAACCATGACATCGTATCTGGCACCGTACTCACGCGCGTCGACGCCGACGGGCAGCCGCCGCCGAGCGTGATAATCACTGGTGTACACCAGGTTGAGGAGATCCAGATGACGTGGGCGCGGAACTCTGGCCCCACGAATCTGACAGCAGAACAATTGACAGTAGGTCAATAACCGGGGACCGGGAGGCTACAGATTACCAACCCGCGCGCGTCCTGATCGTGACAGGTGACAGAGACCTCTTCCAGTTGGTCGACGATGCCCGCGGCGTGCAGGTCCTCTACCCGGTCAAGGGCGTCGGCCACGCCCAGATCATCGACGAGGCCGCCCTGCGCGAGAAGTACGGCGTAACCGGCTCCCAGTACGCCGACATGGCCGCCCTGCGCGGCGACCCCAGCGACGGCCTGCCCGGGGTCAAGGGCATCGGCGAGAAGACCGCCACCCAACTCATCCACGAGTACGGCGACCTCGCCGGCATCCGCGCCGCCGCCGACCCCCTCTCCAAACTCACCCCCGCCCGCCGCAAGAACATCCTCGAAGCCGCCCCCTACCTCGACGTCGCCCCCACCGTCGTCCGCGTCGCCACCGACATCCCCCTCCCCGACTTCGACCCCGCCCTCCCCCGCGAACCCCTCGACCCCATGACCCTCGAAGCCCTCAACACCCGCTGGGGCCTAGGCACCCCCCTCACCCGCCTCCTCGACACCCTCGCGACCGCCCGCTAAGAACGGAGCCCGCGTCCGTCTCCGCGCTGGCTCCCCGGCACGTCCCGAGACTCGGCAAACCACCCCTACACGGGCTCCGACCTGCGAAACCGCCTCTCATGAGCTCTCGGCGATTCTCGCCCGTCCTCGTCCTCATGTGCACCCGCTGTGCACCGGGAGCCGTTCCAGCCTGACGAGCCGTCAGTAGAGGCAACGCATCGGGCCCCGTCCTTCAGCAACCAAGAGTGACGGGGCCCGTCCCGTTCCCGGCCGCCAACCCGACGGCTACTACATCCATCTCGGCTAGTACTGCCGCTGCTCCACCAAGGCGTGATCGTGCCATCTGGTACTACGCTGCTTTCAGTGTGGCGGGCAACACAAGTCTGAGCAGGACAAGGAGCAGCGGTGGCGCGACCAGGTGACGAGCAGATGGCGTCTAGCACCCCGATAACCGTCACCGATCCAGTCATCCTGGTTCTAGCCTCCGGCGCGACCCCGGCTGCAGTCGGCACCGCCCGCGGACGTCTGTTCGAGAGCTTCGTCGCCCAGTTGCTTCATGCCTACGGCTAC
The DNA here is from genome assembly GCF_053587085.1 of Kitasatospora sp. NPDC003701. NCBI lineage: Bacteria > Bacillati > Actinomycetota > Actinomycetes > Kitasatosporales > Streptomycetaceae > Kitasatospora > Kitasatospora sp. NPDC003701. Next base: position 26,509 of record NZ_JBSFNM010000065.1, read on the forward strand.
AGCAAACCCTCCACCGAGCGGCTCAACATCACGGCTAATGGCATCGAGCTGGATGTTGCCGCCTCCCATGAAATCACCCGTCAGACGGCACTGGCCGAGTGCAAGGCCTACAGCAGCCACGTCCCGGCTTACATGGTGGCTGTCTTTCACAGCAAGCTGGTCACCAAGCGCAAGAGCACCTCTGACGACGACGTGCAGGGCTTCTTCGTCGCAATTCCCCGCCTCACAGCTGACGGACACGAGTACGCCGAGCAGATCACTGCAAATGACTCGGGCTTCCACTTGCTCACCGCCCGCGACATCACCGACAGACTGACGGAGCGCGGTTGGATCGTGGACTGCCCGACGAGCGGACCACTGACGAGCGACTTGGCCGTTGTGATCACCGAAGACGGTGTGTACTCGGCCTGCCTCGAACTGGATACCACCTCCCGTAAGCCTGTGCAGGTATTGGTGTGGGCTGCCCGCGGTCCAGTGCCTACCTCGGTCATCGCCGCCGTGGCCGCCGCAGGGTATGCCCAGGGCTGCCGAGTGGTCGATGCACGCACAACTCCTGTCGGCCCGGTTCAGGAACCGACTTCGCCCGAGCCTGCTCCGGTAATCGTGTCGGTCACAGGCAGCAGGTCAGACTTCGAATACCAACTCCCCGCCGCGCCAAGGTTCTTCGTCGGACGCAAACGGCTTGTCGACGACCTTTGCCGGGCCCTCGACAACAATGCCGGACTGTTGGTGCTCAACGCCCAGTCCGGATGGGGCAAGAGTTCAGCTGCCCTGAAGCTGGAGGCCCTGGCCAAAGAACGCAAGGGCTTCGCCCTGGTCACGGACACTCGCACCGCTACGCATCGACGGTTCGTCACCGACGCCCTGAGCCTCGCCGCTCAGAGGGCGCAGGAGGCCAAGGTCCTGACCCTTCCCCCCAACGCGAGCTGGGCCAGCCTCCCTAGTGCCCTTCAGACCCTTCGAGCCGCCACATGGCACGCTGGTCCGCTCGTGGTCTTCTTCGACCAATTCGAGAACGTCTTCCGTGACGTGGATATCACTCGGGAATTTCGTGACCTCGCACTCGCCATTCGGGATCTTTCCGATCACGTGCTGATTGGCTTCGCATGGAAGACCGATGTTGTCGCATGGACAGAGAACTATCCCTTCCAACTCCGTGACCAGATCCGCGATAATTCCACTCACCTCAGCCTCGGTCCTCTGGGCCCCAGCGAAGTTGATGTGCTGCTGCGCCGTCTGGAGAAGGAGATAAACGCACCCCTCGCTCGCGATCTGCGTAATCGACTGCGTGAATATAGCCAGGGATTGCCCTGGCTGTTCAAAAAGCTCGCCGGACACCTGCTGCGCGAGGTCCACGCCGGCGCGACACAGGAAGACCTGGCTAACGAGGCCCTCAATGTGCAGAACCTCTTTGACGCTGACCTGGCTGAGCTGTCGCCCGTCGAGTACGAAGCAGTGCGTCACATTGCCCGCTACGCACCGATTGCCATCAGCGAGGTAACCGAACGAGTTACTCCCCAGATCGTGGAATCACTTGTAAACCGACGCCTCATCGTCCAGGTCGGTGAACGGTTGGACACGTACTGGGACATTTTCCGAGACTACCTCAACACGGGCAGCGTTCCCGTTCAGGACTCTTACATCCTGCGCATGGGACCAGTTTCCGTCGCCCGTCTGCTGAACCATGTCGCCGATAACGATGGCGACAGCCACGTCCGCGACCTCGCTCTCCATATGAGGACCAGCGAGACAGTCGTTTTCAATCTCAGTCGGGAGCTGCGATTGCTCGGCGCAGCCGCCTACGAACCTAACCGGGTTCGCATTCTCCCAGATATCTGGCAGGCCGAAGACCAGGAGTTCGAACTTAGGCGCCGCGTCGTCACGGCCCTTCGCCGCCATCGCGCTCTCAGCACCTTCGCTGCCCTCGCCGAGCGAGGCGGAAGCGTCACCATTAGCGCCTTCGCACGAGAACTGCCTACAGCATTCCCAGCTGTTGAGGTTCGCGAATCAACCTGGATCGGCTACGCACGAGTCTACCTGCAGTGGTTCGAATACGCTGGCCTTGCTGTTCAGAAAGGCTCAGCATGGATGGTCGCACCTGAGGGAACCCGGGGAACGCCCGATCTGCTGAACGGCGGATACCGCCGCCGCGCCCGAGGTGGCTTTCCTCATGATGCCCCGGTCCCTCGCTACGCCTTCTGCTTCAGATCGCCGCAGGCCAAACAACGGTGTCAGATGCGGACCGGCGTGCGGTCAACCAGCTGCTGGTTATCGGCGCGCTGATCGAAACCGCACCGAATTCCTACCGCATCCACGACGGACTCGTGGTCAACGGCCGGCTCAAGCCTGCCGCACTCCAGAGCCTGATGCGTACCGTGCCGAGCGTCGCAGCCGGCCTGGCCGTGCTTGAAAAAGACCCCGCTGCACGCGCCGAGGACATCGGCCAAGCCGTACAAGCGGCAGCAAGCGCTGATTGGGCTATCGGCACCGCCACCGGCGTGGGAAAACACCTACGGGCGTGGGCCCGCGAAGCAGGTATAACTGTCCACTCACCGCGCACAACTCGCCCCCAGGGACAGGATGGTCTTTTCTGACTACGGCGCGTGATGCAGGCAGCCGGGGCGCGACCGCCCGTAGCCGACTGGGCGTTTCACGAGGGTCTACCGTGACTGCTTGACGGCAGCACGGCCTCTTGAGCCCACTCTCATTTAGGGCTGAACGGCACTGACCTGCGCCTTCTTTCGACCTTCCCCTACCCGCCCCGGAGGCCGCGAGCACGCCAGGACAGGATGCGCGCCCTGAAGGCCCACCTCGCCCTAAAGATGTCCGCTTTGGAGCCCATTGCGGGGCTCGAACCAGCGACCCCCGCTTTACAAGTTTTCCCCAGGTAAGCCACTGACCTGGGCAAATGCCGCCGTCGGGGCGTCTGACCTGCGGAAATCGCTCTCAGTAACTCTCCAGATCTCCCGTCAGTTCTCGCCCTCATGTGTACTGAATCCGTACGCCGAGATGCTTCGCAAGCCCGCTCGGCGACGACTGCTCGCTCGCACTCAGCCCACGCGACTCACCTTCACCATATGCCGGGCCCAGTACGTCGCGAGGCTTCGCCTGCCTGAGTCGTTGGCCTACCGCCGGCGATCAGGCCGAGCTAGCTTGAGCTCCATCGCGACACGCCGTTCCACCCACGCTGAAAGTCTGTTGGCCGGGTGGTGATCGCCTGCCAAGGTGAGCAGATGACGGACAGCGCCTTCTACTCCGACCGCGCGGGTTACTCGGTGCCGCGGGTCCACGAAGAGATCTCGGCACCGGTGTGGCGGGGCCTCGCTGCGCTCATCCAGCGCCGGGTCAAGGACGGGTCACTTGCCAGGGCTTTCCCTCGATACGACTGTTCAGACGGGGACAGCTACATCACCGGCACCGACGAGCAGGGCTTCCTCGACACGCTCAGGGTGCTCGTCCCTGGCCTGGCGGGGGTGGGGATGCGTGATCCAGAGCAACAACCGGCCACGCTGACCATCCTGGACGTCATCGACTTCGTGGCCCAGCACATCGACAAGCCAGCTCGACGCGATCATCACGGCTTCATGCAGCATGATCATCTGTTCTTCGAGCGTCCGCTCGATCCATACTCACTGTCCTTCACCGCCGAGCGCCCCGAGGGCCAGGCCGAGTTCCAGCGCGACATCGAGAAGATCTTCGCCCGAAACGGGATCGCCTTCACGCTCGGCGACGATCTTCGCGTTCGGCGGCTCGGACCTCTTGACGCTCGAACCGTGATCTCGGACTTCAAGCCGGCCACCGGCGACGCGACACTGGACGCCAAGCTGTCTGAAGCAGTGGCCCGGTTCCTCTCCAGGAACCCGAGCGACCAGCAGGACGCCCTGGAGAAGCTCTGGGACGCCTTCGAGCGCCTCAAGACGCTCGAACTCGGCGGAGGCAACAAGAAGGCTTCCGCAGATCAGCTCCTCGACCGTGCTGCCCACGGCTCCGCTCCGTTCCGCAGTCTCCTGGAGCAGGAATTCAAGGTGCTCACCGAGATCGGCAACAAGTTCACGATCCGGCACCACGAGCACGACAAGCACGCCGTCCCGGCCAGAGGCGCCATGGACTACCTTTTCGTGCGGATGCTGTCGTTGATCTCCACGGTTCTTCGCGCAACGGGGCGGCTGGCTTCCTGATCCCGGCCTGGCCGGGTAGTGCCACTGCGGCAGGCTCGGCAGCGACGTCATGCAAGACGAACAGCCGCCGTTTTTTCGATGAATCTATACTCGTCCGCCTCCAATGACGTCATTGCAATGAAGTGGATCGGCGGGAAAAGATCTTCCCAGCAATCCATATTCCGGAGCTCCAGCACTGCGGAGCGGTCCTGGTAAATAAGCAGGACGTCAAGGTCCCCGGGATACTCAGACCACAACGCCGAACCAAACAACCATGCCTCTAATCCTGGGAGGCGGCTCGCCGCCTCCACGAGAGAAAGGAGATGTGGCCACTGATTCAGGTCCACTTTGTACCAAGGTCTCTAAGGAACTCGCTCAAGAGAACAACTGGCATGCCCACTTGGGTCGCAGCCTGCATTGATTCCATTGAGAATCCTCGGCAGTTCGGATTAGTGACAACAACAAGCTCCGGGTCGACTCCCTGGTAGCTCTCCACGATGTGATATAGGCCATCTGCGGTGAGCTCGTAGTTATCGGTCGTAGCGATTACGAGAGGTCGAAGCTGCTTGCGCCGGATTTCGTAAGCATGACGCCCCTTACGCTTGATGGACTCAACCGCTCGATGGCTGGTCAATCGGCGCCGTTCGTACTGCTCTTGGCTGTCGACATGTCGAGCGATTACTGCATCTTCCGCTAGAGCACTGGAGAGCTCCCCGAAACCGGCAATACAAACGCCCAGCTCCTCGGCTCGCTCGTATGCGTGATGTGCGATCCTAGTTGGCACTACAAGAATGAATCCAGTACCGGGAACGGTGGAGACGGCAGCGTCTACATCCTCGGCCTTAAAGGTATCTCCATCTTCAAGGCCGACGCACAAAACCTTGGCATCTGGATATGCGCTACGTGCAATCTTCAGCTGGAAGTTATCCAGCCTAGATGAGGAGTACCCCTTCTCACGCAGCTTCTTCTCAACCCAGGTCCGCACGTCATTCATGACTCGTCGATGACCTTCTCGTTCAGGAGGATTCTGTTAATGGCTTCGGGGAAGCGCTCGGTGCCTGTGCTGAAGTCGTCAAGGATGTGTCGGCTCTCGAACTGCTGCACATGCAGACTGTAAACCGATAGAAGAGTCTGCTCATCGCGGCTCAGTAGACCTCGGTTGGCTTCAAGCACTCGAAGGATCTTACGGTTATTCGGGACGATCACTGCACGGGCGTACTGACGCCAGAGGTTCGGGTCCCCGTCGCGGTACGGATCTCCCACCGGTCCGTACCTAGTATGAATTGAAGCATTGGCGTCTAGCAGCCCTTGAATATGATCCCGGGCGCTGGCGCGGGTCTGAAACACCGGCGTAGAGATGGCGGTCTGGATCTCATCGAACCGCCGCCGCTTCCACTCGTGCAGCATTGCAACGGGGAAGGACTCTGGAGCCTTGTCAATAATGGTATGGCAATTGGCGCACAGGAGAATCAAGTTACTGTGATGCGCCCGATCTTGAAGGGAGACCGCTGTGAAAGGTGCTCCCCGCGGCCCATCCGGAGATGCTGGGATAACGTGGGCGAGCTCACCGAAATCAACGTCAAGGCCCTCGGGGAACAGGTATTCTCGACACTCCGGGTTACCACAGTATCCGCCGGAGTCGCCCCATAGGCGTCGCCGACTGTTTGCATCCGGGTTGACCCTGCACGTCCCAGCCATTTTTTCATTCCCCTAATCCAGCTGACTGCGGAGTAGAAGCATATAGCGGATGCTCACGCCTTGAAAGTCACTCCGCCAACGCCAACTGAGCCGGGAAGTAGCAGTTGCCCGTCTCGTTCATGTGCCGCTTCTTGCGCTTGAGCAGTTCGTCTAGGGTAATGCGGCCGTCCAGCACACAGAACAGGTCGCCGCCGTCCATCGTAATGAAGGCCGTGCGGCGGTCGTACTCCTTCAGCGCGCCGGCTGAGAAGCCGTTGACCGAGATGTAAAGCCCTAGGGCGTTCTTGCCCTTACGCCGGACCTTGGCGTCGAAGATATCGACGTGCTCCCGCTCCATGGGCTTCTTCCACCACTTCGCCTCAACGATGTAGTCGTCCGTGTCGAAGGACAACGAGCCGTCGATCTGCTCGATCTCCAGCTTGTACGACAGCCGCGGGTCCAGGTCGAACAAGCGGAACAGCTCGTTGAGGAAGGGCTCAAACAGCAGGCCGGCCGCCTGGCGGTCTGGCATGGCGCGCAGCTCCTCAAAGCGCGTCTGGAGCTGGGCGAGCTTCATTGCGAAGCCTTGCTGGGCTTGAGCGGTCGCTCGGTGGGCTGCCAACTCGGCCGCGATCCGCTGGCGCTCCTCGATGATGCCCTGCTGGCGCTCGGTACAGGTCTTGAGCGCGGCCACGGCCTCCTGCGCCTTGGGCAGCAAGGTGGCAGCGTCCTGGTGCCACTTCAGGCTGGGGAAGCTGTCCATCTGGGCGACTTCGATCATGATCTCAAGCGTGAGATCCCGGTATTTGCCCTCATCCGCTTGGAGCCGGTCCACGAAGTCTTCCGCGAAGGACCGCTTGTAGCCATCGAAGTCAAGGTCGGCCACCAGCTCGGGATGGCGGGCCGAGCGCGTGCGAAGGAACTTCTCCAGGTCCTTCTTGTAGTGGTAGATGACCGACAGCGCCTCGTAAAGAGCACTGAAGGCAGCCGGGTTGATCTGTTGCGTCCTCGCTGACTGGTTCCTCACGTCTGCCCCTCCACAAGCTCGGTGTCCGCCCGATGATGTTACCGATCAAAGCCGACACGGGGCAGGCTGTGACAACCTGCAGCAGTCTGACCGGGCAGCACCAGCGGCCACCCGGCCAGCGACCGTCATTCACCGTGATCGCAAAGAGAAGGATGCTCAGCACGCCGGCACAAATGGCCCCACGCGGAGGGCGTCAATGACGGTGCTGGTCGCGTCGGTCACGGGCGCGGTGGTCGCCTGGCGGGTACTCCGCTGCTGCGCCGGGTCTGGCCCGCCGACTGCTCCGCCTTAGCGGTATTGAGCAGGTGGTTCGGGGTTCTGACTCACTCTGACGAAAACAGTCTGGCCCAACCAACTGGCCAGGGTGGAGAGTGCGGAGGTGCCGCCGCCCGGCGTTTACGGGTTCGACCGGTTGGCGCAGCACGCGGAAGACTGCTCCCATGACACCCCCGCCCCCGCACTGGCTGGAGATCGAGACGCCCTCCACGGGTACGCTCCACGCCGGCTACACCCACCACCCCGCCCCGGCGCCCCGCTGCTGCGTCGGCGGCGCGCTCGACCTGCCGAAGGCCACCGAGCGGACCAGCAGCGCCTTCCACGAGGCCGGCCACACCGTGACCGCCCTCGTCCTCGGCATCCACGTCGAAGCGGTGAACCTCGGTGCCGACCTGCCCAACTCCGTGTGCGGGCACCCGGTCTCCGTCGGCGGGGCGAACGAGAACATGACGGACCAGCTGGTCCTCACCAAGCCCGACCACGCCCTGGTCGTCCTGGCCGCCGGTGTCCGTGCCCAGCTGATGTGGTTGCGGAAGGCCGGGGTGGAGCTCTCGGCCGACCGGGCCTGGGCGGTCGAGGCTGGCGGCCTGGGCGACCAGACCATCGCCGACTGGCTGCTCCGCCGACAAGGCCACCGGCTCGCCTACGGCACCGGTCCCGAACGCTACGACTACTGGGAGCACGAGAAAGTCGCGGACGCCGCCTTGGACGCGGTCTGGGAGAGGGTGGAGCGGGTGGCCGCCGCGCTGCTGGAGCGGGGCCGGATCACCGGCGACGAGGCAGCCACCCTGATCGGCCTGACCAACCCGCTCCCGGCAGGTCGCTGATCAGCTGGTGCCCGGGGAGGTCGTGAGCAGCGCGTCGGTGACCGGGACAGGGACCAGGGTGTGGAGGTCGACGTGGACCCACACCGCCTCCCGGTCGAGGCCGGACTACCCGGGCCACCCACTCGCCGGTGTCCAGCTTCCGCCAGCCGGTCAGCACGGTCGGCCGCGAACGTCCGGTGGTGCGGACGTAGACCGCGAGCAGGTCCAGCCGCGGCTCCGTCGCGGTGGCGAGTTCGACTTCGTCGACCGGTCGGGCGGCCGGCAGATAGGGGTTGCCCGAGTCGGGGATCTCACTGGCGGGCAGGAACGGGTCGAACGGGCGGCGCAGGTCGGGCATGCAGTCACCGTAGTCCCCGGCCGGGAGAGCCAGGCGCCACACCACGAAGCCCCTCGATCTGCGATGCGAGGGGCTTCGTGCGACTGCCGGCTATCGAGCGGAATCGGGGTGGCGCTGGAGGGGCTCCACAGCAGCCGGCTGTGCTTGGACGACCAGGTACGTCGGCTGGGACTTACCTCGTTCCAGAGACTTGGCCTGACGCGCCTGCTCCCGTTCCTTCGACTTCTCCCGCTTACGCTGCGCCGTGCTACGCCGCAGCTCGTGCTTGTTCTGCTCCTTCAACTCGATCACGGCACGCCGGTCAGCTGAATCGCCGGGCCAGTACCGGCTGAAAACCAGGTGGCCGATGACCGCCAGGAGCACCGTCAGAAGGGCTCCCCACGGCAGGACAACGGACGCCACAACGGAGAGCAGTACGACGAGAACCTTCGAACTCTGCATGTCTACCTCGGAGTTGGAGGGAGACGCGCGGTGCGGCTAGGCCGCGAGAACCAGCACTCGCCGACCCAACCCAGCCCCGTGTCCCCATGGAATGACGGACCGGGACGGAGCACCCGGCCCCCGAGGCACCACTGGGCCAGCTAGCCGATCAGTGTCACACGCACACGTCCAGCTCCGGGGCCGGTAGCCTGGAACCGGCGCAGGCACCGGCGGCGACGGGAGAGGCACGAACCAGCGGTACAGGCTCTCGCTGGCAGCGGTGCGGACGCGGGCGGTGGTCTGGTGGAGTTGTGCCAGTAGTAGGCGGAGGAGATCAGCCTTCGAGGCTTCGGACGAGGCCAGCGGCTCGGACACCGACGCCAGGACAGTGGTGAACCGCGCAGCATAGTCCCGGGATGCCCGCAGCGCCCACCGAGTTCCTTCGTTCGACTCCAGGCGCGGCAGCTCGAACCCACTACGCTGACGCGCAGCGCTGACCGCAGAGCGACGCCTCACCTCTGCATAGAGCGCGTTCTCGGTAAGGCGCTGCCGGTACTTCGCCTGCGCAAGAAGGTACTTGGGAGCCCGGACGTCAAACTCGTCCGCCCACATCGCATCTGCGCGCCATGCGTCCGGACGGTCGCCCCTCGACATGTCCACGAGGCTGCGGAGCATGCTCAGCGCGCTGAGCACATTGGACATGCCGCCACCGTTGTGCCCCACAAGCATGGCCACGGGCTCGGACACGACCGCGCCGGAGCCCACCGGCTGATTCCGGAGGCCCCGGAAGCTCTCGATGGACAGGCTTGAAAGTCGCACGGTCACATCCTAATAGGTTGACTGACGCACCGTCATTGAACCGGCACGTCGAGTGCGATACCCAGGGGCCTCGCAGTCGTTGGCCCGCGGGTCGACGGTGGCACGGACCTCAGCGGATACGAGGGCCCTGCTGCTCGGGGCGAACCTGCGGCGGTTGCTGAGCCTGCATCGGCTGAGCGCCAAGGCTCCGAGTTCGATCCTGGTCTTGGCGCTGATCGGCGGGCCCGATTCGGCGGTTCGGCGAGGGCCGGGCGGCTCGGGCGGACTGTCCGCCGCGCTGCTGGAGCTGGTCACGGTGGGCTTGGCGCTCGGCTTGGCGGCCGGCTCGGCGGCGTTCGGCGAGGGTCGGCTGGTGGCGCTCCTCCGACTGCGGCTGCTCGGGTTGGATGGCCTCGGCAGTGAGCTGGCGCCGTTCGGCGAGCACCGTGCTGACGTGTTCGGCGACGTGCTGCTGGGCCAGGGCGGCATCATCCAGGCGCGGGCGGCCGGCGAGCCAGGACGCGCCGGTCCGGGCGGCGACGATGCGCAGGATCTCGGCCTGGTCGGCCTCGGGCAAGGTGCGATAGACGTCGGCGGCGAGTCGGCGGAGGGCCTGCTGGTCGCTGTTCGCCGTGGCCGCCGCCGGGGCGTTCGAGGTCGCGATGCGGCGGGCCGCGATAGCAGCTTCGGCGGCCTGCCAGTATGCGCGGTGGCTGGCGCGACCTTCCTCGATGTAGGGGCCGGCGGGCTGGGCGGCGTTGTCGTCGGTGACCCGGTACTGGTCGCGATAGGCGGCGACGACGGCCAGTTGCTTCTGCCACTGGGCGTGCAGGATGGGGGCGGTGGGGGCGTCACCGAGGGTACAGCTCCACTCCGGGCGCACCCCTACGGTGCGCTCGCCGAGCACCGAGACGCGGCTGGCGATCAGCGCGGTGCTCTCGGTGAGGTACTCGTGGTGGCGTGCGTTGGCAGCGGTGGAGCGCGGGACGGCGCTGATCCAGGCCGGGAGGTCGGCGCGGCCGAAGGCGACACGGATGTGCGCGAGGGCCTGCTGCTGGGCGTGCTGGAGAAGTTCGGGCAGCGCGGTGCGGCCGGTCGCCCCGGTGAGGGTGGTCTCCGCGGTGGTGCCGATGTTCTCGATCGCCTTGAGGGTCCAGGCCAGGGTGCGCCACAGCTCCGCTTCAGCGCCGTCGTTGTTCTGGGCGGTGCTTGTCGGGGCGTCGGCGGCGAGGTAGCGGCCGATGCGCCAGGCGAGGACCTGGCTGAGGCTGCCGGCGCCGGTGTGCGGGCGACTCTCGGCGACCTGGCCTAGCAGGGTGGCGGGTTCGTGGCCGGCGGTCTCGGCACGGCGCAGGGCGGCGGTGAGGGCGGGCCAGGTGTTCTCGCCCAGTGCGCGGGTGGCGTGCTCGTTGCCGAGGACGGTGGCGAGGAGGGCCTGGTGACGGAGGGCTTCGGGGGCCTGCTGGTGGGTTTCGGGGATACCGTCGGTGGCCAGGTGGGTGCGGGCGGCGCGGGTCAGGGCGGTGACCGGATCGCTCGCGCCGGTGGTCCGGGTGGCGGCGGCGGTGAGCAGGGTGGTGGTGTCGCGGCCGGTGCGCTCGGCGGCGGCCAAGGCTCCGGCGAGGTGGGGCCACTGCGGGTGGGCGGTGACGCGGTCGGTGGTGGTGTTGAGCGTGGTGGCGGCGCTGGTGGCGTAGCGGTTGAGGGTGTCTGCGCAGACGTGCGGGTGCGCGTCGGCGGCCTGGGCGGCGGCGGGCGCGATGCGCAGGGCGGCCGGCTGGTCGGCGGCGGTCTCGGGGTCGAGGCAGTGGGCGGGCAGGCCGGTGAGCTGCGCGACCAGGGTGGCGTAGCGGGTGGTGTCGGCGGTGGTGGGTGCGTTGAGGTGGGCGGGGGCGGGGCGGTCGTGGGTGATGGTGTTCAGGCGCCAGGCAAGGGCCTGGGGCCGGGGAGTCGGCGGGGTTGAGGTCGCCGCGCCAGGTGGCGGCGGCGAGCAGGCGCTCGGGCTGCCAGCCAGCGGCTTCGGCGCCTCGCAGGGCGCGGGTGACGGCGGTCATGGCGTCGTCGGTGGTGATCTGCTCGGCGAGGGCGGGGCCGAGGAGTCGGTGGATGAGCTGGTGGTAGTGGGGGGTGGTCAGGGTCTCGATGGCGTGCTGGTGGCGGGGCGCGAGGGTGCCCAGGGAGACGGATTCTTCCTGGGCGCCTCGGATGGTCTCGGTGGCGGAGAGCTGGGCGCCTTCGCGGCCCAGGACGCGCTCCAGCACCTCGCGGGCGGCGAAGGAGTTGGGGTCGTTCTTGGGCTGGTCGAACTGCTCGTCGGTGTCGAACGGGAGGAGGTCGTGGGTGGCGGTGTAGAGGGTGGTGGTGTGGCGAGCGCGGCTGAGCTGGACGTACAGCTCCTCGCGGGTGGTGTCGTCGGTGACCAGGGGGTGGGCGGTGTCGACGGTGCCGCCCTGGGAGCGGGTGATGGTGGAGGCGTAGAGCAGCTGGACGTTGGCTGCGACGTACTCGGCGGGCAGGGTGAGGCGTCCGCGGTGCTCCAGGTGGCGGACATTGAGCGAGCCGTCCTCGTGGCGCTTGAGGACCTGCCAGGCGTCGCCGTTCTTGACGAAGTCGGCGCCCCGGTTGGTGGTGATCTTGCGGTTGTTCTCGCGGGTGACGATCCAGTCGCCCTTGCCCGCGCGGTTGCCGTCGCGCAGCAGCACGCCGTCGGCCTCGACCTGGCCGGCGGCCACGCGGTCCTCGCGGGCGCGGGCGGACAGCGCGGTGACGTCGGTGCCGGTGCGGGCGCTGATCAGGGTGGTGCGGCCGGCGAGCATGTCGGCCTTCCAGCCCTCGTAGGCGGCCTCGACCATGGCGGTACTCGAGCCGCTGACCACCCGCTGGTTGGCGAAGTAGAAGTCCAGTCCAGCAGCGTCGCCGGTGCGGATCTTGAGGGTGGCGGCAGCCTCGTCCTTGTTGCTGAACCGGTGGAGGGTGGTGAGTTCGACGGCGCCGGCTTCGGCGGCGATCAGCCGCAGTGCGCCGCCCGCTTCGACGCTGCTGAGCTGGCGGTAGTCACCGAGCAGGCGCACGCTCGCGCCGTGCTCGGCGGCGATGCGGGTGAGGCGGTCCAGGTTCAGGGTGCCCGCCATTCCGGCCTCGTCCACCAGGACGACGTCGCCCGGGTTCAGCACGAAGCCGGCCCGGTTCGACGGCACGTTCTGGCCGGTGCTGAGCTGGGCGGCGTAGGTGCCGCCGGTGTGCTCCCAGAGGAACTTGTGGAGGTTCTCGGCGGGCTGCTTGAGGTCGCGGGCGAGGACGGCGGCGGAGGCCGCGGAGGTGGCGAGCGGGACGACGCGCTGGCCTGCCTGGTTGGCGACGTGGACGTACGCCTGCATCGCGGTGGTCTTGCCGGAGCCGGCCGGGCCGAGGCCGAGGGAGACCAACCGGGTGTCGGTGGCGAACGCGGTAACGAGGGCGCGTTGGCCCTCGTCCAGGGCGCGGTTGCGGGCCTCGAAGCCGTCGATCGCGGCGCCGACGAAGGCCGGGTTCAGGCCCGGATTGACGGGGGTGAGGACGGCGTCGACCAGGCGGCGCTCGGCGTCCAGGATGGCGGTGCTGGTGTAGCGGGTGGAGGCGTGCCGGACGAACACGGAGTCGCCGTTGGCGCGGCGCAGTTCCTCGGGCTCGTCGAGCAGGGCGGGGGCGCCGACGCGGATGCTGTGGGCCGGGGAGACGGCCTCGGTGACGATCGCCTCGACCAGCCGCCGGTGCTCGGTGGTGCTGGTGGGGTGCTCGGAGCGGGCCAGACGCTCGGCGTGGGCGCGCAGGTTCCACACTGTCCACACCGCGCGCTCCTCGCCGACGGCGGTGATCACGGCGGCGGCCAGGGCGGGGATCTCGACCTGCTTCGGTTCCTCCTGCTGGGTGGTGGCCGGGGTGTTTTCGTGCGCGGGGACGGCCGCCATCACGCGTTGGACGATGTCCTGGCCGTGGGCGGTGGTGACGGTGTGGGTCCAGTCGGCGCGCATCTCCTCCAGGGAGCGGGCAGCCTTCTTGCCCTCGCGGGTGTCGAGGTTCGCCTGGCGGGCGAGCTGGTGGGTCATGCCGCGGGAGGGGTCGTGGCCGTGCTCGCGCCGGTACTCCCGCAGCAGCTGCTCGTAGCGGGCTTCGATCTCGGTCCGGCGGGAGGAGAAGTGGGTGATCGCCTCGACGGGGACGCCGGTGATCTCGCGCACCGGCTGGCGCTTGATGGCGGAGTCCTCGCGGGCCTCGAAGGTGACGCCGAGCCGGGCGGTCAGCTCGGTCTCGAAGCGGGAGTTGTAGAACTCGCTAGTGGCCACGGTCATCGCCAGCAGGCTGCGGGCGTCCAGCGAACGCCACTTCCCGTCGACACCCTGGATCTTGTTGGCGACGACGACGTGGGTGTGCAGGTTGGGGTCGCCGGCCCGGGAGTCGAAGTGGTCGAACGCGACGGCGACCAGGCCCCTGGTGTCGATCTGGGCCTGGCCGGTGCTGCCGGTGCGGGTGTGCGCGGCGTTCTCCTCCAGCAGCTCCAGCGCGGCGTCGCGGGCGGCCTCGTGGGCCTCGCGGACGGCGGCGCGGACCTCCGGGCGCTCGTCCAGCGCCCACAGCACCGCGGCGGACTTCACCGGGGCGAAGACCAGGTCGAAGCCCGCGACGGCGGCGCGCTGGCGACGGGACTCCTCCTGCTGGACCTTCTTGACCTCGGCGCTGGTGGGGGTGCGCCGGGTCTCCTTCTCGATGACGGCCAGGCGCCGCTCGACGCGCTCGGCGAACGGGTCGAGGGGCTCGTACTCGGGGTACTTGCGGCCGAGGGTGGCGGCCTTGATCGCGGCGGCCTGGACGGCCTTGAGCTGGTCCTCGTCCATGTCGGCGCGCACGTTGGCGGCCAGGTGCTCGGCGATGAGGCGTTCGGCGTCCGGGTGCTGGCCGAGGCCGAACAGGTGCTTCATCTGCTGCTCGGTGACGGTGGTCCCGTCGAGGCCGAGCAGGGGCGCGCCGCGGCCGAGCCAGACGCCGGCCGGGTTGCCCTTCTGGGTGTAGTACTCCTCGGCGGACTGGCCCCGCTGACGCTGTACGTCGCCGCCCGCGACGTGGCGCGTCAGGTAGGTGTAGCCGTTGCCGGCGGTGAGCTTGTGGATGGTCATCAACGCGACCACCCCCAGCTTTCCGAAACCCGGATGAGGGTAGGCATGACGGCTATTCGAGCCGCCGATTCACCTACCTCACCAAATACCATGCGAGTACTTTAGCCCCGCGCAGCGGACCATGCTCAGAATATCTGCAAGAGGTGTCTGGATGGCTTCGAGCGGAGCAGATGGCGATGCCGGGCATCCTCAAATCGTCACCCTGACCTGCAGATTCGATGGAATCGCGGCGACGAAGGGACGGTTTTCCTGTCATTCATGTCTCGATATTTATCGTTACTTATCAGGGATTCTCAGTCGTGAAGACAGGGGGTTTCCGAGCTGGGCTTTTGTAGCTAGAGTCATGGCCAGAAAGGGCCACTCGCTCCTTCTGATCCGAGTTGCCTCCGGCCACTGCGGAGCAACGGATCCGATCCCCATCGACTCCCTGGGATGCCGCCCCTGTGACGAACCGTGAACCTCGTACTGCTCACGCCGACGCGCCGCTCGCGCAACTTCTCCGCTCGCGCCCTGGATATGTGCCGCCGACGGTCGGCGAGCGGGTGGTCGTCGTCGCAGACCTGCTGGCACCCAGCCGCCATCCGCGCGCCGTGATGAACCTGCTCCGGTTCGTTGGCGACTGGCAGCCGGACCGTGTAGTTGTCATGAGCGCCCGCCAACACGGGTCAGCTCACAAGGGCTCCGAATGCGCCACGAGCACCCTCGCTCGCCTGCGCGCTATCTACTCAGGAGACATCGTCATCCAAGCCGGGGCTGGAGCCGGCAGAGACGCCCTGACAGTCGGCTCGTGTTCGTGCTGGCACCCAGTCATCTCTGATCTAGGTCTTGCGGTCACCGCCGGAATCCACCCGGTCGCACCGGGGTGGCTGAGCCTCAGCGCCACCGGCCCCGGTGCCAGCCGCTATCCGGGCGCGCTCGCCATCCTGCTCGCTCGCGGGTTCGGACACTCCATCATCTGCAGCAGGACCAGGGGCCTCGCACTGATCGGAGAGATCCCGACCGGCGACCCGACGGCCGACACTCTCTGGGGCTTCGAGATCGGAACGCTTCGCCGCACTGCACCGTCGACAGCCTCGTCATTCCGCCCGGCGATGGGCTTCGGAGTGGTCGACTCAACGACCGGCATCGCCGAGCCCACCGCCATCGCAATCTCGCGCAGTGGGGCATTCACGTTCAACGGGGTCACCTACGCCGCGTAGCGGCTGTCCTGCACAGCGGCGAGCTGGGCCCGGCAGCATGCGACGTACGTATGCTCGCAGGCCATCGGTACCAGCCCAACAGTTCCCTGTGGCGGCGTCTGACTACATGACTGCATCTAGGTACACCTGCACCGGCTCGAACAGGCCGTACGGAACGAACTCGGGGATCTGCTCGTGGGTGATCCACGCCAGCGCACCCAGCTCCTCGGTGTCGACCACCGTGGCCGTGCCGTTGACCACCTCGCAGGCGGTGTACGACATCTGCCGACCGGTCTTCGGGTGAACGCGCTCGCCGAGCGGGCGGACGGCCTTCACCGTCAGGCCGACTTCCTCGGCGGTCTCGCGGACAGCAGCTGCTTCCGGCGATTCGCCGGCCTCGACCTCACCGGCCGGGAACTGCCACGACAGCTCACCCTCCTTGACCCGCCGCTGGACCATCAGGACGCGGCCGTCCTGGACCACGATGGCGGCGGCGATGCCCGGCTTCGTGCTGGTCGGCTCAGTCATTCTGGGGTTCCTCCAGGGCGGCCAGGATGGGCGGGAAGATCGTATCGACGGGGATGAACCGGGGCACCGCGTTTCGCGGAACCCACATCACGTCGGCGTTCTCGATCTTGTCCTGGTTCTGGGCCTCGCCCACCAGGTACTCGGCGAGGAAGTACTCGCACCACACACCGGTGGACGGGTGGAGCCGGCCGCCGAGGTCTTGGCGCACTGCACAGTGGACGCCGGTCTCGGCCAGCGTCTCGCTGACGGCCGCCGAAGCTGGACTGCCACCCGGCTTGATCACCCCGGCTGGGAACTGCCAGCGGATGCCGGCGGACTCGTCATCCCGGCGGCAGACGAGCAGCACGTCCGCACCGCGGACCACCACCGCGACGGCCACCCGCAAGGCCTGGGCGGTCTGGCTGCCGGTGGACTCGGTGAGCAGCAGCGCGAACCGCTTCTGCGCGGCGGGCGCCGCGGCTTCCAGGGCTTGGTCGAGGAGCTGGTGCATCTCGGTGCGCGGGACGAGTTCCGGGCTCTTGTGCCAGCTGGCCACCGTGCGGACCGCGATGCCCAGCCGGGCGGCGAACGCCTCGTTGGTGTCGCGCAGCGCCTCCTGGAGCCAGCAGGCGGATCTGCCTGTCCAGCTGACCACCACGTCCACCTGCTGCCCCTCCCCGAGCTTCGAGCTGACTGGTTGGCTACGCCTTGCTCTTGGCTTCGAGCACCGGGCGCAGCAGCCGCAGCGGGGTACTCCAGTCGTACTGATCACGGCCACCGCCGGCCTTCGGCTTGTGCGGCACGTAGTCGCCGAACAGCACGCCCATGGCCTTCAGCCGCTCGACGTTGGCCGCGTAGGCCGGGTGGGCGGCCTGGGCAGAGTTGACGTACGGCTGGGCGACCACGGGGATGCCCAGGCCATACGACTCGGTGAGGATGCCGAGCAGCAGGGTGTCCGCGTGGCCGTCGGCCCACTTGTTGATCGTGTTGAACGTGGCGGGCGCGACGGCGATGGCGTCGGCCGGCGGCAGTGAGGCCGGTACGTCGGGCGTGCGCCAGGCCGAGCGGATCGGGTAGCCGGTCTGCTGCTCGATGGTGGCCTGGTCGATGAACCCCATGGCGTTCGGGGTGGCCACCACGCCGACTCGCCACCCTTCCTCTTGAGCCGCGGTGATCAGCTGGCTCACGTCGTCGGCGATGCCGGAGGCGCAGACGGCGACGTACAGGAAGGGCTGCTTGCTCAAGGTCGGACTCCCAACTCGCGGCTGAACTGGCGTAGCTCCGGCAAGGCACCGCGACGGTCGCGTGCCGTCATGTCGGCCACCAGCTCCCGGATGTCCGGGCGACGCCTGATGTCCTCAGCAGCGTGCCGTTCGGCGATGCGCAAGGCGCGGTAGCCCTCGGACAGTTTGCCCTGCTGGTTGAACGCCCTGGCAAGGTCCACCCACAAGGCGGCTTGTCGTTCCGGGGCTGGGATGCGGCGGCGCAGCAGTGGCCTGGCCGCCTCGACGGCGGCGCCGGCTTCGCCCAGGGCCACCGCAGCCGACACCCGGTGCAGCGCCACGTTGGTTGGGCTGAAGTTCGCCCAGGCGTCCGGGTGATCGCGGTCGACGTACCGGGCCACTTCGTCTGCCTGGTCCAGCAGCTCGGTGGTGGTCGAGCGGTCGCCGCCGGTGCTTGCAGCGGTAACCCCACGCAGCAGCATCAGGCCGAACGCGGCGAGGTCTCCGGGTTCGCGCTGGTCGTAGTGGCCGCCGAGCTGGTCGGCGGCGTGCCGGACCATCGTGACGGCCGGTGCGGTGTGGCGTTCGCGGGCCATCAGGTGGGTCTGGACCCGGACGCTGGAGGCCAGGACTATCGGGTTGCCGCTGCGCTCGGCCTCGCTCATCGCCCGCCCCACCGCGAGCCAGGCGTTGCCGGTGTCGCCGAGCTTGATCAACATGCTGACGGTGGTCTGGTAGGCGGTGGCGGCCATGCTGGCCAGCATCAGGCTGTCGGGCGCGTCGTGCTGAGCACGGCGAAGGTCGGTGAGCAGTGCGGGCAGCAGGGCTTCGAGTTCGGTGTAGCGGCAGCCGTAGAGCAGCCGGCGAGCCTTCGACAGCTCCTGACGAAGAGTGGCCTCGGCGAGCAGCTGCCGGTCGGCGAGGCCACTCGCCGTGGGCAGGAGGGCTTGGACCAGCTCCAGGCTGGCGGTGTGAGGGCGGGCAGCTGGGAGCGCGAGAGCTGCCACGCTGGCTGCCAGGAAGCCTCGACGCTGCATGTCGTTCGTCCTGAGATCCGTGCTGCTGGGGGAGGCGGTCAGGCCCAGGCTTTCCAAGGGAATGTCGAGTTCCGCCGCGACGGCTCGCAAGATCCGTACGTCGTCGGTGCCGACGCCCTTCTCCAGTCGGCTCAGCTTCGACTGGTGGTAGCCCAGCTTGGAAGCCACATCGTGTTGCGACCGGGCAGCGATCACCCGGGCGCGACGGATCACCGATCCGATCTGGCGTGCGTCGATGGCCGCGGGGACCGCCTCCGACATGACTCCTCCTGCCACCCTCAGCCTGCCTGGCGAGGGCCGCGCCAGCCGATCTGGATCAAGATGTTATGCACGATCTGCATAGCTCATGCAGAACATGCGACAAGGCGGACCAGCCTGCTACTTCGTGGAGTTGACTTGGCATCAGCCACGTCATCCCTGAGAGGAGCAGCTCATGCCGCCGAACCGTCACCCGCCGCCCGTCGGTCGGCTTGCTGCACCGCGAGTGCACCGTCGCCGCACTGTGACGGCATGGTGGGAGGTGGGTGGCAGTTCCAGACTTAGGGCCGGAGCAAGGCCCACACCTGCACGGACAGTTGCAAGGCCAGTACTGGCTGAAGTCTAGGTCAGCACCGGTCTTCATAGGGAGTGATCAGCAGGAACGCTGTTCGACTCCTCCGCGGGTCTGCCCGGCGTACCGAAAACCGCTTCACTCTCGCAGGTAACCTCGGTGCCAGACGTGTTTGATTCACCGTCAAATCGCCACTCTGGCACGGGAAAGGGAACAAATGACCGAGGAGATCCAGGGCCAGGTCGAGCGCACGCTTGTCCTGCTCAAGCCCGACGCGGTGGCCCGTGGTCTGTCCGGCCGGGTTCTGCAGCGGTTCGAGGACGCCGCGCTCAAGATCGTCGGCACGAAGATGAAGTGGATGGACGCCGAGTTCACCCGCAGGCACTACGCGGACCTGGAGGAGCGCCTCGGCCCCGAGGTCTACAACCTGACCGCGACGTTCATGCAGCAGGGCCCGGTGATCGCCCTGGTGCTGGAGGGCTACGACGCCATCGCCACGGTGCGCAAGATCGTCGGCAGCACCTACCCGGACCAGGCGCCGGCGGGCACCATCCGCGGCGACTTCTCGCACATGAGCCGGGGCGCCAGCGTGGCCGTCGGCAAGGCGGTGGCGAACCTGATCCACGCCTCCGGCAACCGCGAGGAGGCCGCGCAGGAAGTCGACCTCTGGTTCGCCAAGGACGAGCTGTTCGACTACAAGACGCTGGCCGAGACGTACATCTACTGATTCGGCGGCCTCCTGGGCGTCACCCCGGTGACGTCGGCCAAGTTCACCACCACGAGAACGACTGGCACGACACGAGGAGAAGAGCCGATGACGAGCACGACCCGCCTGGCCTCGCCGGCCGAGCTGGAGGCCGCCTTCCAGCAGGAGTTGGCGACGGACCGCTGGGCCGCCACCGAAACGGCGTACGCCCTGGCGCTGCGCCTGCGCGACGCCAGCGAGTGGGACACCTCCCGCGAGTGGGTGAAGCAGTGCCTCCAGCTGCTGGAGGGCTTCCCGTCCGACACCGAGGACCAGGTGGCCACCAAGCGCACCACCGTCGGCGGCGTGCCGCTGCCGAACTACCTGCACGCGGGCGTCGTCCGTGAGCGGTTCGGCGAGCAGGCCTGACGTAGGAGCTGCCGGTGGTGCGGTCAGGGGAGCAGTGACTGGCCGCACCACCGGCTACCAACCGAATACAAGATCATCTGCACCGGCCAGGGGGTACCTCGGCGCCGGTGCGGCCCCATCCGCCATGCCCAAATCAGGAGAGGACGACCGCGATGGCCGTCGAGATCGAGATGCGCGCCCGGTTCGACAAGGACACCCACGACGCCCTGGTGGAGCGCCTTGTCCGTGACGGCGAGGACCTGGGCCAGGACAACAAGCTGATCCACTTCTTCGTGCTGCCGGACCAACTGCTCAAGGTCACCGACAACCAGTCGGCCGGCACCGCCAAGATCACGCTCAAGGACAGCCGGATCGGCCAGGGCGCCGCCTTCGGCGAGACCGAGTTCGCCATCGCCAAGGAGGACGTGGCCAAGGCCGTCCAGCTGTTCGGCGCGCTCGGCTTCGAGGACACCCGGCACGAGGCGTTCAACTTCCGCCGCAACTTCCGCTTCGGCGGCGTGGAGATCGCCGTCAAGTGGAGCGAGGCGTGGGGCTACCACGCCGAGTTCGAGGTGCTGCTGCCCGACGCCGCCACCGACGCCGCCCGCGACGAGGCCGCCGCCCAGATCCTCGACACTGCCGCCGAACTGGGCATCGCCGTCATGACCGAGCAGGAGTTGGCCGCGTTCACCGCCGAGTTCGAGGCCAATGAGGCCGAGCGCAAGGCCGCTGCCCAGAACGCCGAGATCCGGTAAGGCCTCCAACCCTCAAGACCACCGAGGGGGTGGGCCGCACCATGAGCACAACCCGCACGGACAGCCTGGTCGAGTTGGCTGCCCGCAAGAACCTGCCGCTCCACCAGTTCACCGACGCCGCCACCGTCGAATGGATCAAGGCCAACCGACCGGACTTCCTGCCGGCCTGGCCGCCGCCGCTACGCCCCACCACGCAGACCCTCATCGAGCAGGCCGCCGTCCCCACCCGGTGGCTCGCCGAACCCCAGCTCGCCGACTCCATCCACGGCCACCGGCACGGCCTGCGCACGGCGGTCCTCGCCGCGCTGCTGGCCGACTGGTACGGCTTGAACGAGTCCGACACGGCCACCGCGGTCATCGCGGCGGCCGTCCACGACACCCAGCGCCAGCACGACAAGGACGACCAGGGCCACGGCAGCCGCGCCGCGATCTGGCTGGCTGCCAACGCCGAGCTGGTCTGGACGCACTTCCAACGCACGCCCAGCCCGAGCGAGGTCATCCAGGCCGCCACCACCATCCGGCTGCACGAGCTGCCCTACGAGGCGTTCACTGCCGACGACCGTGCCGACCACGCTCAGGCCGAGCAGATCTGCGACCTGGTGAAGGTCGCAGATGCCCTCGACCGCTACCGGCTGCCGAAGCGCTCCTGGTGGCCGAACGCCGAGTTCGTCCGTGAGCCGGCCTTCGAACAACTGCTGCCGCTGGCCTACGACCTGGTGGTCGTCTCCGAAGAGGCCTTCCTCTCCGGCGCGTTCAGCGTGGCCGCCGTCCGCTACGCCGTCGCCGAGAAGGGGTTGGTGTAGCCGTGGACTTCCTCGACGCCTACGAGAGCTGGGCCGACGCGCACGCCTTCTTCGGTGCCAGCCTGGTGCCGGCGATGCCCAACGCCGACGACCCGCTCGGCGTGCAGAAGGCCGCCTGGGTGGACCGGCTGTCCCTCGGTACGCCCAACGGCCAGCTGCTCCGCCGCAACGCGCTGTTCGACTCCTTGGCCAGCGGTGGCAAGCTTCACCTGCTGCACGTCACCCACGCCCTGGAGAAGATCAACCAGGACGGCGTGCTCTACCCCTCCGGCGGCTGCCTGGTCGGCAGCATCTACTGCGCGCCGCTCACCGAGATGGGCAGCGGCTTCCGCCCGCACAACCTCGGCTCCTACGTGCTTACCCGCGAAGCACCGGCCTTCCTGGCGAAGATCGGGCGAGCGGACCACCAGCCCACCCCGCTGATCTTCGAGCTTGACCTGCCGTCGCAGGCGTACCAGGGGCTGGCCGGCGTCGATTACCTCCGCCTCGGCGCGATCCACCTGGCCATCTACACCCAGCTCGAATACCTGCTGTCGAAGGCCGAGCGGCACCAGCTGCGCGAGACGGTGGTCAGCCGGGTGAAGAACTCGACCGCCTTCCTGGCGCTGGCCGCCGCCATCGCCTACCAGGGCGCCATCGTCGCGCCCGTGGACTTCCTGCGGCAGCTCGACGCCACGATCCCGCGGCTACCGATCCTCGGCTACCTGTTCTTCGAGGCGCTGTCCGAGTACGTCATGCTGCACTCGACCAGTTCACGTACGCGCCGGCTGGCCGAGCTGGGCGAGCTGAACAACTGGCTCTACAAGGAGCTGCTGTTCGCCGTACCGGGGATGATCGGCCGGTTCGACCTCGCCAAGTTCCACGTGCCCGACCTCGCCGCCACCTTGGCCAAGGTCGACCGCACGCTCGACCCGGGCGCCGCTGCGGCCTTCCTCACCGACCGCATCAGCCACCTGGTCGCCGCGCGCCTGTTCACCCTGGGGCAGGTTCCGGACCGCTGGCGGCACACCAAGTGGGAGTTCGACGGCCTCGCCGCCCAGCTCGGTCCGCTGCTCGGCCACCTGATCCACCGCGAGCTACGGACGTTTGGCCGGTCGCCGGACTTCTACTTCTACTTCGACCAGGTCAAGGCACTCCAGGCCTGGAACTACTGGAACCACCTCGACATCCCGGTGCCCTTCAACGGCACCATCCCCAAGGGCGAGATCGGCATCAACCCGGCCTACCCGGACCTCCAGTACCGCGTCTGGCGCGCCGACGCCGACGAGGCCGGCAACCTCCACCCGACCGAGCAGCTGGACCTCACCCTCACCCCGCGCTTGGTCGACCTCCGCTCCACCCTGATGCGCAACAACCAGTGGGCCACGGCCCCCGCGGTCGCCTGACCACTCGGCACCGCCCAGCTGGCCAACGCCGGCCCCTCCACCGCTCACCACGCCTACGAGGAGACGTCTGCCATGTCTACGGACATTTCTGGCAATCCGCCCATCGACCTACTCGGCAAGCAGATCACCGACGTGCTGGCCCACCCGAACATCGGCCACGGCCTCGCCCGCACGCTGCGCGCCGCCGCCAAGGAGATCGAGGTCGGCCGGTACCACCGAGCCACCCAGCGCGCCTTCCCCAACGGCCCCGACGAGCAGCCGACCAAGGTCCAGATCGGCGGCGGCAACCACCAGCTCGACGGCTTCTTCAACATCGACCTGGTGCCGCCGGCCGACTTCCTCTGGGACGTGCGCGAGGGCATCCCGCTGGAGACCAGCACCGTCGAGCTGCTGTTCACCGAACACTTCCTGGAGCACATCGACTACCCGCGCTCCGCCAAGGGCTTCGCCCGCGAGGCCTTCCGTGTGCTCGGCACCGGCGGACAGATCATCACCGGCGTGCCCGACGCCGCCTACGTGCTCAGCCGCTACCCGGCGGCGCCCGTCGAAGCCGAAGAGATGGTCGGGCGCTGGTACGCCAAGCGCACCTGCCGCGAGGACATCAACACCTACCTCGACCTGATCAACTACGTCTTCCGCGACCAGGACGATGACCCGAACTACACCCCGCACCTCTGGGCCTACGACGCCGAGAAGCTGAGCCAGCTGTTCACCGAGGCCGGGTTCACCACCGTCGAGCCCTGGACCTTCGACGCCACCCTGGCCAACCCGAAGCGCGAGTGGGCCAGCGTCTACGTCATCGCCACCAAGTAGGAGTTCGGCCCAACCAGAGCGGTGGCCCAGCTCCAGCCGGGTCACCGCCTCTCGCCGGGAGGCGTCCGCAATGTCGCAAGTCCCCACCGCGCACAACCACCTGCTGCTGGCCGACACCCCCAACGCGGCCGGCTGGGCGAGGCGTCACACCCGTGACGTGCTGGGCCGCTGGCAGGCGCCTCCCGACCTGATCGACACCGCGCTGCTGATCGTCTCGGTGCTGGTCGGCAACGCCGTCCAGCACCCCAACGACGCCAAGCAGCCCGAGCGGCTGACCTCCGCCGAGCTGGCCAAGGTGAAGCTGATCGGCCTCTACCTCCAGCTGCGCGGCCAGGCCGTACTGGTGCAGGTCGCCGACCACGACAAGCGACCGCCCGTGCCGCAGAACGTCGACACCGACGCCGAGGGCGGACGCGGCCTGTTCCTGGTCGAGCACATGAGCAGCCGGTGGGGCTACTACCACCCGCCGACCGGCGGCAAGCTCGTCTGGGCCGAAGTGCGCCCGAGCAGCCCGCCGAAGCCGCAGCCGACAACCGCAGAGCCTCCGCCATCCAACCGCGCAGCCCGTTCCCGGCCGTTCAAGCCCATGACCGACGAACAACTCCCCGTTGGTGAGCCGAACTTGATGGGTCGAGTATTGGTGGGGCTCCGCAGAATCTGATGGGCAGTCGGCGTCGGCCCTGTACGAGTCCTGGGTCTACGAGGCCATCCACAGTCAGCAACCTTCACTCGACTCGCCCCGGCTCACTGCCATGATCCGCCCATTCGCCCGCCCGACCCTGATGAGGACGACCCGATACTCTGCACTCCGCGGTCCTGGAGGGACCGGAATCGCTCCGGTCCCTCCAACGGCAAGAGCGCAGAGGCACGAGCTCACCGCTCTCAGCCGGACGTGTCGACCCTCTCCGCTCGGGAGGAAGGCAGTCCGCCGTCCTCATACGGAATCAATCCACTCCGAGTGACCGCATCCCTGAGGCGTACTGCCAGATCCTCCGGAACCTCGACCCGGGCTTGGAGGGCAGGTCCGGGCTTGACCACCAGTCTGATCCCACTGTCCAGGAGAAGCTGCCGACGCCCTGCCGTGTCCCGGGCCTGCCAAGCCGTCGCGTACGTTTCATCGGAGTCCTCCAAAATCCACTGCGCCGGCCGCTGCGGCAGGGCTTCGAGCTCCTCTCGCCGGTGGAGCAGCGCCCGCATGCGTTCCTTCCACTCGTCCTCGTCCTCGCGGCCGACGATCAGGCCTTCGTCCTTCTCCTCCCGCAGGCCCTTGATCGCCCGCTTGACCACAGCCAGATCCTCCGAGTGGTCCTCCCCCGGGATGTACCGGCGCACTGGAACGTGCCTGTCGCCGACCTTCGCGATGAAGGTCTCCTCGATCAGGTCCTCCAGTTGCTGGGAGGGCTGAGACGTTCCGCAGTTCGCCCTTCCCTTCGCGCTCCCGCTCGGGCAGTGGTAGTAGCTGTACACCTTTCCGCTCGACTTCTTCGGAGCGTTCTTCTGATAGAGCGGCCCGTTGCACGCGTCGCAGATGGCGACGCCGAGCAGCGCTGACGTGGAGAAGGTCCGGGTCTTCTTCGTGGATCTGGCCGCGAGCGCGGGCTCCAGCCTGGCCCACAGCTCTCGGTCGAAGACCGGGTCGGCGATCCTGATCGGCAGCCCGTCGGCGCCGCGGGTCTCCTTGCCACGGTGGAGTTTGTACCCGCGCAGCGACGGGGTCCTGAGCAGGTCGGCGACGACGCTGGTGGCCCACTCGATCCCGTCGACGCTCTTCCCCTTCGAGGTCTCGGTCTTTCCCTGTGCCCTCAGATGGCGGACCAGGTTGGTCGGCTCGTTGCGGCGATTCAGCTCCCCCGCGATTTCGCGGAACGACCAGCCGGCGATGTACCACTCGGCCATCTCGCGCGCCACCCCGGCCGTGTGCGGCTCCAGACGCAGGGTCTTTCCGCCTTCCGGGTGATCCACCACCTCATAGCCGTAGGGCGCATATCCGCCCGGCCAGCGCACCGTCTTCCGCAGGAACCGGTGGGCGCCGAGGACCCGGTCCCTCGTCCGCTTGAGCTCCATCTCCGCGAAGAGCGAGGCGAGCATCAGGAAGACCTTGCTCATCATCGCCGACATCGAGTCCTTGCCCTCGTCCCGGAAGTTCAGGACGATGCCGTCGTCCGAGAAGACGAGGATCTTGCGGTTGGCCTCCGCCCAGTGCGCCACGTCCGCGCAGTCCTTCGCCGAGCCGAAGACGCGGTCCACCTTCGAGAAGATCATCGCGTCCCACAGACTGGCCTTCTCCCCCAGCCACGGGCCGAGGTCAGGCCGGTCGAAGGGGCGGACCTCGGCCGACACGTCCAGGTCCTGGAAGTAGCCGACGACCTCCCAGCCCGACCGGTCGGCGTAGCGTTGGCCGGCTTCCTTCTGCACCAGGTGCGAGACCTTCTCGGCCCCCTTGACCACGCTGACGCGTGCACCGACAACGGCTCTGAGCATGTCCGAATCCTCGCAGGTCAGACCCGGTCTCGCGTGTGGGAAACTTCTGCCTCCCGCGACCGGGACCTCTTCCAGCTGGTGGACGACGCCCGTGCGATCACCGTGCTCTACCCCGTCAAGGGGATGGGGAACCTCCAGGTCACCGATGACGCGCTGCTGCTGGAGAAGTACGGCGTGCGCGGCGCCCAGTACGCCGACATGGCCGCCCTGCGCGGGGACCCGAGCGACGGCCTGCCCGGCGTCAAGGGGATCGGCGAGAAGACGGCCGCCCAGTTGATCAACGAGTACGGCGACCTCGCGGCCATCCGGGCCGC
>NZ_JBSFNM010000066.1:0-53081 GCF_053587085.1 Kitasatospora sp. NPDC003701
TCCGGCAGATGCTGCAGAACATCCTCACGGTGAACGCGACGCTGGTCGCGCAGCGGCAGAACGAGGAGATGAAGCAGCTCGCCGAGGCGGGGCACATGCAGAACGACGAGATCAAGAAGATCTCCGCCTGGGCCGCCATCCTCTTCGCGCCGACCCTGATCGGCACCGTCTACGGGATGAACTTCGAAGCCATGCCCGAGCTGACCTGGACCTTCGGCTACCCGTTCGCCATCGGTCTGATGGCCCTGGTCTGCGTGAGCCTGTACTTCGTCTTCAAGCACCGCGACTGGCTGTGAGCACCACGGCCGGCGGTGCCCGCCGGCCCGTCGTCGTCCCGGGCCGAGCGGGCCGGGCGCCCGGCCCGCTCCGCCCTCGCAGGGCAGCGGCTCAGCCCTCGTAGGGCAGCAGCTCGGCGCGCTTCGGCGGCCGGCCGTCGCCGGAGGAGCGGCCGGAGAGGCGGCGGCCGATCCAGGGGCCGAGGTGGGTCCGGGCCCAGCGGGCGTCGGCGGCCAGCTTCTCCGCCCGGCGCGGCGGGGCGGCGGCCGGCAGCGGGGCGCGCCAGTCGAAGGCGGCGGGGCGGCCGAGCGCCTCCAGGACGGCCTCGGCGACCCGGCGGTGGCCCTCGGGGGCGAGGTGCAGGCGGTCCTCGGCCCAGAGGCGGCGGTCGTCGAAGCAGGGGGCGGAGAAGAGGTCGACCACCGCGATGCCCGGGTCACGGCCGAGCTCGTGGACGAAGGCCTTCATCCGCAGGATGGCCGGGAGCAGCCGGGCGCTGCCCGCCATCCGGCGGGTGGGGTCGGTGCTGGTGAACAGCACCACGGTGGCGCCGGTTTCGCGCAGCGCGGTGGCGGAGCGGCCGAGCAGGTCCTCGACCCGGGCGATGTCGCAGCGCGGCCGCAGCACGTCGTTGAGGCCGCCGGCCAGGGTGACGAGTCCGGCGCGCATCGCGGCGGCGGTGGCCAGCTGCTCGTCGTGGATCTGGCCGATCAGCTTGCCCCGGACGGCGAGGTTGGCGTACCGGAAGGCGCCGGCCGGCTGCTCGGCGGCGAGCCGGTCGGCGACCCGG
The DNA here is from genome assembly GCF_053587085.1 of Kitasatospora sp. NPDC003701. Taxonomy (NCBI): domain Bacteria; kingdom Bacillati; phylum Actinomycetota; class Actinomycetes; order Kitasatosporales; family Streptomycetaceae; genus Kitasatospora; species Kitasatospora sp. NPDC003701. The sequence goes on from NZ_JBSFNM010000066.1 coordinate 1,067, forward strand.
TCGGCCCAGCCCCGGTAGTGGCCGTCGGGGAGCAGGTCGTCGCACATGCCCTCGGTGAAGGAGTCCCCGACGGCGACGTAACTGGTGTACCCGGTGGGCGCGGTGGGCGCGGCGGGCGCGCTCTGCTGCGTGGTGTTCTCCATGGCCCGACGATCGTACGCGCACCTCCGCCGGCCCCGGGAACACCCCCCGGCCCCGGTCGCGGTCCCGCTCGGCGGCGGCAACCGAACGGCGACCGGTCGTTTATCGGCCTCCGGCAGAGTGGGTGGTGCCGGGAGGGGACGCCCGGCAAGCACCGCCCACCGGGGAAAGGCGCCCGGGCGGCGGTCGTCGCACCCGACGGCGGCCACGCCCGCCCGGCCGCCCGACCACCGGCACCGGATCGACGACGGACGGCCGACCAGCCCAACGGGGGAGCTGGTCGTCGGAGCCGAGGGGTCCGCCGCCGGTACGGAGGGGTCCGCGCAGTTCCCCGCGGAACTGCGCGGACCCGGTCCGGTACGCCGCCCCGGAGCGGGCGAGGTGCGGACGCTCCTGCATCAGGAACTCCATGGAACTCCTGATCCAGGGCATCCGAGGGCGCCGCGCACCCGTCCCGGCATCCAGGACGCCCCCGTCGGCGTGACCCGAGGGGCAGGCGCATCACGGGTCGTCACCCGCGGGCTCCTAGCCCGCCAACACGGCGCCGTCCTCGGCGTTCTCGCGCGAGCCGGCCGTGGCGGGGGTGCCCTCCGCACCGCCCCCGGTACCGTCGGCCGCCCCGGTGACCCAGTGCTCCCGCACCGCGTCGGTCGGCCGCTGCTCGCCGAGCAGCCCGAGGCCCCACACACCGAGCGCGTCGACCACCCGGCGCAGCGTCGCGCCCTGCTCGGTGAGCTCGTACACGGTGGCGTTGGCGGGCCGCTCCAGCCGCCGGCGCAGCACCAGGCCCTCGCCCTCCAGCTGCTTGAGCCGCGCGGCGAGGATGTCGGTGGAGACGCCGGGCAGGTCGGCGTGCAGGTCGGTGTAGCGGCGCGGGCCGGCGAGGAGTTCACGGACGATCAGGAGACTCCAGCGCTCCCCCACCGCGTCCAGGGCGCGGGCGACGGCGCAGTACTGGTCGTAGCTTCGGCGTGACATGTGGATCAGCATAGCCAAAAGGTTGGACTTTCCAAGTGCTTACTTGGTAGAACAAAGCAACCAGAACGTGCGGGGTGACCGGTCGGGAGGCCTCAGATGGAGTTTCGGCAGTCCAGCAAACTGACGGACGTGTGTTACGAGATCCGCGGCCCGGTGGTCGACCGCGCCAACGCGCTGGAGGAGGCCGGGCACAGCGTGCTGCGGCTGAACACCGGCAACCCGGCCACGTTCGGCTTCGAGGCGCCGGAGGAGATCCTCCAGGACATCATCCGCAACCTGCCGAACGCCCACGGCTACAGCGACTCGCGCGGCATCCTGCCGGCCCGCCGCGCGGTGGTGCAGTACTACCAGCAGCGCGGCGTCGCCGGAGTGACCGTCAACGACGTCTACCTCGGCAACGGCGTCTCCGAGCTGATCCAGATGGCCGTCACGGCGCTGGTCGACGACGGCGACGAAGTCCTCGTCCCGATGCCCGACTACCCGCTCTGGACGGCCGTGGTCCGGTTGGCCGGCGGCAAGGCCGTCCACTACGCGTGCGACGAGCAGGCCGAGTGGTACCCCGACCTCGACGACATCGCGGCCAAGATCACCCACCGCACAAAGGCCATCGTCGTCATCAACCCCAACAACCCGACCGGCGCGGTCTATCCGAAGGAGCTGCTGGAGGGCATCCTCGACCTCGCCCGCCGGCACCAGCTGATGGTCCTGGCCGACGAGATCTACGACAAGATCCTCTACGACGGCACCGAGCACCACTGCCTGGCCGCGCTCGCCGAGGACGTCCTGACCCTCACCTTCAACGGCCTCTCCAAGTCCTACCGGGTGGCCGGCTTCCGCAGCGGCTGGCTGGTCGTCTCGGGGCCCAAGCAGCACGCCACCGACTACCTGGAGGGCCTCACCATGCTCTCCGGCATGCGCCTGTGCCCCAACGTCCCCGCCCAGTACGCCGTCCAGGCCGCGCTCGGCGGCCACCAGTCCATCAACGACCTCGTCCTGCCCACCGGCCGGCTCGCCGAGCAGCGCGACGTCGCGTTCAAGGCGCTGAACGAGATCCCCGGCGTCAGCTGCGTGAAGCCCAAGGGCGCGCTCTACGCGTTCGCCAAGCTGGACCCGGCGGTGCACCGGATCGTCGACGACGAGCAGTTCGTGCTGGACCTGCTGCTCCGCGAGAAGATCCACGTCGTCCAGGGCACCGGCTTCAACTGGCCGCGCCCGGACCACTTCCGCTTCGTCACCCTCCCCCGGGCCGACGACCTGGAGACGGCGATCAACCGGATCGGCCGCTTCCTCACCACCTACCGGCAGGTCTGACGGGCGGCGCCCCGGCGGCCCCTCCACCCCCGGAACCCCCGACACCCCCGGGGCCGCAGGGGCCCCGGGCGTACCATCGGCGGGGTACCGGATCGAAGGGGGACGACGACCGTGGACACCCGCACACCCACCGAGGCCACCGCATTCACCGAGGTCACCGACGCCGCCGAACTGCGCGCCCTGCTCGGCGAGCCCAGCGCCCGCGACGCCGCCAAGGAGCGCCGCACCCTGCACGAGCACGACCGGGCCTTCATCGCCGCGGCACCGTTCTGCGTGCTGGCCACGGCGGGGGCCGACGGCACCTGCGACGCCTCCCCCAAGGGGGACCCGGCCGGCTTCACCCTCGTCCTGGACGACCGCACCATCGCCGTCCCGGAGCGGCCGGGCAACCGCCGGGCGGACAGCCTCCACAACATCCTGGAGAACCCGCACGTCGGGCTCCTGTACCTGATCCCGGGGCGCGGCGACACGCTGCGCGTCAACGGCCGGGCGCGGCTGGTGCGCGACGCGCCGTTCTTCGACCGGCTGGTCGTCGAGGGGCACCGCCCGCGACTCGCCGTCGTGGTCGAGATCGAGGCGGTCTACTACCACTGCTCCAAGGCGTTCCTGCGCTCCGCGCTCTGGAAGCCCGAGACCTGGGCCCCGGACGCGGCGCCGTCCCGGGCCCGGATCTCCAAGAGCCTGGAGCGCACGGACGAACCGCTGGCCGCGCTGGAGGAGTACTACGGCCCGTCCTACGGGGGCGACCTCTACGGCTCGTAGGCTGGTCGACCATGACCGTCCTGCGCTCCGCCGCCCTGTTCGCCCTCGCCGCCCTCGCCGAGATCGGCGGCTGCTGGCTGATCTGGCAGAGCGTGCGCGAGGCGCGGCCGTGGTGGCTGGCCGGCGTCGGGGTGGTGGTGCTCGGCGGGTACGGCTTCGTCGCCGCGCTCCAGCCGGACAGCACCTTCGGCCGGGTACTGGCCGCGTACGGCGGCGTGTTCGTGGCCGGATCACTGCTCTGGGGCATGGCGGTGGACGGCTTCCGGCCCACCCGCTACGACGTGACGGGGGCGCTGATCTGCCTGGCCGGGGTCGCCGTGATCATGTACGGGCCCCGGCGCTGAGCGTGCGCCGGCCCGGCCCCGAGCGGCCGCCGGGGCGCGCCGCTCGGGGCCGCGCGCCATCGACGCCGCGCGCCACCTGACGCCGCGCGCTACTTGACGCCGGCCGCCTCGCAGGCCTCCGCGTACGGCGGGGCGCAGATCTCGGACGCCTTGTACAGGCCGCCGCCGACCACCGTGGCCTGCACCTTCGCCCTGGTCACCACGATCGGGGTGAGCAGCAGCGAGGGGATGCGCTGCCCGCCGCTGTCGACGCCCGCGTTGGCCGCCGCGTTGATGTCCATCCCCTTCAGCAGCTGGACGGCGATGCTCCCGGCGGCGTCCGCCTCGGGCTTGTACGGCTTGTAGACGGTGTAGGTCTGCTCGCCCGTGAGCACCCGGCGCACCGCGTCGAGGGAGGCGTCCTGGCCGCCGACCGGCACGTTCTTGATCCCGGCCGCCTTCAGCGCCTCGATGACGGAGGCGGCCATGCCGTCATTGGCCGCGTACACGGCCTGGAAGCCGTCCTTGCCGAGGGTCTTGATGGCCTCGTTCGTCTTCGCCAGGGCCACCTCCGGCTTCCATTCGCCGGACTGCTCGTAGACGATCTTCTTGACCCGCCCATCGAGAGCCCGGTGCGCGCCGGCCTTGAACATCGCCGCGTTGGGGTCGGACTCGGCGCCGTTGATCATCACGACCGAGGCGGCGGCGGCCTTCGGGCCGAGCGCGTCCAGCAGGGCCTGGCCCTGGATCTCGCCGGTGCGCTGGTTGTCGAAGGAGACGTACGCGGCGACCTTGCCCTCGGCCAGCCGGTCGTAGGCGACGACCTTCACGCCCTTGGCGGCGGCGGCGTCCACCCAGGAGGCCGTGATCCTGGCGTTCACCGGGTCGAGCAGGACGACCTTGACCCCCTTGGCCAGCAGGTCGTCGAACTGCTGCTTCTGGCGGGTCTCGTCGCCGTCCGCGTTGGCGTAGTCGATGACGCACCCGGTGCAGAGGGAGGCCACCGTGGACTCGATCAGCGGCTTGTCGAAGGCCTCGTACCGGGTCGAGGAGGTCTTCTCGGGCAGCAGCAGGCCGATGGTCCTGCTCGCGACGCCGTCCGAGTGCGGTGCTCCGTCGCTCTGGCCGCAGGCTGCGAGGGCGAGGGCCAGCGCCAGCGCGGCGGTGCCCGCGGCGGCGCGACGGGTCGTTCTGTTCATGGTGGGTGGTGCCTCCTGACTGCGCCGCGGCATTGCGGCAGAGGACGGAGTCAAGCCCGCGCCCGACGATTCCGTCAATAACTGAAGGGAAACTCGGGGCGTCGCTGCTCGATTCGTTATGAAGTGAAGAGCTTGCGCACATTCGTGCACGACGGCCACGAAGCCCCCGGAGATCGTCATCAACTCTTCAACGGGAAAGGAGCGGCGACCACCCGGCAGCGATGCCCGGGCATAGGGTGGCGGCGACCGCGCCGCCCACCCGAAGGACCGGACAACGATGGCGAAACCACCCGAAGTCGGCTCCCCCGCGCCCGAGTTCACCCTGCCCGGCCTGCTGCTCGACGACCAGGCCGACACCGCCGAACGCCGCGAGTACCGGCTCGCCGAGGCCAAGGGCAGCCCGCTGGTCCTGGTCTTCTACCCCGGCGACGACACCCCCGTCTGCACCAAGCAGCTCTGCTCGTACAGCTCCGACCTGGACCGCTTCCGCGGGCTCGGCGCCACCGTGTGGGGCATCAGCCCGCAGGGCCTGGACAGCCACGAGCAGTTCGCCCGCAAGCACCGCCTGGGCTTCCCGCTGCTCGCCGACCCGGACCGGACCGTCGTCCGCGCCTACGGCATCGCGGTGCCCGGGCTCGGGCTGCGCCGCTCGGTGTTCGTCCTGGACGGCGACGGCACGGTCCGCTGGAAGCACGTCGCCCTCGCCGGGCTGACCTTCCAGCACAGCGACACCCTCGCGGCGCAGCTGGCCGCGCTCGGGTAGGACCCCGGCCCGGCCGGGTCGGCCCACCCGGGTCGGCCGCACGCGCCCCGCCGAACGGGCCCGGACGTGCCGGTGGCCCGGCCGGGAATCCCCGGCCGGGCCACCCGAACGTGCCGGGGCGCACTACCAGCCCCAGCCGCCGCCCTCGCCGTCGTCGTCGGTCTTGCTGTCCCAGCCCTCGCCCACCGTGCGCAGGATGGTGTAGTGGTCGACCTGGGTGCCGTCCTCGGCCAGTGCCGTCACCTTCATGGCGGACTTCTGGCCCAGGTGCGCCGGGGTGACGTCGACCTTGATGAAGGAGTAGCCGGTGTAGCGGACCCGGGACCACTCGACCTTCTCGGTCACCTTCACGCCGCCCTTGGCGAAGTGGTAGGTGTCCACCGCGTCGACCCGGTTCTCGTGGCCCTCGTAGGTGTCCGGGGCGCCGAAGTTGTACAGGCTGCGGCCGGCCGCGCCCGCCGTCACGTACACCACGCCGTCGGTGGCCGGCTCGAGGGTGGCGCCGCTCGGCACCGCCTTGGAGACCTTGTTGCCGAGGATCGCGTCGGTGCGCTCGTAGACGTGGTTGTGACCGTTGATCACCAGGTCCACCCGGTACTTCTCGAACAGCGGCACCCAGGCCTCGCGGACCCCGCCCTCGGAGGCGTGCGCGACCGTGGTGGAGAAGGCGCAGTGGTGGAAGAAGACCACGACGAAGTCGATGGTCTCGTCGTTGCGCAGGTCCTTCAGGGTCCGCTGCAGCCACTTCGTCTGCTTGCCCGCCGAGATGCCCAGGTTGGCCGGGATCTCGTAGGAGACGTCGTTGGCGTCCAGCGAGATGACGCCGACGTTCTTGTAGCGGAACGTGTACACGCCCGGCACGGTGCGCGGGTCCGGGCCGTTGTCCGGCAGGAAGAAGCGGTTGTTCTCGCCGCCGTAGCCGTTCGCCGAGTACCAGGCCTCCATGTCGTGGTTGCCGTAGGAGACCATCCACGGCACCTTCGACGCCACCGTCTCGGTCTGCGCGAGGAAGGCGTCCCAGGTCCTGGCGTCGTAGCGCGCCTTGTCGGCGTCCGTGCCGGAGCCCGCCGCGTCGGCGTAGCAGATGTCGCCGGCGTGCAGGTGGAAGGCCGGGTTCTGGGCCAGGATGATGTGGTCGTTGCCGGCCGCGTGCGCGCTGACGCCCTGGTCGCCGAAGGCGGTGAAGGTGAACGGCTCGTACACCTTGCCCCAGCGGTGGTCGCGGGTGGGCGCGGTGCGGAAGGTGCTCAGGGTGGAGATCGCCTGCTGCGAGGCCGGGTCGAAGCCCTGGTGGCCGACACCGTAGTAGTACGTGGTGTCGGGCTGGAGGTCCTCCAGCGCGACGTGCAGGTAGTACTGGTCCACCGGCTGACCGGTCGGGGTCAGCGCGGGGGTGTGCAGGGCGCGCACCTCGGCCTGGACCTTGTGGCCGAGGTCCCACGGCTGCTTGCCGTAGCGCAGGAACGGCTTCTTCACCGGGGCCGGGACCTGCCAGGAGACCCGGAACTGGGTGTCCGGCTCGGGGCCGAAGGCGAGGTGACGGCCGATCGGGGCGACGAGCGCGCCGTCCACGCCCTCGGCCGCACCGCCCGTCAGCAGCTGCGGGGAGAGCGGCGCGGCGGTCGCGGTGCCGCTGCCCAGCGCACCGCCCACCGCCAGGGCGCCGACGGTGACGGCGCCGGTGCGCAGCATCCGGCGGCGGGAGAAGCGGGCCCGCAGGTACTCGTGCTGCTCGGCCATGCTCATGCGGTCGGCGAGCTTCGCGGGCACGCCCATGTTGGGGATATCCATGGGCGGGACTCTTCCACCGGAGCGTTGACCGGACACGGACGTACGGTGAACGCACCCCGGCGTGCCGGTCAGTCGAACGCCAATGTTCGACCATGTCTCGGCAAAGCCGCCCCGGGAGCGGGGAGCGCGCAGGATCATCCGTGTCCGCCCGGATCCTGATCCCCCGTCGCCACCGCCCGGCTCCCGCCCGTCCCGGGTGACCACGGCTCAGCTGGCGGGCCGTCGACCGCACGACCGCCGCGACCGGCGCGACCGCGCGGCGGGGCTCACCGGGGCGGCGGGGCGATCTCGTCCCAGGTGGAGGGGGCGCGGTTGCCGGTGCCGTCGCAGGTGCGGCAGACCTCGTCGCGGTAGGCGTGCTTCGCCCCGCCCGCGTCGACCCGGTAGCGGACGTAGACACCGGTGCCGTCGCAGAGGAAGCAGTTGCCGCCACCGCCGCCGACCTCGGTGGTACCGGTGCCCTGGCAGGTGCGGCAGCTGAGACCGGCGGTGCGGCCGGTGCCCGCGCAGATGCGGCAGACCGTGGTCACGTCGTGATTCCTCCCAAGCCGGGGCGCCCGGTAAATGGTAGTGCCCCGGCCCGCCGCGCGGACCGCCCCGGAGTCGGGCGGTCGGCGGGCCCGGGTCCGCGGGGGCCTCAGCCCGGGAGACCGTCGCGGACCCGGCGGGAGACGGTGACCTGCTGGAGGTCGAGCAGGCCGGGCGGCTCGGCCACGCCGGGGCCGCCCGCGTGCACCCACTCGGCTATCTCCTCGACCATGTCGTCCGCCAGGACCCAGCCCAGCCAGACCGGGCGGCCACCGGCCGCGCGGCCCTCGCTCGACGGGCCGACCACCACGACGTTGGAGTGCGCGCACGCGTCCAGGCACTTGACCGCGCGGACCTTGCCCGCCGTGCCGACGGCCTCGCGCAGCCGCTCGTACTGGCCCGCGTGGTCGACGTCCGGATGCTTCTCCCGGGTGCCGCAGCAGCAGCCCCGGCAGACGGTGACGGTCACCGGGGCCGCGGCCCCCTTCGTGCCACCGCGCTCGCGGTCTCGACGGCTCATCGGCTCAGCGCTCCTCGTGTCTTCCCGGCCCCGCCGTTCGGGGCCTCCTGCCGGAGGGCCCGCAGCCACGCCCGTTCGCGCAGCAGCCGCAGGCCGTTGAGACCGACGATGACGGTGGAGCCCTCGTGCCCGGCGACACCGAGCGGCAGGGGCAGCGTACCGGCCAGGTCCCAGAGCACCAGGACGGTGATGAACGCACCGGCGATCACCAGGTTCTGCACGACCAGCCGGCGGGCCCGCCGGGACAGCGCCACCACGGCCGCGACGGCGGTCAGTTCGTCCCGCACCACCACCGCGTCGGCGGTCTCCAGGGCGAGGTCGGAGCCGGCCCGGCCCAGCGCGACCCCGGTGTGCGCGGCGGCCAGCGCGGGTGCGTCGTTGACGCCGTCCCCGACCATCAGCACCCGGCGCCCGGCGTCGGCCAGTTCACGGACCGCCGCCACCTTGTCCTGGGGCAGCAGCCCGCCCCGGACGTCGGTCAGGCCGACCTCCCGGGCGAGGTGCTCGGCGGCGCGCCGGTTGTCGCCGGTGAGCAGCACCGGCGGGCGGCCGGTGAGCGCGGTCAGGCCCCGGACGGCGGCCGCGGCCTGCTCGCGCGGGCGGTCGGCGAGGCCGAGCACGCCGACGGGTTCGCCGTCGCGCAGCACCAGGACGGCGGTGCGGCCGCCCTCCTCCAGCTCGGTGACCGCGGGGTGCGCGCGGTACGGACCGGGGGCGCCCACCGCGACCACCGCGCCGCCGACCACGGCCCGCACGCCGACTCCCGGCGTGGAGGTGAAGTCGCTCGCGCCGGGCAGCGCCAGGCCGCGCTCGCGGGCGGCGGCGACCACCGCCCGGGCCAGCGGGTGCTCACTGGGGTGCTCGGCGGCGGCCGCGAGGGCCAGCAGCTCACCCTCGGTGACGCCCAGCGGGCGCAGCTCGACGACCCTCGGCGTGCCCTCGGTGAGGGTGCCGGTCTTGTCCAGGGCGACGGCGTCCACCTGGCCGAGCCGCTCCATCACCACGGCGGACTTGACCAGCACCCCGTGCCGTCCGGCGGTGGCGATGGCGCAGAGCAGCGGCGGCATGGTGGCCAGCACCACGGCGCACGGCGAGGCGACGATCATGAACGTCATGGCGCGCAGCAGGGTGCCGGTCAGCTCGGCGCCGAGGGCCAGCGGGACGGCGAAGAGCAGCAGGGTGGCGGCCACCAGGGCGGCGGCGTAGCGCTGTTCGACCTTCTCGACGAAGAGCTGGGTGGGCGCCTTGGTCTCGGAGGCCTCCTGCACCATGGCGACGATCCGGGCGATCACGGAGTCGGCGGCGTCCCGTTCGACCCGGATCCGCAGCGCGCCCGCGCCGTTGAGCGTGCCCGCGTACACCTCGTCGCCGACGGTCCTGGCGACGGGCAGCGGCTCACCGGTGATGGTGGCCTGGTCGACCTCGCTGCGGCCGTCGAGGACCAGCCCGTCGGCGCCGATCCGCTCGCCGGGGCGGACCAGCACGGTGTCGCCGACGGCGAGCGCGGCGGTGGGGACGCCCTCCTCCCGGCCGTCGGCGGTGAGCCGGCAGGCGGTGGCGGGGGCGAGGTCGAGCAGGCCGCGGACGGAGTCGGCGGTGCGGGCGGTGGCCAGCGCCTCCAGGGCGCCGCTGGTCGCGAAGATCACGATCAGCAGGGCGCCGTCCAGCACCTGCCCGATGGCCGCGGCGCCCAGTGCGGCGACCACCATCAGCAGGTCGACGTCGAGGGTCCGCTCGCGCAGCGCCCGCAGCCCGGCCAGGGCCGGCTCCCAGCCGCCGGCCAGGTAGGCGGCCGCGAACAGCGCGCCGGACGCCCGGGCCGGGCCGTCGAGCAGCTGCACGGCGAGGGCGGCCAGGAAGGCCGCGGTGGCGGCCGCCGCCCAGCGCGCCTCGGGCAGGGCGAGCACCCGGGTGCGGCGCGGCCGCGCCGTCGCGGGGGCGGCGGCGGCCGCCGGTCGGGTGAGCAGGGCGCTGGACTGGGGCGTCGCGGACATGGCCGTCACCATACAGGAACACATGAACAAGCTTTCATCCTTTGGCCGACCGCGGGCCGTAGGATGCCCCCATGGGACACGCAGCCGCCGAGAACACCGTGCCGCAGATGCGCCTGGACGCGTCCAACGCGGCCAAGGTGGCGAGCACCCTCCAGGCCCTCGCGACCCCCTCCCGCCTGCTGATACTCGCCCAACTGCGGGAGGGCCCGCGGGCCGCCACCGAACTCGCCGACGCCGTCGGCATGGAGCAGTCCGCCTGCTCCCACCAGCTGCGCCTGCTGCGCAACCTCGGCCTGGTCGTCGGCGAACGCCGCGGCCGCTCGGTGGTCTACTCCCTCCACGACGACCACGTCGCCGCCCTGCTCGACCAGGCCGTCTACCACGTGGACCACCTGCGCCTCGGCGTCACCGACGACCGCTAGGGCCCGCCCCGGCCCCGGCCCCGCTCCGGTCAGCCCCGCTCCGGTCAGCCCTGCTCCAGCGCCCGGTCCTGGGCCTCCAGGACCGCGTCACCGTGGCGGAACCCCCACTCCCCCAGCGCCTCCAGACTCGGCAGCAGGGTCCGGCCGAGCGGAGTCAGGGCGTACTCGACGCGCGGCGGCACCTGCGGGTAACCGCGGCGCTCCACCAGGCCGTTGAACTCCAGGCGGCGCAGCGTCTCGGTGAGGACCTTGGCGCTGATGCCGCCGATCCGCGCCCGCAGCTCGCCGGGGCGCTCGGGGCCGTCACGCAGGGCCCAGAGCACCACCGAGTTCCAGGTGTTGGCCAACAGGTCGAAGGCCACCCGGGCCCGGCAGTCCGCCAGGAACGCCCCGCCCGCCACGCCGTCCGCCGTCATCGACGCCCCCATCCTCTCCGGTCCGCCACGCACCGATCGGTAACCATCGCCGTTCCTAGAGTCATCCCGAACCGGCCGACCGGGCCGGGGCAGGAGGGGATCTCACATGCGGATCGGCATCATCGGAGCGGGGAACATGGCGCAGGCGCTCGGCGGGCAGTGGGCCCGGGCCGGGCACGAGGTGGCGTTCGGCGCCCGGGACGCCGCCCGCGCCGCGGCCGCGGCGCAGCGGCTGGGCGAGGGCGCGCGGGCGCTGGAACACCCGGCGGCGGCCGCGGAGTTCGGCGAGGCGGTGCTGCTCGCCGTCCCGGCCGACCGGGTGGAGGAGGTGGTCGCGCAGGCGGCCCCGCCGGCCGGGCGGGTGCTGATCGACTGCACCAACCCGATCGCGGGCGGCACGCTCGCCCTCACCACGGCCGGCGGGCCGTCGATGGCCGAGCGGATCGCCGCCGCCGCGCCCGGCACGCACGTGGTGAAGGCGTTCAACGTCTGCCACGAGAGCGTCTGGCGGCGCACCCCGCCGGTCTTCGACGGGCACCCGCTGGGCGTCCCGCTCTGCGGGGACGACCCGGGCGCGGTGGCCCTGGTCGGCCGGCTGGTCGCCGACCTCGGCGCCGAGCCGCTGCCGGCCGGCGGCCTGGCCCGCGCGGGGCTGCTGGAGGCGGCGACCGCCTTCGTCATCGGCCTCTGGTTCGCCGGCCGGGACGCCCGGTCCGTCCTCCCGCCGCTGGCGTACGCGGGCGGGGAGGGCTGAGGGCCCGAGGAGCGCCGGGCGTGGCCCGGGGTCAGGGCATCCGCCACTCCTGGTACTTGTTGCCCGGCGTGCAGGCCGTCATGGTGACCTGCTTGCCCGCGCCGTTGTCGGTCAGACAGGTCGACCCCATGTAGTCCTTGAGGTAGTAGGCGCCCGAAGTGCCCGCGCCGACCACCGACCAGTTGTTCATGAAACTGAACCCCGACGAGAGCGCCACCTTCTGGCTCGTCTGGTTCGAGAAGTCGGTGCCCTGGACGAGCTCCGGGGAGCTCAGGTTGCACGGGTAGATCTGGTACCAGCCGCCGGGGTTCGGCGCCGAGCGGACCCAGCCGTAGGCGGTCGTCCCGCCCATCACGGCGGCGGCGCCCGCCGCCGGGCTGTCGGTGGACAGGCCGAGCTTCTGGCCGTCGGCCACGTTGACGATGGCGCCCCAGTTCGCGCCGCCGCACCCGGCGGGGACGGCCGGCGCCGGCGGATTCGTGCTGGGCTGGTTGGGCGCGGGCGGGTTGGGCGCGGGCGCCGACGGCGCGGGCTGGTTGGGCACCGGAGCCGGCGGGGCCGGCTGGTTCGGCGCCGGGGCCGGCGGGGCCGGCTGATTGGGCGCGGGTGCGGCCCCGCCACCGCTGCCGGCACCGCCTCCGCCGCCACCACCCGACTTCGGCGGAGTGCCGCCGGACCCGCCGCCCGAACCACCGGACGCCCCGGTGCCGCCCGCCACCGCCCCGCCCCCGGGGTTCGGCGCCGGGGCCACGGGCTGCCCCCCGGTGTTCGGCACCGGAGTGGCCTCGGGCTGGGCGGGCGGCGGGGCGGCGGGCGTCGTCTCCCCGCCCGGCGGAGTGGTCGGGGCCGGCTCGGTCGGCGGCGCGTCGGACGTCGGCGCGTCGGTGATCGTGGTCGCGGACACCGAGACGCCGGGCTGCGCGCCCGGGGTCTGCCCCTGGGTCCGGAACGGTGCCAGGTCGACCATCAGCACCGTGGCGGCGCCGGTGGTGATGATCACCGGGACGACGACGGGCACCAGGAAGCGGCGCCAGCTCCGGCGCGCGGGCGGCTCGGGGACGGTCCGGGGCGCCACCCGGGCGACCTCGACCGCCGCCGCCCCGGCCACCGGGGCACCGGGCACGGCGGGGACGACGGCCCGCACCACCGCGGCGACCGGCGCCGAGCGGTCGCCGACCGCGGCCCGCGCCGCGGCCGCCATCGCGGCGGCGTCGGCGAACCGGTCCCCGGGCTGCTTGGCCAGGGCCCGCGCCACGAACTCCCGCACCGCCGGCGGGAACTCCTCCGGCAGGTCCGGCGCGGGCTGCTGGACGTGCTTGAGCGCGACCTCGACCACGCTCTCGCCGGTGAACGGCGGCTTGCCGGTGAGCAGTTCGTAGCAGACCACGCCGAGCGAGTAGAGGTCCGAGGCCGGCGTGACGCCGCCGCCCCCGGCCTGCTCGGGGGCCATGTACAGCGCGGTGCCGATCACCACGTTGGTCGCCGTGAGCGTGGTGCTCACGAGCGCCCGCGCGATGCCGAAGTCCGTCACCGTGACCCGGCCATCGGCGCCGAGCATCAGGTTCGACGGCTTGACGTCCCGGTGCACGATCTCCTGCTGGTGCGCGGCGTGCAGCGCGTCGAGCGCCGTGGCCAGCATGCTCAGCACCCGCTCGGGCGCCATCGGCCCGTCCTCGGCGAGGACCTTGTCCAGCGGCCGCCCGTCGACGAGCTCCATCACGATGTACGCGATCCGCTCCCCCTCGGCGCCGCCCTCCGCCGCGCCGCCGCTCTCCCCGTAGTCGTAGACGTCCACGATGCCCGGGTGGCTGATCGCCGCGAGCAGTTGGGCCTCGCGCCGGAAGCGCCGGGCGAAGGTCCCCTCCTCCAGCAGCCCCGCGTGCAGGACCTTGACCGCCACCTGCCGTCCCAGCACGCCGTCGTCCGCGCGCCACACGGCCCCCATGCCCCCGCCGCCGATCCACTCGGTCAGCGTGTAGCGCCCTCCGAGTACGGCCCCCCGACCAGTCATGCCCTGCCCTCTCGCGGTGCCTCGCACCGACGGTTGTCCATAACGCGTCATGTCGTACCGTCAGTCTTCCTCACCCGCCGCCCCGTCGGTACCGGTCGCACCGGGCGGATCGGTCACACCGGGTGGGCCGGTCCGCCGTGGGCACCGGTCGCGCTCCGGCAGGATCCGCGCGCCCCTCGTCCGGGTCCGGCTCGCAGGGGGGCGGCGGCGGCGGGCCTCCGCCGCGACCGGCCCCTCACCGGGACCTCGACCGGCGGCGGCCACCACGGACGGGCCGGATCCCGCGCCGTCCGGGGCCGCTCAGAACCCCGGCCCCGGGCACCGCTCCGGGCCGCCGCAGGCCGGGGACCGCCCCCGCTACGCCGTCGCGGCCGCCGCCGCCCGGCCCGCCGTGCGGCCGGAGAAGAGGCAGCCGCCGAGGAAGGTGCCCTCCAGCGAGCGGTAGCCGTGCACGCCGCCGCCGCCGAAGCCGGCCGCCTCGCCGGCCGCGTACACGCCCTCCAGCACCTCGCCGCCGGGCCGCAGCACCCGGGCGGAGAGGTCGGTCTCCAGCCCGCCGAGCGACTTGCGGGTCAGGATGCTCAGCCGGACGGCGATCAGTGGGGCGGCGGCGGGGTCGAGGATGCGGTGCGGCGCGGCGGTGCGGATCAGCTTGTCGCCCAGGTAGCGGCGGGCGCCGTGGATGGCGGTGACCTGGAGGTCCTTGGCGAAGGGGTTGGCCAGCTGCCGGTCCCGGGCCTCGACGGTGCGGCGCAGCTCGTCCGGGTCGATCAGCGCCTCGCGCGTGCGGGCGTTCATGCCGCGCGCGAGGTCCGGCAGGTTGCCGGCGACCACGAAGTCGGGGCCGTGCCGCAGGTGCGCCCGGACCGGGCCGGGGGCGCCCGGCAGGGCCCGGCCGAGGACGCCGCGCAGCGAGCGACCGGTGAGGTCGGGGTTCTGCTCGGAGCCGGAGAGGGTGAACTCCTTCTCGATGATCTTCTGGCTGAGCACGAACCAGGTGTGGTCGTACCCCGTGGTCCGCAGGTGTTCGAGGGTCCCGAGGGTGTCGAACCCGGGGAAGAGCGGGACGGGCAGCCGGCGGCCGCGGGCGTCCAGCCAGAGCGAGGAGGGACCGGGCAGGATGCGGATGCCGTGCCGGGACCAGATCGGGTCCCAGTTCTCGATGCCCTCGGTGTAGTGCCACATCCGGTCGCCGTTGATCAGGTTGCCGCCGGCCTCGCCGGTGATCCCCAGCATCAGCCCGTCGACGTGCGCGGGCACGCCGGAGAGCATCCGGTCGGGCGGGGTGCCGAGCCGGGCCGGCCAGGCCTTGCGGACCAGGTCGTGATTGCCGCCGATGCCGCCCGAGGTGACGATCACGGCCTGGGCGCGGAGTTCGAACCGGCCGGCCACCTCGCGCGAACTGGCCGTGCCGCGGGCCGCGTTGCTGGGCACCAGCACCTCGCCGGTGACGGTGTCGGTGACCCCGGCGTGCGCGGACAGCCCGGTGACGCGGTGGCGGAACCGCAGGTCGACCAGGCCGCGTTCGGCGGCGGCCCGGACCCTGCGGACGAAGGGTTCGAGCAGGCCGGGCCCGGTGCCCCAGGTGATGTGGAAGCGGGGGACGGAGTTGCCGGGCCCGTCGGCCAGCAGCCCGCCGCGCTCGGCCCAGCCGACCACCGGGAAGAACCGCACGCCCTGGGCCCGCAGCCAGGCCCGCTTCTCCCCCGCCGCGAAGTCGACGTACGCCTCGGCCCAGCGGCGCGGCCAGGCGTCCTCGGGGCGGTCGAAGCCGGCGGTGCCGTGCCAGTCCTGCAGGGCGAGCGCATGCGAGTCGCGGATCCGCATCCGGCGCTGCTCGGGCGAGTCGACCAGGAAGAGGCCGCCGAAGGACCAGTGCGCCTGCCCGCCGAGCGAGGCCGCGGGCTCCTGGTCGAGCAGGATCACCCGCCGTCCGGCGTCCGCGAGTTCGGCGGTCGCGGCGAGGCCCGCGAGGCCGGCTCCGATGACGACGACGTCGGCGTCCAGGGCCATGCGCTCTCCTCCATCAGTGGTCCGGCGGTGCGGCCGGTGGTGCGGCAGTGCGGCGTGCGCCCGATACTGCGGCCTGCGGCGGGGCGCGTCAACCGGTGGGTAACAAGCTGGGGCGCGAATTCCGCTCCGGGGCGTTTCGGAAATACCTTCGATACACGGTGGAGCGTTATTCCGAAATGCTTCTGACGGTTTTTCGGGAATTTCCGCGCCGCGCATGGACGGATTCGAAACCTGGCAGTAACTTACCTGTCGGTAGTAAAGCTGTGGCCCGGCTCGCACGACCCCCACTCGTTCTCTCTCCCCCAGGAGGAACCCGTGCTCAGCCCTGCCCGGAAACGCCGCACGACCCGCACCTCCCGGAAGCCCGCCCTGCTCGGCGCCGCGGCGCTGGGCGCGGCCCTCGCCCTGACCTCCACCAGTGCGCAGGCCGCCACCCCCGCCCCGCACCACTACGTGGCCCTCGGCGACTCCTACGCCGCCGGCGCCGGGGTGCCCGGCCAGTCGGCCGGCCTCTGCCTGCGCTCCGACCGCAACTACGGCCACCTGGTGGCGGCGGCCCTCAAGGCCGGCGCCTACACCGACGTCACCTGCGCCGCCGCCAAGGTGAAGGCGATGACGCAGCCCCAGTACGACGCGTTCATCCGGGTCAACGACCCGCAGCTGGACGCCGTCACCGCCGACACCGACCTGGTGACCCTCGGCATCGGCGGCAACGACCTCGGCGCCACCGACCTCGGGCTCGGCGAGCTGGTCGGCGTCTGCATCGCCGGCGCGGTGGTCAACCCGCTGGGCACGCCCTGCAAGGACGTCTTCCACCACGGCTACTGGGACTGGTCCAGCTGGTCCTGGCAGTACGGCAACGACGACCTGGCCGACCGGATCGCCGCCGCGAAGCCGCAGATCGCCGACACCCTGAAGCGCATCCACGCCAAGGCGCCGGGCGCCAAGGTGCTGCTGGTGGGCTACCCGTCCGTGCTGCCCTCCGACGGCTCGAAGTGCTTCCTGCGCCAGCCGGTCACCGCGGGCGACGTCGAGTACATGTACGGCGTGCTCGGCCAGTTGAACGCCATGCTCAAGGCCACCGCCCAGGCCGGCGGCGCCACCTACGTGGACACCGCCACCCCGACCAGGGGTCACGACGTCTGCGCGGACGACCGCTGGATCGAGGGCGCGCTGCCCGGCTCGCCGGCCGTCCCGTTCCACCCCAACGCCACCGGCGAGAAGGTGATGGCGGACGCGGTGCTCGCCGCGCTGAAGTAGCCGCACAACCCCGAGGGGGCGGTGACCGGGTGTCCGGTCACCGCCCCCTCGGTCGTGCCGCGGGCATCACGGCTTGATGCGGACCACCTGCGGGTCGTGGTCGCTCGCCTGGACGGCGAACTCGCTGTTGATGTGCACCACGTCGTACTTGGCGTACCCGACCTCGGGGCTGACCAGGATGTGGTCCAGCACCTGCGAGTTGCCCTGGTAGACGTAGGAGTACTGCTCCTTCTCGGGCAGCTCGTTCACCAGGTCGCGCAGCACGCCGTCCTTGGTGAGCGCGGCCAGCGCGGGCGAGAACTGGTAGTCGTTGAAGTCGCCGAGCGAGACCACCTTGGCCTCCTTGTCGGCGGCCAGCAGCTTGGCGACGAAGGCCTGCTCCAGCGTGGCCTGCTTGATCCGCTGCACCTCGGAGCTGCGGGCCGGGGCCTGGAACCGGCTGTCGATGCCCTGGTCGCCGCCCTTGCTGTTGAAGTGGTTGGCGATGACGAAGACCTTCTTGCCGCGGAAGGAGAACTGGCCCACCAGCGGCTTGCGGCTGTTCGCCCAGGCCTCGTCGCCCGGGGTGATCCGGCCGGGGGAGGCGGTCAGCGCGGTAGCCGCGCCGGTGCCGGTCACGTCCACGGCGGCGGTGGCGCTGCCACCGGGGATGTCCGTGAAGGAGACCCGCAGCGGGTTGAAGAGGAAGCCCTGACGGATGTTGCCGCCGGGCTCGCCGCCGTCCTTGCCGTCCACCGGGTCGATCGAGCGCCACTCGTACGCCGGGCCGCCGGCCGCCTTGATGGCGGCGACGAACTTGGCGACGGTCGCACTGGCGTCCACCGTGCCGTCGTTCTTGGCGCCGTTGTTGTCCTGGATCTCCTCCAGGGCGAGGACGTCGGGCGAGCGCAGGTTGGTGACGACGGCCTGGGCCAGCTCGGCGAACTTGGCGTCCGGGTTGCCGGGCGCGAGGTTCTCCACGTTGTAGGTGGCGATGGTCAGTTCGCGGTCGGCCGGCTGGGCCGTGACCTCGCGCGCCAGGTGGTTGTCCTGGAGCGCGCCGAGGGTGCCGGCGACCAGGGTGTAACCGCCGAAGCTGTTGTAGTCCAGCGGGCCGTCGGTGGTGCCGGTCAGCACGTCGCCGACGTTGGCCACCGGGAACGGCTGCTGGGCGACCGGCGCCTGCTGCTGCACCATCAGGCGGCCGACGTTGGGCTCCTCGTACGACTCGTACAGCACGCCGCCGCGCTGGCTCTTCTGGTCCTGCTTGTCGGCGGCGACCCAGAGCTCGTTGTACTTGTCGGTCGCCTGGATCACCCGGACGTCCTTGACCTGGACGCGCATGCCCTCCAGCGACTCGTAGAAGTCCAGGGTGTACTTCTCCGGCTGGAGCGGCAGGGACTCGATGGTGCCGCCCACCGGGGCCTGCGGCGTGTAGGTGCCGGGGATGTTGCGGGTGTCGACCACGACCGGCGCCGGCAGCGGGTTGCCGGCGGAGACCACGGTGACGGCCGGGTTGCTGAGCTGGGTGAGCGACTGCGAGCCGCCGTTGAAGTTCGGGTAGTACTCCGTCACCTTGCCGGTGACCAGCACCGAGTCGCCGACCTTGACGGTCGGGTTGGCGCTGCCGGTGTAGACGAAGACGCCCTCGCTGGTGGCCGGGTCGGCGTCCGGGTTCGGGTCCTGGATCCAGAAGCCCTTGGAGCCGTAGCCGCGCACGCCGGTGACGATACCGGGCACGCCCGCGACCGTCTTGCCGGTCCGGGCCGAGAGCCGGGTGGCGCCCTGGATGTCGTGGATCCGGACGGTGCCCGGCTCGGTCGGGCCGGTCGGGGTGGAGCCCTCGGCGACCTCGCCCTTGCTGTTGGTCGGGCTCGGGGCGCCCGCGGTGAGGTCCGCCGCGTTGTCGTCGGTGTCGGCGAGGCCCGCCTTGCGGGCCACCGAGGCGGTGTTGGAGGCGCCGGCCGCGGCGGCCGGGCCCTCGTGGACGACGGCGGTGCCGAAGCCGACCAGGTCCCGCACGCGCGGGTCGGCGGCGCAGTCGGCGGCGGTCTTGCAGGTCAGCGGGTCGGTGCCGTGGACCAGGGCGACGGTGCCGCTGGTGCCCGACAGGGCCAGCGCGCCGGCCGCGTCCGGGGTGGGCAGCTCGACGGTGCCGGCCGCGCCGGCCGCCTCGGCGACCAGGTAGCGCGCACCGGGCGCGATCGCGCCGGTCAGCGGGGTGACGCCCCACTGGGAGTTCGCGCCGGGGGTGCCGGATATGTACTGCACGCTCCAGCCGTCCAGGCCGAAGGCGGCGCCGCCCCTGTTGGCCAGCTCGATGAAGTCGTTCTTCAGCGTGGCACCCGAGTTGCCGCCGCCGCCGTACACCTCGGCGATCACCGCGTCGGCCGAGGGCGCGGCCACCGCGGCCGGCAGCGGGACGAGCACCAGCGAGGCGGCCAGACCGGCCGGGAGGAGGGTCGCGCGGAGCAGGGCGCGGCGCGAACGCGGGCGGGGAGCGGGGGAGGTGGTCACCTGGACGGGACTCCTTGGTCTGTCGTGACGCGCGGCGGCACGGCAACGGGGGCGGCACGTTTCGTCCGGCGGTCGTGGGGCCGCCGGGACGTGAGGGTGGGTCAAAGGTGGGCCGGGCAGGCGCGACCGCGCGCTACCCGCGTAGAAGCGCAGGCACGGGGATCCGGAACGGCCCCCCGCAGCGCCTTAAGATACGCGCGTAGAAAATGACGCGACAAGACCTCGGCGGTTAACAATCGGTACCGCCCCGGAGATCGCACCCGAAGCTGTGACGTGCACGACAGCTTCGGCGCCGACCGGCGGGTCGCGGGCGCCCCGGACGGCCCGGGCACCGGGCGGCGACCGGCCCGGCGGGCGTCGCCCGACGGCCGGTCACGACGCCGTCCGGCCGGGGGCCGCCGCGTCGACCGGCCCTACAGCCAACCCCGCTGAGCCGCCTTCAGGCCCGCCTCGAACCGGCTGCCCGCGTCCAGCCGCTCCATCAGCGCGGCCATCTGCCGGCGCACCGTCCGCACCGAGACGCCGAGCCGCTTGGCCGCCGCGTCGTCGGTGAGCCCCGTGGAGAGCAGCCGCAGCAGCTCGCGCTCGCCGGCGCTCAGGCCCGTCCCGGCGTCCTCGGCCCGGTGGGTGCCGAGCGGGACGGCCGTCTCCCAGGTCTGCTCGAAGAGCGCGACCAGCGAGGCGACGATGCCCGGCTCCTCGGTGCACAGCGCGCCGAGCCGGGTGTTCTCCGGGTCGATCGGCACCACGGCGGTGGACCGGTCGAAGACCAGCATCCTGGGCGGCAGCACCGGCGCGGTGCGCACCCGGCCGCCGAGACCGGTCATCCACTGCGCGTACCCGAGGGTCTCCGGGTCGTTGCGGACGCTGTCCTGGTAGATGGTGCGCAGGCTCACCCCGCGCACCAGGGCGTCCTCGTCCAGCGGCCGGGAGGCGGCCAGGCTGGCCGCGGACTGCGCGCCGCCGGGCATCACCGCGAGGCACTCGGAGGTCAGCCGGGCGGTCAGCACCTCCAGCTTGGCCTGGATGGCGTCCAGGCCGACCAGCCGCTCGCCGCCGTCCACCAGGGTGCTCGCGCGCAGCGTCGCGTACTCGGCCACCGCCCGTGCCACCGCCGCCTTGGAGACGGCCAGCTCCTGCTGGCGCCGGGCCAGGTCCTCCTCCTGACGGCGCAGCAGCAGCTCCAGGCCGCGCTCCGGGCTGACCGGCCAGAAGGCCCCGGGGCGCTCGCGGGAGGCGCGCAGCAGGGTGAGGTCGGCGAGCCGGTCCAGGGCCTCCCGGACGGCGCGCTCGGGCAGCCGGAGCCGCTCGCAGAGCTCGACGACGCCACCCTCGGGGTCGGCCAGCATCTCGCGGTAGACGGCCTCCGCGGTGGTGTCGAGCCCCAGCAGTTCCAGCACTTCCACGACCCCTGATCGTCGCAATGGGATTATCGGGCGATCCGCGGCTCGATCCTTGCGCCGTGACTCCGGCGTCACAAGGCATGATCCGGTCAAGCGACTCGGGTGTACACCGGCCCGCGCCGGGGAACCACGCCGACAGCCCTGCCGGAGCGCTGCGGGAGTGCCGCCCCGGGCTCCGCCGCGGGGGCACCGGGGGCGGGCCCGGCGAGCGCCCCCGGACGCCGGCCCCGGGCGCCGCGCGGAGGTCCGGCCGAAGGGCCGGCCGGCGCTTCCGCCAGCCGGTTGCAGCTTGCTGCCTGTCCTGTTGCTGCCCGCTGCCGCCCTTCCCGCCGAAGGCCCGCCACCGGGAGGATTCCCCGTGCGTGCACCCTCCCCGCGCTCCACCGCCCCGCGCCTGTCCACCGCCCCGCGATCCGCCCCTTCGCGCCCTGAACCACTGTGCCCAGAACAGGAACCGTCGTGCCCAAGACCGTCCGGCTGCTCGCCGCCGCCGCCCTCGCACTCTCCCTCGCCACCGCCGCCGCGCCCGCCTTCGCCGCCCAGCCGTCCACCCCCGCCACCGCTGCCGCCGCCCCGGCGGGCAACGCGGCCGCCGGGGACGGCATCGGCTGGGACGTCGCGCTGCCCGGGGCGATCGGCTGGGACGTCAACGCCACCGGCACCCCCGGCATCGGCTGGGACTGACCATTCGGTGTTCTCCGTCCACCTGACCCTCCTGGAGGTCTCCGCCGCGCCGACGGGCGAGGCGGGGGCCGCCGACGTCCAGGCAGCTCTGTGGGGGTGCGCGGGGCCGGGCGACGGGCTGGAGCACGTGCGCGCCTGCGCCGTCCCGGGCGGCGTGGGCCTGGTGCTGTACGTCCGGGCCCCGGACCAGGGCGTGGCCGAGCTGCGGGCGCTGGCCCTGCTCGACCGCACGCTGGCGGCCGGACCGACCGGCCGCTTCGCGCCCGCGATGCCCTGACCGCGTCGCCCCGGCCGCTTTCCGGCCTTCCGTAGGGGTTTCCACCGATCCCCACCCCTCGGAAATTTGGCCGATTTCGAGCGCTCGCCTCCACCGGCCGGGCACATCGGACCCACGCCGGCACCACCTGGGGGCGGATCACGGCTCCGGCACGGGCGCGGACGGACAGCACGGCGGGCCGGCCCGGGGTCCCCCACCCCGGGCCGGCCCGCCGTCGTTCCGCCGCCGGACCTGCGGCTACTCGGTCTTCTCCGCCGCGGCCGCCAGGCCCGCCGACCACTTCTCCTCGACCCTGCCGAGCTTCCAGTAGGCGATCGCCGCCGCCCAGGTGAGCACGAAGAGGCCGACGATGGCGTAGCCGACGAAGTTCAGGTCCAGCTCGCCGATCCAGGCGACCGGCCCGCTGGTGATCTCCAGCTTCTCGCCGAGCAGCCCGATCAGCTCGATCGAGCCGATGACGAGCGCGACCACCACCGAGAGACCGGTGACGGTCAGGTTGTAGTAGATCTTGCGGACGGGCTTGGAGAACGCCCACTCGTAGGCGAAGTTCATGAACGAGCCGTCGATGGTGTCCAGCAGGCTCATCCCCGCCGCGAACAGCACCGGCAGCACCAGCAGCGCGTACCAGGGCAGCTGGAACGCGGCCGCGCCGCCCGCCAGGACCAGCAGGGAGACCTCGGTCGCGGTGTCGAAGCCGAGGCCGAACAGCAGGCCGACCGGGTACATGTGCCAGGGCTTGGTGACGGCCTTGGTCACCCGGCCCAGGATGCGGTTCATGAAGCCGCGCTTGTCGAGCTGCTGCTCCAGCTCGGCCTCGTCGAACTCGCCCTCGCGCATCTTGCGGAACACCTTGAGGATGCCGTTGAAGGCGCCCAGGTTGATCAGGCCGATGAGCAGCAGGAACGTCCCGGAGACGGTGACGCCGATCAGGCCGGTCGTGTCGTGCAGGGTGGAGTCGTCGGACTCGACCTGCCCGGCCAGGGACTGGATGCCGAAGGCGAGCAGCGCGCAGAGGCCGAAGACGATCGAGGAGTGGCCCAGCGAGAACCAGAAGCCGACCGAGAGCGGCCGCTTGCCCTGGCCCATCAGCTTGCGGGTGGTGTTGTCGATGGCGGCGATGTGGTCCGCGTCGAAGGCGTGCCGCATGCCCAGGGTGTAGGCGGTGAGGCCCATGCCGGCGCCGAACACCTGGCCGCCGACGTCGTAGTGCTCGGGGGCGATGACCGCGAGGAGGGTGAACCAGCCGATCACGTGCAGCGCGAGGATGAAGCCGCCCATACCGGCCAGGCGGACCCATTCCTCACGGGTGAGCCGGTCGCGCCATCTGACGGCGGTGGCACCTGCGGCGGGGCTGGACATCGTGTCGTCCTTTCGGGGGAGCGTGCGGAGCTGGGCCATCTTTCCCTCGCGACGGAAGCACTTGCAAGTCATACGCAATTACTGATGGGGGGCGGCCGAATACCCGACGGCGCGCGAGGGGCGCATTCCGGGAGCACCCCCTTCCTCCCAAAGATCGTCATGTACCGTACAAATCCTCGTAACCTCCGAAGGCTTTCACCGCCCCCACCTCCGCGCGGATACTCAGGTTCTACGCGCGAATACTCGGGCGCCGAAACCTCAACTCCCCACGGAGGAACGGCATATGATCCGCATGAGAATGGCTGCCGCACTGGCCGCCCCGGCCCTCCTCACGGTCGGCCTCACCGGCCTGGCCCCCACCGCCACGGCCTCCCCCGGCACCGCCCCCGCCCCCACCGCGGCGGCCGCGGCCCCCCACCGCGTGCTGTTCGACAACACCAAGGCCGAGACCGCCGGCAACGCCGACTGGATCATCTCCACCAGCCAGCCCGACCCGCTGGCCCAGAACGCCAACCCCAGCACCGAGAAGAGCTGGACGGGCGCGCTCTCCGCCTGGGGCGTCGCCCTGCAGAAGACCGGCCAGTACAGCCTCAAGACCCTCCCGGCCGGCTCCACCATCAGCTACGGCACCGGGGCCGCGCTCGACCTCGCCAACTTCGACACCTTCGTGGTGCCCGAGCCGAACATCCGCTTCAGCGCCGCCGAGAAGGCCGCCCTGATCCGCTTCGTGCAGAACGGCGGCGGGCTCTTCCTCATCTCCGACCACAACCAGAGCGACCGCAACAACGACGGCTGGGACTCCCCCGCCGTCATCAACGACCTGCTCACCAACAACGGGGTGAACAACAACGACCCCTTCGGCTTCAGCGTCGACGTCAAGAACATCTCCACCGACAACCCGCGCGCCGTCAACGACGCCGCCGACCCCGTCCTGCACGGCCCCTTCGGCACCGTCACCGGCTCGATCCTGCGCTCCGGCACGACCTTCACGCTGAAGCCCGCCGACAACCCCTCGGTCAAGGGCCTGCTCTACCGCACCGGCTACAGCGGCACCACCGGCGCCTTCTTCGTCACCAGCGGCTACGGCAGCGGCCGGGTCGCGATCTGGGGCGACAGCTCCCCGGCGGACGACGGCACCGGGCAGTCCGGCAACACCCTCTACGACGGCTGGAACGACCCGGCGGGCACCAACGCCGCCCTCGCCCTCAACGCCACCGCCTGGCTCAGCAAGGCCTGACACCCGGGCACCCGCCCGCCCCTCGTCGTCGGGGCGTCGGCCCCGGTCGGGGCGCCGGCTCCCGCCAGGGCGCCGGCTCACGCCAGGGCCCCGGCTCCCGTCAGGGCCCCGGCTCCCATCAGGACATCGGCGGCATCCTCCCCTAGGGTCGGACTGCTGACGCCTGCGGCGCGGGCGGGCCACCGGGCCCGCCCCGCACCGTGGCCCGCCGAGCGGGACTCCCGCCACCGGGGCCCCGCCGATCCGGGACTCGATGGGAGCGGCCATGCCCTCGTACCCCTACCGCACCGTCCGCGAGGACGTACGAGTCCCGCTGCCCGACGGCACCGAGCTCTTCGCCCGCCTCTGGCGCCCGGTGACCGACGACCCCGTCCCCGTGGTGCTGGAGTACTCCGCCGGGCGCCTCAGTGACTGGACGGCCGACGACGACGCCCGCCGCCACCCCTGGTACGCCGGCCACGGCTACGCCTCCGTCCGGGTCGACACCCGCGGCCACGGCAACTCCGGCGGCCGGCCCGACGGCGGCGACGACGACCGCACCGACGGCGGCGACGACCGCACCGGCGACGGCCGGGAACTCGCCGACGGCGTCGAGCTCCTGCACCGGCTCGCCGCCGAACCCTGGTGCACCGGCCGGATCGGCCTGCTCGGCACCGGCCCGGCCGGTGCCACCGCCCTGCGGCTGGCCGCCCGCGCCCCGGGCGCCGTGCACGCCGTGGTCGCCGCCTGCCCCGACGGCGGCCACCGCCTCGGCGGCGCCGCCCTCGCCGCCGACCTCCACGCCCGCGCCACCGCCCGGCTCGCCGACGCGGCCCGCCCGCCGGACCCGCAGTACGTCGGCGACGACTGGCGGGCGATGTGGCGGGAGCGGCTCGACGCCCTGGAGCCGGCCTTCCCCGCCCGGCTCGCCGCCGGCTGGGGCGCCCTGCCGGACACCGCCGCCGTCCCCACCCTCGCCGTCGCCGGCTGGGGCGACCCGTCCTGCGCGGCGGTCCTGCGCCTGCTCGCCGCCGGGACCGACCGCGTCCCCGTCCGCGCGGTACTCGGCCCCTGGGCGCACGGCCTGCCGGACGACGTCCTGCCCGAGACGCTGCGCTGGTGGGACCACTGGCTCAAGGACGCCGACAGCGGCGCGCTCCGGACCCCGGCCCTGCGCAGCTGGATCGGCACCCGCTGGACCGCCGACGACCCCTGGCCCTCGCCCGACGTCCGCGCCGTCCGCTACGGCCTCGACGGCCCGCTGCGCACCGCCGGCACCGCCTCCGACGACCGCCACGTCCACGTCCGCTCCCCGCAGCACACCGGCCTCAACGCCGGCGCGTACGTCCCGCTCGGCCGCCCCGCCGACCGGCCGCCGGACCAGCGGGAGGAGGACGGGCGCTCGGTCTGCTTCGACTCGCTTCCGCTGCCCGAACCGCTCGAACTCCTCGGCGCCCCGTCCCTGCGGCTGCGGCTGCGGCCCTCCGCCGCCACCGGCCCGGTCGTCGCCCGCCTCTGCGACGTAGCCCCCGACGGCACCTCCACCCTGGTCACCCGGGGCGCCCTGCTCACCGCCCCGCCGGCGCCGGACGTCACCGTCGAACTGGCCGCCACCGGCCACACCGTCCCGCCCGGCCACCGCCTCAGGCTCGCGCTCTCCTCCAGCTACTGGCCGTGGTTCTGGCCCGACCCCGAACCCGCCGGCTTCGGGCTCGACCCCTCCCACAGCACCCTGACCCTGCCCGTCCGCCACCTCGCCGCCGACGCCGGCGCCGCCCCCGTCGCCTTCGCCTCCCCCACCCTCCCGCTCCCGCCGCCCGTCCACGTCACCGAGCCGCTCACCGCCCGCCCCGAACGCCTCACCGTCCACGACATCGCCCGCCACGAGTGGCGCACCGAGCTCTCCCCCGCCACCGACGGCACCCGCACCCACCCCGACGGCCTGGTCCGCGACGAGCACACCGTCACCGCCTACCGGATCCTCACCGCCGCCCCCACCAGCGCCCAGGCCCGCAGCGACCGCACCGTCCGCCTGGAACGCCCCGCCATCGGCTGGGACGTCACCCTCCAGACCCGCACCGAACTCCGTTGCACCCCCACCCACTTCCTCGCCCACACCCGCCTGACCGCCCTCGAGGGCGGCGACGTCGTCTTCACCCGCGACTGGCAACAGCAGATCCCCCGCGACGCGCCGTAGTCCTGCCCCACAGATGACCCAAAGTAAGCCTTATATCTTTTCCTTCACAGCCCAGAAGTGTTTATATACGCCCATGAAGACACTGGGCCTGATCGGCGGGATGAGCTGGGAGTCCACCGCCGAGTACTACCGGACGCTCAACCAGCTCACCCGCGCGCGGCTCGGCGGGCTGCACTCCGCCCGGCTGGTGCTCCACTCCGTCGACTTCGCCGACATCGAACGCCTTCAGACGCAGGGCCGTTGGACGGAGGCCGGCGAAGTCCTCGCCGACGCGGCGCGCTCGCTGGAGGCGGCCGGCGCCGAGCTGCTGCTGATCTGCACCAACACCATGCACCGGGTGGCCGACCAGGTCGAGGCGGCCGTCTCCGTGCCGCTGCTCCACCTCGCCGACGCGACCGCCGGCGCCGTCCGGGCCGCCGGGCTGCGCCGGGTCGGCCTGCTGGGGACGGCGTTCACGATGGAGCAGGACTTCTACCGGGGCCGGCTGGAGGCGAACGGCCTCACCGTCCTCGTGCCCGACACGGACGGGCGCGCCCTCGTCCACCGGGTGATCTACGAGGAGCTCTGCCTCGGCGTCGTCCGCGAGGAGTCGCGCGCGGCGTACCGGCGGGTGATCGAGGAGCTGGTCGCCGCCGGCGCCGAGGGCGTGATCCTCGGCTGCACCGAGATCGAGCTGCTGGTCCGCGACGAGGACAGCGCGGTGCCGCTCTTCCCGACCGCCCGCCTGCACGCCGAGGCCGCCGTCGAGGCGGCGCTCGCGGACAGGGCGTAGCCGGGCCCCGCGCCGCCGTCCCCGGTGCGGCGGCGCGGGGCCCGCGGGTCAGGACCGCCAGGCGGGGTCGGTGACGATCGCCTTGAGCTGGTCGAGGCTCAGCGCGGGCGTACCGGGCCGGGCGGTGTAGCCGTTCTCGCCGTTCTGCTCGGAGACCAACACCTGCCGACCGTCCGGGAAGTACGCCGTGGCCACCCAGTGCAGGACCGGGTCGACGGCGGTCTTGCCGTTCCCGAACCGGTTGAGCACCACCAGCGTCCCGTCGGGCAGCAGCTCGTGGACCTCCAGCGGCGTCGGGACGCCCTCCTCCACGGCCCTCCGCTCCGCCAGCCCCCGCGCACCGGGCGGCTCCACGAACACCGAGAGCAGGCTGCCGCGCTCCTCGAACGCCACCAGCAGGTTGGCGCCCTCACCGCCCCGCACCACGGTGTGGGTGGCGCCCGGCGGGAGCAGCGGGGCCACCCGGGCGATCAACTCGGCCGCCGACGGGCCCTGTTCGGTGCTCGGCGACGCGGCGGGGCGCGACGGCCCGGGCGGGTTGGCCCGCGCCGGGAGCGCGTCCAGGACCCGCTCCCAGGCCGGCGCGGTCACCAGGGCGCGCAGCTGCTCGGCGTCCAGCGGGGGGTTCTCCCGGTTGGACGCGGACGGCTGGCCGTTGTGCTCGATGATCTGGACCCGGCGGCCGTCCGCCGCCGCCCAGGTCGCCCGCCACTCCCGGTGGTCCGCGTGATTCCGGTCCCGGAGCTTGTCGATCACCACCGCGGACCCGTCGGGAGCCTCGGTGCGCTCGCAGGAGTCCTGCGGCATGCTGAACGGGTCCATGCAGACGGCGCCCGCGGCCGGCAGCAGCTCGGTGCGGTCGACGGTGAAGGAGATCCAGCTCTCCCCCTTGCCGTCGTCGAAGGCGAGCGTGCCGCCGGTCTCGTACGGGTCGCCGGTGCCCCCGGGCACGCCGGGTGTCCCCGCGTACATCACCTTGACCGCGCCGGGCGGCAGCAGGCCGCTCACCAGCCGCACCACCTCCTCGGAGGACATGTGCACCGCCGGCTCCGCCGGCCCGGCCGCGTCCGACCCGCCGGCGCCCACCACGAAGCCCCCGGTGGCCAGGACCAGCACCGCCAGCCCGCCGGCCACCAGCGCCCGCCGCCGGTTCCGCCGCTGCCGGCCGCGCCGCTCGGCCCCCACGGTGAGCAGGTGCACCGCCGGCTCCGGCGCCAGGGCGGCCGCACCGCGCAGGGCACGGGCGAAGTCGTCCCGGAAGGCGTCCGTGCGGCCGCCCTCGAACTCGTCGTCAACTGACACGGCGAAGCACCGCCTTCTCGGTGGTGGGGCCCGGCTCGCCCGACCCCGGGCGGACGGCGGCGAAGTCGTCGCCGAGTGTGTCGCGCATCCGGGCCAGCGCCCGGCTGCTCCGGGAGCGCACGGCCGTACCGCTCAGGCGCAGCGCGGCCGCCGTCTCCTCGACGCTGCGGTCCTCCCAGAACCGCAGCACCAGCACGGCCCGGTCCTGGGCCGGCAGTTCCCCCAGCGCCCGAAGCAGCGTCAGCCGCAGCGCCGGGTCCGGGTCGTCGACGGCGATCTCGGGGACGGCGTCCACGACCCGCTCGGAGCTGCTGCGCCGGCGCCGGTGCGAGAGGAAGGTGTTGACCAGCACGGTCTGGGCGTAGCCGCTCGGGTTGTCGAGCCGGGCTATCCGGCGCCATTTCACGAAGATCCGGCCGAGGGCCTCCTGGACGAGGTCCTCCGCCAGGTGCGCGTCGCCGCCGGTGAGCAGGAAGGCGGTGCGCAGCAGGTGCCGCCCCCGGGACGCGACGAAGTCCGGGAACTCGGGCGGCGGCGCCTCGGCCGGGGTGTCCGCGCTCGGTGTTTGGTCCATGCCCTTCTAACGCCGTTGACCCCCCGTCGTGTGGCAGCCCTCGGACAACGACCTCCGCCGGGCCGCCGCCACCGCCTGCGGCCCGGACCTCGGGGGCGCTCCGCGCGTGCTGTGGGCGGTGCCGCCCGCCGGCCGGTGGAGCGGGCCGTTTCGGCATGTGGCGGCCCGGGGCGGTGCCGGAGCCGCACGTGCACGATCACGGTGTTCGGGACCGGCCGATTCGGTGGCGAACCAGTCGTATTCGCCCCGCCGGAATTCCTGCGGACCGGCGGGAGGAATCGGCCGAAAGCTGGCCGGAACAGCACGGTCGCCCAGGCAGTGCCGCTCGGCCGCGGTGGCCGGAATTCTTCCTTTCCGGCCGCCGACGGGCCGTGGTACGAATGATCAGCACGTCCACGTACGCAGAGGTCGAGCCGCCGCCGGGGCCCGGGAACCGGGGCCGGTGGCCGTCCTCTCTGCACGCCGACGCCGGGGGGCGGGGCCGGGTCCATCGCGGTCCGCCCACGGCTTTCTCGGCGTCACGCGGGTGTTCCACGCACGGGGGGATGAATCACCATGGGGGAATTCTCCGGATCGGTTCCGGCGGAAGTGACGGCGGTCCCGCTGCCGTCACCGCTTCCACCGGTTTCCGACACCGACCGACCCGAGCCGTTCGAGACGAACGCGCGGCGGAACCGACCCTCTGCCGCGTGTCCACACGTCCTCGACCGCCAAAGGTAGGCACCATCATGTCTCTTTCGCGTCCGCGCGCCGCATGGCTGACCGCCCTGTTCGCCGCCACCGCCACCGGCGGGCTGCTGGCCGCCCCCACCCAGGCCGGCGCCGTCGTCGGCGACGCCGCGCCGAACGGCTCCTACGCGTTCACCGCCAAGATCGACATCGGCAACGGCAAGCGCGCCTGCACCGGGGCCCTGGTCGACCAGTTCTGGGTGATCACCGCTGCGAGTTGTTTCGCCGACAACCCGGAACAGCCGTCCACCGTCCCCGCCGGGAAGCCGGTGCTGCCGACCACCGTCACCGTCGGCCGCACCGACCTGACCACGACCGCGGGCCAGGTCCGCGACGTGGTCGAGCTCGTCCCCCGCCCCGACCGCGACCTCGTCCTCGCCCGCCTGGTCAACCCGGTCACCGACATCACCCCGCTGGCCGTCTCCACCACCGCGCCGGCCCTCGGCGAGGAGCTCCAGGTGCCCGGTTACGGCCGTACCGCCACGGAGTGGCTGCCCGACCAGCTGCACAGCGCCGCCTTCACCGTCGCCGCCGTCAAGCCGGCCGGCCTCGACATCGCCCCCAAGGCCGGCACCGCCGCCGCCGTCTGCAAGGGCGACACCGGGAGCCCGGCGGTCCGCACGGTCAACGGCAAGGCGGAGCTGGCGGGCGTCACCAGCCGCTCCTGGCAGAACGGCTGCCTCGGCAGCACCGAGACCGCGCACAGCGGCGCCGCCGGCGTCCGCGTCGACGACCTCGGCAGCTGGATCCAGCAGGTCCGCGCGACCGACTGGAAGACCCCGCTCGTCAACGCCAACAGCGGGAAGTGCCTGGAGATCGACAACTCGCAGCTGGTCAACGGCGCCCGCGCCCAGCAGTGGACCTGCTACGACATGCCCACCTCGCGCTGGATCTTCCACTGGGTCGGCGACAGCTGGGAGGTCGTCAACTCCAACAGCGGCAAGGCGCTGGAGATCGCGGACTCGCTGAAGACCGACGGCGCGCCCGCCCAGCAGTGGGGCTACGCCGGCATCGCCACGCAGAAGTGGGACCTGGTCAAGGGCACGGCCGGCTACGCGCTGAAGAACCGCAACAGCGGCAAGGCGCTGGAGATCGACAACTCGCTGAAGACCGACGGCGCCCTGGCCCAGCAGTGGACCTACTACGGCATCCCGACCCAGGAGTGGGCCTTCTCCTACTGACCTCGTCCGACGCCGTACGACCCCGAGGCCGCCCCGGTTCCGACCGGGGCGGCCCCGTCGGCGCTCACGGCCAGCCGGTCGGCTTCGCGGTCACGGTCGCCCTGGCCGCGACGATCGCGGCGCACGCCCGCCGCACCTCCGTGGCCGCCCAGTCGGGCGGCAGCGGCCCCTGCGCCCTGAGGGCCGCGGCCCGGTGCTGGAGGTCGCGGAGCGCGCCGCCCTGGGCACTGGACAGGCCCATCTCCTGGTAGTCGCCGAGGTCGGTGCCGCCGTCGAGGTACGTCTGCAACCAGGGCGTGATGCTCAGCACGCAGTCCGCCAACGGGTCGACCGACGGCGGACCGGCCGACGCCGTCGTGACGGCCGCTCCGCCGCACCCCGACACCGCCGCCACCACGACCAGACCGGCCACGAGCCTCATCCGCATGCCCGCAGTGTGGGCCCGGTCGGCCGGCCGCGCCAGAGGCCGGACCGGGCCCGTCCACCGCCGTAGACTCGCCCGATGAGCGACGACCCGCCGAACACGACCGCCCCGGAGGCGGCCGCGTGAGGCTTCCGCGGCTGGTCCACGACGCACAACCGGACCTGACCGGGCTGTGGCGGAGCCGGTGGCCCGCCGCCCCGCCGATCGGCCACCTGGTCGGCGACCCGTACGGGGAGGTGTGGGTGCGTTTCCACAGCCTCCCGGAGTCGAAGCGCTACCCGGACGACGAGGGCGAGTACGCCGTCGTCCTGGAGCGCTACAACACGGTGCTGGACGAGCTGTTCGCCGGGCAGGACGTCCACCTGGTGACGTCCGCCTGGACGACCGGCCCGGACCTGCCGCGGCGTCGACCGCGCGCCGGCCATTGGCAGACACTGCTGGTGACGGACGACCCCGATCCGAGGTTCCGCACGCACCAGCACCTCTTCGTGACCCGGCGCACCTGGCGACGCGGCTGCCTGGACCGCCTGTTGCGCGCGGTCGCCGACGACGCCGTCGCGGACGTGCTGATCACGGACACCCTGATGCGACGCGTCCACCACCCCTACGACGGCGGCGCCGACGTCCTGCTCACCGGCCCCGGGGAACGCGACCGACTTCGCGGACGGCACGCCGACTGGCTCTCGCGGCACCCGGACGGATTCTGACGGGCGCGGTCGGTCACGACGCCGTCGGTGGGGGCCGGGGCCGGACGCCGCCGAAGGCGAGGCGCGCCGGACCGTCCGTGCGTCGGCCGCCCGGAGGGGCTCCGGGCGGCCGACGATCACCTGTCGCTACCTCAGCCGGTCTGCACCGAGGTGTCGTCGATCACGAAGCTGGTCTGCAGCGAGGCGTCCTCGCTGCCGGCGAACTTCACCGTGACCGACTGGCCCGCGTAGGACGAGAGGTCGAAGGTCCGGAGCTGGTAGCCGGCCGCCGCGTCCACGTTGGAGAAGGTCTTCAGCGCGGTGCCGTTCACCGTCAGGGCCAGCTTGTCGTACACCGTGGAGCCGGACTCCGCGGTGTCGACGTGCAGGTAGAAGCTCAGCGTCGCCTTGCAGCCGGCCGGGATGGTCACCGTCTGCGCCAGGTTGTCCGAGTGGGTGGAGCCGTAGCCGTTCAGCCACGCCTTCCACGAACCGCCGTGCGCGGCCTGCGAGGCGCTGTTGTCGACGACGCCGCTGGACGACGTCCACGGCGCGGCGCTACCGGTCTCGAAGCCGGCGTTGCCGAGCAGCTGCGCCGGGGTGCAGGTGCCGCCACCGCCGCCGGAGACCGTCCACGTGAAGCTCGCGGTGCCGGTCTTGTTCGCCGCGTCCTTCGCGGTCACGGTGACGTTGGAGGTGCCGGCGGTGGTCGCGGTGCCGGTGATCCTGCCGGTCGAGGCGTTGATCGACAGGCCGGCCGGCAGGCCGGTGGCCGAGTAGGTCAGCGGCGCGGTGCCGCCGGAGGCCGAGATCTGCAGGTTCACCGAGCCGTTCAGCGCGGTGGTCTGGTTGCCCGGGTTGGTCACCGAGACGCTGCTGCTGCCGGCCGGCTTGGTGAGCAGGCAGCCGCTGACGTTGAGGTCGATGACCCGGCCGCTGCCGAGGCAGGTGGTGAACCAGTAGGTCTCCTCGCCGTAGCTCTGGCCCTTGGTGGCCTTGGTGGTGCCGTCGGCCGCCACCTCGCACGGGTTGTTGAGGGTGCACATCTGGCCGTCGTCGTTGCCGGTGTTGTTGATGCCGACGATCTTCTTCGTGGCGGCGTCGACGATCGGCGAACCGGACGTGCCGTGCGTGGTGTTGCAGCCGGCGCTGTAGCGGAGCGAGTCGTGCCAGGTCCACTCGTCCTCGCGCAGGGTGTCGACGAACCCGTTGATCGAGCAGTTCCACACCTGCTTCCAGTACGAGGAGGGTATGTACATCGCCGAGCCGTCGACCGGGTGCGTGTCACTGATCGTCAGCGCGGTCGCGCCGTACTTCGACGTGATGGACGCGAAGGTGTCGGTCAGCTGGTACAGGGCGACGTCGGTGCCGGTCATGGTCGCGTAGAGCACCTTGTCCGACTGGACGGTGCCGAGCGAGGATCCGGCGGAGTTGAGCAGCGTGCCGCTGCGGCTGGCGCTCTGGTTCTGGATGACCTGCCCGGCCGACGGCATCGTCGGCAGGCAGTGTCCGTTGGTGAGCATCAGGGCCCGGTCGGTGTCCACCGACGAGGGGTAACGCACCAGCGAGGCGGAGCAGTTGCTCAGCGCGATGGTGGACGTGAGGTCGCCGGCCTGGACCGCCTGGGCGGGGGTGGCGGCGAAGGTCAGCCCACCTGCGACGACCGCGCTTGCGCCGGCGATGGCGGCAAGTCTCTTGAACATGCTTCTCCTTGTGGGGGATTGCGGGGCGTACGACCGGTCGCGGACGCCCGCGCCGCACGAAAGTGCCATGGCCACTTCAACAAGGTCAACCATGCCGACAGAACTCGCGCCGTCGATTCCGCGCCGTCGCCACGGCATTCACCGCCG
This sequence comes from Kitasatospora sp. NPDC003701, assembly GCF_053587085.1. Classification (NCBI taxonomy): domain Bacteria; kingdom Bacillati; phylum Actinomycetota; class Actinomycetes; order Kitasatosporales; family Streptomycetaceae; genus Kitasatospora; species Kitasatospora sp. NPDC003701. The sequence continues at coordinate 35,403 of NZ_JBSFNM010000066.1, forward strand.
CCGCGACCCATCACCCGAGGTCGCAGCCGTACGCGGCCCCAACTGCCCTTCCGCCGAACCGGTTCGAGATGTGCACCACACGCTCGCACCGCACGCCCGCGCCGCCGGTCGAGAGCGGCCTGACGGTGCGACAGCTCTGTGTCCGACCAGAAGCTCTGCCCCACCAGCAACTCTTGACTGCCATGTACTTTGCGTTGCAAAGTTACCGGGGGCGCCGGGGAGCGCCGCCCGTATCCGCACCGGCACGGCGCGAAAGCCAGGGGGAAGATCATGGGAACACCGGAGATGAGCATCACGACCGGGCCGGGGAGCCCCGCGGAGCTGCTGGCCGACACGGAGGGCCTGCGCACCCGGGCCCGCTCCCGGCTGGGGGGCTCCGGGGTGCCGCTGCTGGGCTTCGGCCTGCTCGCACTGGCCGCCGTGCCGTTCGCCCGGCAGGCGTTCAACTTCGGCGCCCACGGGCGCGACGTCACCTCCTACGCGGCCTTCGCCTACGCCGAGTTGACCGGCCTCTGCGTGCCCCACGCGCCGGACGCGCCGTGCCTGGCCGGCGAGTTCGACGGAGCCGTCCTGCGCTTCGCGGGCTGGGGCGTGTGGTTCGCGCTGCTCCCCCTGGCCTGGCTCGCCGTGGCCCGCTGGTACCGGCGGCGCGGCGAGGAGCGGGGGATCGTGCCCCGCCGCGGCGCGTGGCTCGGCGCCGGCATCGGCGCGGCCGGTCTGGTGGCCGCCGTCCTGCTCGCCCTGCTCTTCCTCCGGGACCAGCCGGTCGCGGTCTCCTTCCTGGCGAACAGCTACGCCTCGCCCTGGTACGTGGTCGGCGTCGGGCTCCTGGCCCTCGGCGTGGTCGAGCGCAGCAAGGCCGTGGTGGGCGCGGCCCTCGCCCACATCGCACTGCTCACCGCCTACCTCGGGGCCCCCTGGGGCAGCGGCTGGATCCCGTGGGCGGAGTCGGACGGCGCCGGCTGGGCGAACGGCCCGCAGCTGAAGGCGTTCCTGCTCGCGGCGATCCTGCTGGGGGCCGGACTGGCCCAGTGGACGGGCGCCCGCCGCCGGGCCGCCGCCGGCCCGGCCGCGTCCAGTACGGTCGCCCCATGAGCACGGCAGAGGCGCCCGAGGAGCCGGGCAGCGGCGAACCGGACGAGAGCGACGGACCGCACCCCACGCAGGACCTCGACGACACCGTCCACCAGCGGGTGCGGCTCGGGGTCCTGACCGTCGCCCGCGAGGCCGACCGCGTCGAGTTCGGCTTCCTGAAGGGCCAGCTCGGCGTCACCGACGGCAATCTGTCCCGCCATCTGAAGGTCCTGGAGGAATCCGGACTGGTCGCGGTCGTCAAGGGCTACGCGGGCCGCCGCCCGCGGACCTGGATCAGCCTGACCCCCGAGGGTGCCCACGCGCTGGACCGGGAGCTGCGGGCCCTGCGCGAGCTCGTCCGGCGGGTGGACTCGTACCGGCCGCCGACGGAGCCGCCGGCGGCGTGACGGGCCGGAGCCCGACGGCGGCCGCCCACCGCACAGCACGGCGCCGCCGGTCGATGCGACCGGCGGCGCCGTGCTGCGGGCCCGACCCCGCTACGGCTGTGGGAAGGTCTCCTCGTCCACGTCGCTGGTCTTGGCGTTGCCGCCGACCGTCGGCTGGAGGGTGATGGACCACGAGGTGTAGGTGCGGCCGGTCTCGAAGGCCATGGTGTCGTCGAACTTGCTGAAGTCGCAGCTCTGGGTGAACGCCTTCAGCGTCGGGTCCCAGTCGACGCCGCCGGCGAAGAAGACGTCGTAGGTGCCGTCCTCGACGCCCTCGATGGACGCCTTCTTCCCCTTGCCGACGTAGACCGAGTGGATCGACTTGCCGTTCTGGGCGAGCGAGACCACCGCGTCGGAGCTGCCGCCGTTGTCGACGTTGAGCACGCCCTCGCCCTTGAGGCGGCCCGAGCGGACCATGGTGCCGCTGTCCAGGGAGCGGGTCTGGAGCGGCGGCGCCTGCGGGACGTTGAAGGTGGTGGGGTAGCCGGCGGCGGCCATCTGGGCGAGGGCGGCGGGCAGCGCCTTGAGGCCCTCGGACAGGCCCACCTCGGCGAAGGCCGAGGTGGTGGCGCAGACGTTCTTCGCCTTGATGTCGCTGCGGATCTTGGTGAGGTCGGTGGACAGCTGGCCGAGAGCGGTCACCAGCTGGCGCCGCGCGGTCGTGACGGTGGCCGGCTCACCCGCGAGGCCGAGGCCGCTGCTCGCCGAGTTCGCGGCGGTGGCCGCCTCCTGGAGCACGGTGGCGAAGGCGTCCAGGCCGGCGGAGGCGTTGAGCTTGGCGAGTGCGGCGTTGACCGGGTCGATGTAGCCCACCAGCACCGGGCCGTACGGCGGCTTGGTCGGCGTCGGGGTCGGTGTGGGCGTCGGGCTCGGACTCGGGCTCGCACTGGCGCTCGCGGACGGCGGGCCGGTCTTGCCCGGCCCCATCCCGAAGGCGTCCGCTCCCCCCGACCCCCCACTTGAGCACGCTGCCAGCAGCAGCGTTGCGCCGGCCGCCAGGCCGACCTTGGTGAAGGACTTCATGCCGCTCCCCCGGTGATCTCTCATGCACGCTCCGTGCATTCCCCGCCGCCATGATCCCGAGCCAACGGGACGCGGTCAACAGGGCGTACAAGAGGCGCATTGAGGCGTGGACGGGGCGCACATGGGGGCGCACGGAGCGCCGGGGACGGTCAACTACGATCAGGCACGTGCTCAGGCTTACGGGACTCCCCCTCCAGATCATCGCCTCCCTCCTCGCGATCGGCGTTTTCGCCGCCACGATGTGGCTCTGGCCGAGATTCGGCGGGCGGAGCTGGCAGGCCTGGCTCGGGCGGATCGGCGCCTTCCTCGCCACCCAGATCTCGGTGCTGGTCGCGATGGGGCTGATCGCCAACGGCTACTTCGGCTTCTACAGCTCCTGGACCGACCTCCTGGGCACCAACGGCGGGCCGGGCACGGTGGTCGACCACCAGCCGAACGCCGCCGTCGCCATCACCGGCGAGCAGAAGTTCTACGCCCAGCAGGGCTCCAACCCGGAGCGGGTCGGCCTGATCCACAAGGTCGCCGTCAAAGGAGCCGGCAGCGGGCTGAGCACCGACGGGTTCGTCTACCTGCCGCCGCAGTACTTCCAGCCGGAGTTCGCGCAGCGGAAGTTCCCGATGGCGCTGGTGCTGGCCGGTTACCCCGGCACCCCGGAGAAGCTGATCTCGCTGATGCAGTACCCGGCCTCCGCCCTGGAGGCGATCGACCAGAAGAAGCTCCCGCCGACCATCCTGGTGATGATGCGGCCGACCCTGGTCAACAACCGGGACACCGAATGCGTGGACGTCCCGAACGGCCCGCAGGTGGAGACCTTCTTCACCAGCGACCTGCCCAAGGCGCTCGGCACCACCTACCGGATCGGCACCGACCCGAGCAACCGGGCCGTGATCGGCAACTCCACCGGCGGCTACTGCGCGCTGAAGTTCGCGCTGCGCAAGCCGGACGCCTACCGGGCCGCCGTCTCCCTCTCCGGCTACTACACCGCGCCGATCGACGAGACCACCGGTGACCTCTTCGGCGGCAACAGCCAGTTGAAGCAGGAGAACGACCTGCTGTGGCGGCTGCGGAACCAGCCGGCCGCGCCCGTCTCGCTGCTGCTGGCCACCGCCCACGACGAGAACAACTACGACGCCACCCAGGACATGGTGAAGGCCTTCAAGGCGCCGACCAAGCTCTCCACCATCACCCTGGACACCGGCGGGCACAACTTCCACACCTGGACGCGGGAGATCCCGCCGGCGATGGAGTGGCTGGGCAAGCACCTGACGATGCCCCAGGCGGCCTAGCGCACACCCCGGCCCCGCCCCCGGCGGCACCCGCCGGGGGCGCCCGCGCTCGGCCGTCCGCGTGGTTTCCGCGGTCTCCGGCAGGATTAGAGGCGGCTCACACCCCGGTCTCACGGTCCTCTCAGCCGGGCGCCCGAGCGTAGCGCCCATGACCACGACCAGCTTCTCCCCGCCGGCCGGCGAACCGTGGCCCGAGGCCGCGAACTACCCGCCGCCGGAGGCGCCGCAGCCGGCCCCCGACGCACCCGGCCCCGGACCGGCGGCCGCCACCGCCACGGCCGAAGCGCTGTTCCCGCCGTGCCCGCCGCCCGCCGCCGGCCCCAAGGGCCCGGCGTCCTGGGCCGGCCGGCTGCGCACCCTGCCGGCCCGTTCCCTGCGCGGCCGCGCCGACGACCCGCGGTGGGTGCGGCCCGCGCTGCTGGCCCTGCTGGCCGCCACCGCCGTCCTCTACCTCTGGGGCCTGAGCGCCTCCGGCTGGGCCAACTCCTTCTACTCGGCGGCGGCCCAGGCCGGCAGCCAGAGCTGGAAGGCCTTCTTCTACGGCTCCTCGGACGCCGGGAACTTCATCACCGTCGACAAGCCGCCGCTGGCGCTCTGGCCGATGGCACTCTCCGCCCGCCTCTTCGGCCTCTCCTCCTGGTCGGTGCTGGCCCCGCAGGCGCTGATGGCGGTCGCCACCGTGGCCACCCTGTACGCGGCGGTGCGCCGGCGCTTCTCCGCGCTCGGCGGTCTGCTGGCCGGCACCGCGCTGGCGCTGACCCCGGTGGCGGCACTGATGTTCCGCTTCAACAACCCGGACGCGCTGCTGGTGCTGCTGCTCACGCTGGCCGCGTACGGCCTGCTGCGGGCCACCGAGGCGGCGGGCACCCGGTGGCTGGTGTTCACCGGGGTGATGTTCGGGCTGGCCTTCCTCACCAAGACGCTCCAGGCCTTCCTCGTGCTGCCCGCCTTCGCGCTGATCTACCTGGTGGTCGCGCCCACCGGCCTCTGGCGGCGGGTGCGGCAACTGCTGGCCGCCGGCCTGGCCATGGTGGTCGCCGGCGGCTGGTGGGTGGCGGTGGTCGAGCTGGTGCCGGCCTCGGCCCGGCCGTACATCGGCGGCTCGCAGGACAACAGCTTCCTCTCGCTCACCTTCGGCTACAACGGCCTCGGCCGGCTCAACGGCGACGAGACCGGCAGCGTCGGCGGCGGTGCCCGCTTCCTCGGCGGGGGCGAGGCACCGCCCGGCGGCGGCCGCGCGATGGGCGGCGGCGGCTGGGGCGAGACCGGCCTCACCCGGCTGTTCGACGGCGACATCGGCGGGCAGATCGCCTGGCTGATGCCGGCCGCGCTGATCCTGCTGCTGCTCGGCCTCTGGGCGACCCGTCGCTACGCCCGCACGGACACCGCCCGGACGGCCTTCCTGGTCTGGGGCGGCTGGCTCGTCTGCACCGCGCTGACCTTCAGCTTCATGTCCGGCATCTTCCACCAGTACTACACGGTGGCGCTGGCCCCGGCGGTCGCGGCGCTGGTCGGGATGGGCGTCGACGGGCTCTGGCGGGTCCGGCACCGGCTGCCGTACGCGGCGGTGCTGGGCGTCACCCTCGCGGTGACGGCGGTCTGGGCGTACGTGCTGCTCGGGCGCAGCGCGGAGTTCCTGCCGTGGCTGCGCTGGGCGGTCCTGGTCGGCGGGCTCGCGGCCGGGGCGGCGCTGCTGCTGGCCGGGCGGCTGGCGGCGCGGCTCGCCACGACCGTCGGGCTGGTGGGCCTGGCGGCGGCGCTGGGCGGTCCGGCGGCGTACGCGGTCGACACCGTGAACACCGCGCACACCGGCTCGATCGTGACGGCCGGTCCGGCGGTCGCGGGCGGCCGGGGCATGGGCCCGGGCGGGATGCGCGGGATGCCGCCGGGCGGCGACGGCCGGTTCTTCATCAACGGGCAGCAGGTCTCCCCCGGCCAGGGCGGCGCTCCGGGGCAGTTCCCCGGCGGCGCCCCGGGCGGGGCAGCGGGCGGCGCAGCGGGGTCGAACGGCGCGGGCGGCAACGGACAGCCCGGTACGGACGGCACCGGCGGCACCGGCGGCACCGGCGGACGCAACGGGCGCGGCGGCTTCGGCGGGGCCGGCGGCTTCGGCGGGACGGGCGGCTTCGGCGGGACGGGCGGCGGGGCCCCCGGCGGCATGGGCGGGCTGCTGAACGGCGCCGCGGTGAGCGAGGAGGCCGCCGCCGCGCTGGAGCAGGACGCCGACCACTACACCTGGGCCGCCGCGACCAGCGGCTCGCAGAACGCCGCGAGCTACCAACTCGCCTCCGGCGTACCGGTGATGGCCCTCGGCGGCTTCAACAGCACCGACCCGTCGCTCAGCCTGGACGCCTTCAAGCAGTACGTCCGGGAGGGCAAGGTGCACTGGTACATCGGCGGCGGCTCGCGCCGGGCGGTCGGCGCGGGCAGCGCCACCGGTGGCGAGGCCGGTGCAGCCGCGGTCGGCGGCGCCGTCGCGGGTACCGGCGCGGACGGCGCGGGCCAGGAGTCGCAGACCGCCCGGATCGAGGCCTGGGTGGAGAGCCACTACACCGCGAAGACGGTGGGCGGCTCCACCTTCTACGACCTGACCCAGCCGCCGAGCTCCTGAGCCGACGGAGGACGACGAAGGGGACGCACCGCCCGCCGGCGGTGCGTCCCCTTCGTGCGGCGCGGATCAGTCGGTCGGGCAGCGCGTCCCGGCGGCCGGCACGGTGCCGTCGGTCAGGAAGGCGTCGACCGAGGTGCGGACGCACGTGCTCCACCCGTAGCCGGTGTGGCCCTCGCCCTCACGGGTGAGCAGCACGGCGTTGCCGAGCTGGGCGGTGAGCTTCTCCGCCCAGGCGTAGGGCGTCGCCGGGTCCCCGGTCGAGCCGACCACGACGATGGGCGCCGCGCTCTTCGACGTGATCGGGTGCGGCTGCTCGGCGGAACGGAACGGCCAGGCCCGGCAGTCGGGGTCGAACAGCGCCGCACTCGGCTCGTGCCGGCTGATCAGCGGGGCCTTGGCCGCCAGCTCGGCGTACGCGGCCTGCAGCGCCTCACCGGTCGGGGCGCCGGTGGCGCCGTCGGCGCAGTGGATGGCGGTGTAGGCGTCGGGCGAGGCGCCGTAGTGGCCGTCCTTGTCACGGTGGTTGTAGCCGTCGGCGCGCGCGAGCAGGTAGTCGCCCTTGCCCCGGACCATCGCCCAGCCGAGGTCGTTGCGCAGGGAGTCCCAGGCCTTCTCGTCACCGTAGAGGCTGTCGACGACGCCGACCCAGGCCGCGTTGGCGGTGAGGGTGCGCCCGTCGGTGGTGGTGAGCGGCTTCTGCTTGAGCCCGTCGAGGAAGTCGGCGAGCTTGTCGGCGGCCTTGGCCTGGTCCTTGCCGAGCGGGCACTGGTCCTGCTTGGCGCAGTACGCGGCGAAGGCCCGGAGCGAGCGCTCGAACCCCGCGTACTGCTCGATGTTGTGCTCGGTCAGTGGCACGGACGGGTCGACGGCGCCGTCCAGCACCAGCCGGCCGACCCGGTCGGGGAACTCCTCGGCGTAGAGGCTGCCGAGGTAGGTGCCGTAGGACATGCCGAAGTAGTTGAGCTTCGGGTCGCCCAGGGCGGCCCGCAGGACGTCCATGTCACGGGCGGTGTTGCGGGTGCCGATGAACGGCAGCACCTTGGCGTACTTGGCCCGGCAGGCGTCGGCGAGCACCTTGCCGTGCTCGTCGCCCGGCGCGTCGGTGGTGACCCACTCGTCGCGGGCCCCGTCGTCCAGGCAGTTGACCGGGGCGGTCAGGCCGACGCCGCGCGGGTCGAAGCCGATCGTGTCGAAGCGGTCGTGGAGCGGGCCGTCGAACTGCTTGGGGTCGCGCTTGACCATGCTGACGCCGGAGCCGCCGGGCCCGCCGGGGTTGACCAGCAGTGAGCCGACCCGCCGGTCCTGCTTGGCGGCGGGGACGCGGACGACGGCCACGTCGATCGAGTCGCCGGCCGGACCGGCGTAGTCCAGCGGGACCTTGAGCGTGCCGCACTGGACCGCCGACTCGTCGACCTTCTCGGTCTTCGGGTCGTCGGCGCAGGGTGCCCAGGCGATCTGCTGGCCGTAGAACGGCTTGAGGGCCGGGTCCGCCTCGCCGGTGGGCCTGGGCGTCGGGGTCGGCGGGGTGGCCGGGGCCGGCGTGGCGGAGGTGGCGGCGGGTGACGGTGTGCCGGAGGCCGCGTCGGTGGATCCGGCCGAACTGGTGCAGCCGGCCAGGAGGGCGGCGGCGACGGCGGCGGGCAGGGCGCGCCGTGAGAACCGGGTGATCTTGGAGTACACCGCACACGAATATCACCCGGTCATCACACCGGTCATCTCCTGATCGACGGACCGGACGACGAATGCGGACAAAGGCTGGCGGAACGTTTCGTCAGCCGTCGCACTGCTGGAGCATGGCCTTCTTGTCGGCCTCGGTGACGGGCAGCTGGTACTTCAGCGAGACCTGGGCGAAGCGCACCGCGTACGAGCAGCGGACGGTGGTGTTGGCCGGCAGCCAGGTGGCCGGACCGGAGTCGCCCTTGGAGGCGTTCTGCGAGCCGTCCGCCGGGACGAGGTTGAGCGGATCGTTGGCGATCTGGACGCGCTTGGCCTTGTCCCACTTCGACGCGCCCATCTGCCAGTCGTAGGACAGCGGCATCACATGGTCGATCTGGATCTTCGAGGCCTGCTGCTTGCTCCACCGGACGGTCTTCCCGGTGTACGGGTCGTCGATGGTCATCGCGGTGACCGTGCAGCTGGACCCGTCCTTGTGCTCGACCGAGCGGCCGTCCCGGGCCAGCAGGTCGTTGCGGGTGTCGCAGTTGTTGTGGCCGCCCGGCACGCCGTCCACGTTGTCCGTCCAGGCCGGGCCGAACTCGTTGCGGTCGTAGCCGTCCTTGGGCCCGGCGGCGGCGGTCGCGACCCTGGCGATGATGTCCCGGCCGGCCTTGCGGTCCTCGGGCGAGGTCAGCGGCGCCAGGCCGGACTTGGTGCCGTCGGGGTTCTGCAGCGGGCTGGTCCCGGCGGCGGAGCCGGCGGCCGGCTTCTCGGCACCCCCGGAGCAGCCGGCCAGCGCCAGGGCGGATATCAGGAAGACGGTGGCGGCGGACAGGGCGGTGCGGCGGGCGGGCACGGAGGACTCCGGGGCTGGGGGGAGACTGACGGCGACCCAGCAGACCAGCCGCTCCACACACCGTCAAGGCGGCGCAGCGCGGAGCGTTCGAGCATGTCGAAGCTCACACCCGGCGCCCGCCCGGCGCCCGCCCGGTGTCCGCCCGCCGCCCGTCACCGCCGCAGCGCGTGGGCCGTCTCCGCCAGGACGGCGTCCAGGGGGGTCGCCGTGACGCCCAGCACCCGCTCCGTCCGGGCCGAGTCGAGCAGCAGCGGGCGGTAGCGCAGGTGGTTCGTCTCGATCATCGAGGCCAGGAGCTCGTCGCTCTCGCCCAGCCGGGCCAGTTCCTCCTCCGACACCGCGGACAGCCGCGGTCCGGGCACGCCGGCCGCCCGCGCCAACCGGCCGGCCAGCGTGCGGGCGGACGCCTCGCTGGTGCTGGGCACGTGCCAGGCCCGGCCCCAGGCGGCCTCGTCGCGGCCGGCGGCGACCAGGGTGGCGGCCACGTCGCCGAGGTAGCTCCAGCTGTGCGGCGCGTCCAGGTCGGCGGGGTAGGAGGCCGGCTCGCCGGCCACCACGGCGGGCGCGGCCGTGAACTGGAAGAGCGAACCGGCGCCCGCCCCGAGGAAGTCGCTGGCCCGGACTTCGGTGGCGCGGAGCCGGCCGGCCCGGTGCGCGGCCAGCGCATCGGCCCACAGACGCGCCCGCAGCACGCCCTTGGGGCCGGTCGGGGCCGCCGGCCGGTCCTCCTCGATGCGGCCGTCCACCGGGCCGTAGCCGTAGGCGTTGCCCAGCAGGACGTAGCCCGCGCCGGTGCGCTCGGCGGCGGTGAGCAGCGCGGCCGCGAGCGGCGGGAACTCCTCCAGCCAGCGCAGGTACGGCGGCGCGGCGCAGTTGACCAGGGTGGCCGCGCCCCCGGTGAGCGCGGTGAGCCGGTCGGCGTCGGTGGCGTCGGCGGCGATCCGCTCGATGCCGGGGTGCTCGGGGCCGGTGCCGCGCCGGGTGACCAGGCGGACGGCCTCGCCCGCGTCGGCGAGCCGGCGGGCGGTCGCGGTACCGGTGGGGCCCGCGCCGACGACGACGTGGAAGGTCATGGGATGCTCCGGAGTTGCCAGGGGTGGTGTCGCGGCGTCAGGGCGCGCCGCCGTGATCCACTCTGCGGCCGGGCGGGGTGGGGGAACAGGGACCCGGCTGCCACGCATCCGGAGGTTCTGGCCATGCCGTCACCGTCGTCGTCCCCCGTACCATCGCCGGACGGGCCGGGGGCCGGGGCGCACCGGATCGCGGTCGTCGCCGTGCCACCGGTGACCGCCTTCGACCTCGCCATCCCCGAACTCGTCTTCGGCGCCGCCGAACTGGACGGCCGGCCCGCCTACGAGGTGCGGATCTGCACCCCCGACCCCGGCCCGGTGGCGTCCACCGGCAGCCTCCAGGTGGTGGTCCCGCACGGCCTGGACGCCCTGGCCCGGGCGGACACCGTCATGGTCACGGGCTCCGGCGCCCGCACCGAGGCGGACGAGCGGGTACTGGCGGCCCTGCGCGCGGCGGCCCGCCGCGGCGCGCGCGTCGCGTCGATCTGCACCGGCGCGTTCGTCCTCGCCCAGGCCGGTCTGCTGGACGGGCGCAGCGCCACCACCTACTGGGTGCAGGCGGGCGCGCTCGGGCACCGGTTCCCCGCCGTCCGGGTCCGCCCGCGGGCGCTGTTCGTCGAGGACGGCCCGGTGCTGACCTCGGCCGGGCTGACCGCCGGCATCGACCTCTGCCTGCACATGGTCCGCACCGACCACGGCGCCGCGGTGGCCAACGCGGTGGCCCGGCTGGCGGTGGTCTCGGCCGTCCGGGACGGCGGCCAGGAGCAGGCCCTGCCGTCCCCGGTGTCGGCGGCGGACGGCCGTTCGCTGGCCGCCACCCGCGCCTGGGCGCTGGAGCGGCTGGACGAGCCGCTGACTCTCGCGGCCCTGGCCACCCACGCCGGGGTCAGCGTCCGCACCCTCAACCGGCGCTTCCTGGCCGAGGCCGGGGCCACGCCGCTCCAGTGGCTGCTCACCCAGCGGATCGAACGGGCCCGCGAGCTGCTGGAGTCCACCGACCTCCCGGTCGACCTGGTCGCCGGCCGCGCCGGCTTCGGCACGGCCGACTCGCTGCGCCGTCACCTGCTCCAGCGGGTGGGCATGACCCCGCGCACCTACCGCACGCACTTCGCCCGCCCGGCGCGGTGACCGCGGCTGCCGGCCCGGTGTCCGGGCCGGTGTCCGGGCCGGTGTCCGCGCCGGTGTCCGGGCCGGCCGCCGGGCTCACCCCCCGATCGCGGACATCGGCCGGTCCGGCTGGACGAAACCGGCCGAATTGATGGCGTGGCCGGGGCCCTTGCGGCCGATGGCGGCCCGCCAGGCGGCCTCGATCCGGTCGTCGTCGGCGCCGCCGCGCAGCAGCGCGCGCAGGTCGGACTCCTCGGTGGCGAACAGGCAGTTGCGCAACTGCCCGTCGGCGGTGAGGCGGACGCGGTCGCAGCCGCCGCAGAACGGCCGGGTGACGGAGGCGATCACGCCGACCACGGTGTCGGTGCCGGCGATCCGCCACTCCTCGGCCGGCGCGTTCCCGTGCCGGCCGACCGGGACGAGGTCCCAGCGGGTGCCGAGGACGGCCAGGATCTCGTCGGCGGTGACCATCGTCGCCCGGTCCCAGGCGCCCTGCGCGTCCAGCGGCATCGACTCGATGAACCGCATCCGGTAGCCGTGCCCGGCGGCGAACTCGACCAGGTCGAGGATCTCGTCGTCGTTGACACCGCGCACCGGCACCGCGTTGACCTTCACCGGCGCGAGCCCGGCGGCCTGCGCGGCGGCCAGGCCGGCGAGGACGTCGGCGATCCGGTCCCGGCGGGTCAGCGCGGCGTACCGCTCGGGGCGCAGGGTGTCCAGGCTGACGTTGACCCGGTGCAGCCCGGCCCGGTGCAGCGCCCCGGCGGTGCGGGCCAGGCCGATGCCGTTGGTGGTCAGCGAGACCTCGGGGCCGAGCGCGGTGATCCGCCCGACCAGCTCCGGCAGGCCCCGGCGCAGCAGCGGTTCGCCCCCGGTCAGCCGGACGGAGCCGATGCCCAGGCGCCCGACCGCGATCCGCACCAGCCGGACCACCTCGTCGTCGCTCAGCACCTCGGCCTTCGGGAGCCAGTCGAGGCCCTCGGCCGGCATGCAGTAGGTGCAGCGCAGGTTGCAGCGGTCGGTGAGCGAGACCCGCAGGTCGGTGTGGACCCTGCCGAAGCGGTCCAGCAGCGGGCGCGGTGCGGTGTTCATCGGCCCAGTACAGGGGCAGCGGGGCCGGGAAACCAGCGGCCGAACCGCTCAGGAGCTGCCCCGACCTGCGGGTTCTCCTTGTGCATTCGTACAACTGTGGCTTCCTACGGCTGCGCGCGACCGCCCCGGGCGGGCAGGCTGGGCCCATGCGCAACAGCACGGGGACCAGCGGCCGCACGGGTGGTGAACGGCCGGTCGCCGCCCTGGTGCTGGCCGCCGGGGGCGGGCGGCGGCTCGGCGGCCGGCCGAAGGCGCTGCTCCGGTACGGGGGGCGGCCGCTGGTGGAGCACGCGGTGGCGGTGGTCCGGGCCGGCGGTTGCGCGTCGGTGACGGTGGTGCTGGGCGCGGCCGGCGATCAGGTGCGCTCCACCGCCCACCTGCCGGGCTGCCGGCTGGTGACCAACCCGGACTGGGCCGGCGGGATGGGCTCCTCGCTGCGCGCCGGGCTGGCCGCGCTGGCGCCCGAGGCCTCGGCCGCGCTGGTGATGCTGGTGGACACGCCCGGCGTCACCCCGGCCGCGGTGGCCCGGCTGCTGGCCGCCCACCGGGCCGGTGCCGAGCTGGCGGCGGCGGCGTACGAGGGGCGGCGCGGGCACCCCGTCCTGATCGGCGCCCGGCACTTCGCCGAGGCGGCGGCGGGCGCGACCGGCGACTCCGGCGCACGCGCTCTGCTGGCGGCGCGCGCCGACGAGATCGCGCTGGTCGAGTGCGCCGACATCGCCGTCCCCGACGACCTCGACACCCCCGCCGACCTCGCCCGTTGGGCGGCCGGGTGATCCTCCCCCGGTCCGAACGGGTGTCCGCTCCCCCTTCGGGGTGGCACGGGATCCTCCTCCCCGACGAGGGATCGAGCGCACACCCCTGATCTGTCCCTGAGGATTGCCCCATTCCGCGCCGCGGCCCCCGCGTTTCGGGGAGCATGGGACACGTCCTTCCCCTCGATTCGAACGGACGGTGCCCGCGATGTCCGGACTGCCCGACGACTTCACCGGACGCGACCCCGCACAGCACGGGCCGGTGGCGGGCGGTGGCGCCCGGGCGATCCGCTGCCCCGCCTGCCGGCGCGAGCACCTGTACGAGCCGCCGTCGCTGCCCTGCCCGTGCGGCGCCTCGCTCAAGGTGCCGCTGCTGCGCGGCGGCGTGCCGGTGCAGGTGCGGTTCCGGTCCTGGGAGGACTCCTGGCTGAACATGCGCTGCCCGCACTGCGGTCGCTCCGACCAGTGGCCGCAGCCCGAGTTCACCTGCAACTGCGGCGCCACCGTCCGGCTGCCGGTCGACCGCACCACCCGCCTCGGCGGCAGCGCGACCACCGGCCAGCTCGGCGCCGCCGGCCCGCAGAGCTCCCGCCCGCACCCGGCCCACCCGTTGAACGCGCCCGTCCCCGCCCCGCCCGGCGGGTCCGGCGCCTCGGCCACGCCCTGGCGGCGGCGCGCGCCGTTCCGCCCGCACCCGGTGCGCACCTCGCAGGACGCGGTGTTCACCGCCGCCCGCTACCTGGAGTGGCTGGGCTTCGACGACCTGGAGCTGACGGAGGCCCAGGAGCGCGACGGCGTCACCCTGCTCGGCAGCCGGATGGTCGCCCAGGTGGACACCTGGACCGAGCCGGCCGACGTGAAGTCGGTGGAGTGCCTCTGGCTGCAGACCCTGCACGCCGAGGAGATGGCCGCCGCGATGTTCACCCTGGCCGGCTACTCGCACCAGGCCACCGTGCGCGGCGAGCAGTTGCTGGTCGCCCTGTTCAGCCTGGACCTGGCCGGGGTGCCGCAGCCCGCCAACGGCGCCGCCGAGGCCCTGATGGAGACCGGCTGGACGTCCTGACCCCGTCCTGACCCGCCCCCGACCGTCCCGACTCCCCCGCACCTCGCCCCCGGCCCCGCCCGTCGCCGGGTGGTCCGGGCTGCCCCGCCCCGGCCCGGCCCCACCGGCCCCGGCCGACCCGGGCGCCCCGGGAGCGATCGGCACAACACGGGTCCGGGCGCAACAACCTGCGCTCGTGATCTGGTGCACAAGCTCACCCCCGTGTTGAATTGCCGCCACAACGCGGGCCTTGGGGGCAGAGGCCGGCGTCCTGCTGGATGGCGCACACAAGGAGGTGGCGTTGTCGGAGCACGGATGGGGCCCGAGTGGCCGGGACGGGCGGGACGGCCGGGGGCGGGCGGCGCCCCGCGAGCCGGGGGACACCGTATGGCGGCTGCGGTCCAGGGCGTGCTGGCAGGAGGCCGCGGAGCTGTTACGCCCGGCCGCCGAACGCGACCCGGAGACCGCGCTCGGGCGGGCCGAACTCCTCATCGAGCAATGCCTGTTCACCGCCGCCAACTGGACCCAGGCGGAGCAGGCGCTGCGTCTCGCCGAGGCGTTGGTGACCAGCACCGAGCAGCGTGCGGGCGCCTCCTGCGCCCGCGGGTTCCTGGCGTACGTCTCCAGCGTCCTCGGCGCACGCGACCGGCTGGACGAAGCACAGGCGGCGCTCGGACGCACCTCCGCGCTGCTGCCGCCGGACGCCCCCGGGCGGCCGCTGCTGGACTTCCGCCGGGGGCTGGTCGCGGAGAACCTGCTGCGCGACCGGACGGCGGCCTGGATCGCCTACCGCCGGGCGCACGAGGGGGCCGGCGAGCGCGGGGACGAACTGCTGCGCTCCTACACCTGGCGGCACCTGGCCGCGCTGGCCCAGGCCGCCGGGGACCACGACCGGGCTCGGGAGGGGTTCGACGCCTCACTGCGGCTGCGCGAGCAACTCGGCTTCACGGTCGGGGTGGCGCCGGCGCTGGCGGCGCTGGCCGAGGTCTCCGAACCGGACGAGGCGGTCCGGCTGCGGGCCGAGGCGACCAGGCTGGTCCAGGCGCTCGGGGGCGTGCCGGTCTGGCTCGCGCGCCAGCTGAGCGCGGTGCGCGCGCCGGGCACTCCCCCGGACGGACGCATCGAACGCGAACCCCGGGGAACTATCAGCTAAGGTGAGCCTAACCTGGCCGGGGTGAGCAGTACTCCGGCCAGGTTCGCCTTGCCGTTCCCGGGCTCCGCCAGGCCCCGGCCGGCCGGGTCCGGCCGCCGTCGCACCCGGCCGGGCACGGGCCGGACGGTCCGGCACGGGTTCCGGTCGACCCGATAGGGCCCGCACCATGACCGCGAGCAGCACCCGGCCCGGCCCCGCGCCGCGCGCCCCCCGCACCACCCCCGCGCACGCTGTCACCCCCCGGCCGGGCACCTGCCCGCCGGTGCCCTGCACCGCCAGCTACCGCAGACTCGGCCGGCTCTTCCCCGCCCTGCGGGTGCACAGCGCGCCGCCCCGCACCGGCGACGGCTGGCTCTCCGGCGCCGACCTCCTGGCCGGCCCGGACGCGCTGCGCGAACTGATCGCCCACGACGCCCGGCAGGGGCTGGCCCGGTACGGCCGACCGCTGCGCCCCGACGTCGCGGCCGGCTTCGGCCTGCACCGCTTCACCTGGCCGGCCGCGCTGCTGTTCACGCTGCCCTGGTTCCTGGAGCGCCGGGTGCCGCTGCTCACCCCGGGGGACGTCTCGATCCGCCGCGCCACCGGCGAACTCACCGCCCGCCCGGGCGCCTTCGTCTGCCTGCCCGACGACCCGGCCGCCGGACTGCCCGACGCCCGCACGGTGGCCGACGAGGCGGCCCTGGCCGCCGAGCTGCGCGCGGCGCTGGCCGGCTTCCTGACCCCGGTGCTGACCGCCTTCCGCCCCGCGGTGCGGCGCAGCCCGCGGATGCTCTGGGCGATGGCGACCGACGCGGTGGTGGAGGGGCTCTGGTACGTCGGCGGGCTGCTCGGCGAGGAGGAGCGGGCCCGGGCCGAGCTCTCGGACCTGCTCGCACCGGCCCCGGCGGCAGCGCACCGGCCGGCCGCGCCGAGGGCCTCGGAGCCCCCGGCACTCCCGGCGCCCACGGCGTGCGCGCCCGGCGCGTCCGCGTCGTTCACCCCAGGTGCGGGCTTCGCGGCCGGCGGTGCTTCGGGCACCGACCGTGCCCGGGCCAGCTGTTGCCTCGTCTACACCGTCCAGCCCGAGGAGATGTGCGGCGGCTGCCCCCGCGTCACGCGGGGTTGACAGCGGCGGCCTCCGGGCCGGGCCCGGAAAGCCCGGAATTCCGGGAAACAACGCCCCTTAATTAATAAGACAATGCGACTTCTCCCACGTCAGAAATCCCTCTCCTCAGCGCATTGACGGCGAATCAGCCATTCTCGGGCCGAGCATCCGCCATGATGGTCCCCGCCATCACGACGCAGGAAAGCGAGGCTGGTCCAGGCGATGAAATTGTCCGACATACCGCTCGGTTGGGCCGTCACCGGCGTTGCGGTGCTGCTGGTCACCGCCCTGCTGGTGGCCCTGGCCCGAAATCGGGGATCCGCCGCCGGACCGGGCGGCTCGGATTCCTGGGAGCGTTCCGAGGAGCGCCGCCGCCGCAAGGAATCCCTGTACGGCGGGGCCTCGTACACGCTGCTGTTCTGCTGCGCCGCCGTCGCGGCCGCGCTCTCCTTCCACGGCCTGGTCGGTTTCGGGGTGCAGAACCTCAACCTCTCCGGCGGCTGGGAGTACCTCGTCCCGTTCGGCCTGGACGGGGCGGCGATGTTCTGCTCCGTGCTCGCCGTCCGCGAGGCCAGCCACGGTGACGCCGCACTCGGCTCGCGCCTGCTGGTCTGGCTCTTCGCCGGCGCCTCCGCCTGGTTCAACTGGGTGCACGCCCCGCGCGGTTTCGGCCACGCCGGCGCCCCGCAGTTCTTCGCGGGGATGTCGCTCTCGGCCGCCGTGCTGTTCGACCGGGCGCTCAAGCAGACCCGCCGGGCCGCGCTGCGCGAGCAGGGCCTCGTCCCGCGCCCGCTGCCGCAGATCCGGATCGTCCGCTGGATGCGCGCCCCGCGCGAGACCTACGCGGCCTGGTCGCTGATGCTGCTGGAGGGCGTCCGCAGCCTGGACGAGGCGGTCGACGAGGTCCGCGAGGAGAAGCGGGAGAAGGTCGTGGAGAAGGAGCGCCGCCGGCTGGCCGGGCGCCGCGAGCGGGCCGAGATCCGGGCCATCAACCGCTCCAACAGTGCCTGGCGCAGCCGCGGCGCGGCCCGGCAGCTGGAGTCCGGCCAGGAGTCCGCCATAACCGGCGGGCCCTCGGCGGACCGCCCCGCCGTCGAGCCGCCCGCGCCCGCCGCCGAGGGCCCGGTGGTGCAGCCCGGCCTCCCGGCCCGTCCGGAGCGGCGCACCATCGACCTCACGCTGGAGGAGGACACCGTGGCGCTGCCCCGGCTGGACTCGCTGGAGCGCAAGCTGAAGGACTTGGAGCAGCAGTTCGGCTGAGGCCGCGCCGGGCGCCGGGCGCCTGCCGGGCGACCGGCGGTCCTGCGGTGGGTCCGACCGACACCGGTCGGACCGGGCACCACGCTCCCGCCCCCACCCCGCCCATGGGACAGTCGACCACCAGCGCGTCCAGCGGCGGCACCCCCAGAACCCCCCCCCCCCGC